>NZ_JARWLB010000003.1:0-485876 GCF_047445835.1 Rhizobium sp. BR 317 | reverse complement strand
GCCCCTGCCCGCCCGCCCAGGCGAAAGCCCAAAACGGCGGCGGCAGACCGATCGCCTCGAGTTCTTCCTCCGTCTTCAGCCAGAGATCATGGGCTTCGCTTGCCAGATGCAGTCGGATTTCCGGCACATGCGGCGGCGCCATGAGACTGGTGTTCGCACGAATGAAACTTTCCGGATCGGTCTTCAAATCATCCTCGAGCTAAGTGTCAGACGGGCGGATTGTCGAGTTCGCCCATGCGGCAGACTTCGAGATATTCCTCGTCAGTCACCGGCTGCACGGAAAGCCGCATCGACGTGACGAGCGACATCTGCGAAAGTTTCGGATTGGCCTTGATATCCTTCAGCGAGACGGGCTTCGGCATGTCGCAAACGGCGCGGATATCCACGCAATCCCAGCGCGGATCGTCCTTGGCGGTCGAATCCGGATGCGACAGCGCGCAGACCTCGACAATGCCGACGATCTCAAGCCCGTCATTGGAATGATAGAAGAAGCCCTTGTCGCCGATCTGCATCGCCCGCATGTTGTTGCGGGCGAGATAGTTGCGTACGCCGGTCCATTCCGTGCCCTTCTCGCCAGCCTTTTTCTGGGCCTCCCAGGACCAGGAAGACGGCTCGGATTTATACAGCCAATGCGCCATGTTTCATGCCTCCGGATTGTTGAAGACCCAGTTGAACGGCTTGATCTCGACGCTCTCGAACAGGCCGACCTTTGTATAGGGATCGGCATCGGCGATCGCCTTCGCCGCTTCGATCGTTTCGGCGCTGACGATGGCGAGGGTGCCATTCGACTTTCCATCCGCATCGAGGAATGGACCCGCCATCTTCAGCGTACCCTCGGCATTGAGCTTGTTCAGATACTCGAGATGGGCGGGGCGCGTGTCCATGCGGACATTCAGGTGACCGGGCTTGTCCTTGCAGACAAAGGCAAACAGCATGTTTTCATTCTCCTATGGGAATCAGCAGATCATTGATGGTGATGGATGAAGCCTTGCACGCCGCCAGTCATCCTGTCCCTGCGCGAAGGGGGTTGACGATGTCGAGGCCCCAAAAGTCCGCCTCGTTGTCCGTTGCGATAATGCATTCATTCGCAATTGCCACGGAGGCGATCAACATGTCCATGGGGTCACGCTGTCGCCCGGCCGCTCGCCCCTCCGCCATGAGTTGCGCCCATATTAGGGCAGCACTCTCGTCGAAGGGAAGAATGCGTCCGGCAAAATATGCCAACGGTCCCTGTGCGCCAAGAAACCAGGTTTCGAGATCGTCCCGTTTGCGTCCTGCTGGCTTGATCAAAATCCCACGCTGAATCTCGGCGATCGTGGACGCTGCGATGAAGAGGTCATCATCTATCTGTGCTTGAAACCAGCCGGCAAGACTAGGCGCCGGCTCCGGCTTGACCGTATTGCTGATAATATTGGTATCGAGCAAATAACGGGTCAAAGATCGATCTCGCGCACTTCGCCGTGAACCCGTTCAAGATCGAGATCCGCTCCAACAAGCGGCGAACTGCGCAGCCACGCATAAACGCCACCCTTCTTCTTCGGCTCGCCGGCGATCGCCTGGTTCAGGACATTACGGATATGGGCCGCATCGGTCCCCCCTTCCGCCAGACGCCGCGCGAGCGAGCGAATGAGCGCACGATCGCCATCAAGGCCAAGCACCTCGAAACGGGCTAGACCACGTTCTTCAAGACGCGACCGATAATTTTTGATTGCACGCTTTTGGGAACTGCTCATCGCGGCCTCCGACTTATTACCAGTAATATATCCAGTAATCGCCCCACACTCAAGCGCCAAGTCATTCCGTCGTAATCGGCCGCGTCATCAACTGCTCGATTGCCGTCGGGATATCCAGTTTGCCGTCGATGATGGCCGAGACCGCTTCGGCGATCGGCATATCGACCCCAAGCTTGCGTGCCAGCCGCGCCGCGATGGAGGCGGCATAGGCGCCTTCGACGAGATCGCCATGCGATGGGTCCGCCGCCTCGCCGCGGCCGAGCGCGATGCCGAAACGCAGGTTGCGGGATTGGTGGCTGGTCGCGGTCAGCACGAGATCGCCGAGGCCAGAGAGCCCGCGCACCGTTTCCGCCTTGCCGCCCTTGGCGCAGACAAAGCGCGACATTTCCGCCAGACCGCGGCTGATCAGCGCCGCGCGTGCCGAATCGCCGATGCCGCGCCCTTCGACAATGCCGCAGGCAATGGCCAAAACATTCTTCAGCGCGCCGCCAAGCTGCACGCCGACGCGATCGTCGGACGCATAGAGACGGAATGTCGGCCCGGAAATCGCCTGCGCCAGTCGTTCCGCCACCGCCATGTCGCCGGCGGCGATCGCCATTGCCGTCGGCAGGCCCTTGGCAATATCGGTCGCAAAGCCCGGACCGGAGAGAACCGCGATGGCGTGATGCGGCAATTCCCGCTCCAGCATGTCGGTCAAGAGATCGCCGGAGACCTTGTCGATGCCCTTGGCACAGGTAACGACGACGGCATCCTCTGCGAGATAAGGTCCGTAATGACGTGCCGCATCCGCCTGCGCCTGCGACGGCATGGCAAACAGCACGATGCCGGCGTCCGAAACCGCGTCCGGCTCGGCGGAAAATTGCAGCGAATCCGGCAAATCGATACCCGGCAACGCCGCATCATGGATCCGGTCAGCGCTGAGATCGGCCATGACAGCCGCATTGCGCCCGACCAGTGTCACCTGGCTCTTACCGGTCAAGGCGATGACGGAGGCGAGCGCCGTGCCGAAGGCGCCGGCGCCGATCACTGCAATGCGTTCATTGCCGCTCATGCCTTTGCTCCTCGTTTGCCATGCCCCAAAAGAGTCTCCGCCTTCTGATCGAGCGGCCAGCGCGAGCGCGGCTGCACATCGAGGCCGTCGGGTGCCGCGCCTGTCGCCATGCGCTCCAGCCCCGCCCAGGCGATCATCACGGCATTATCGGTGCAGAGCCGCAGCGGCGGCGCGATGAAGCGGAACCCATTGAGATCGCAGAGTTCCTGTAGCGTGCGCCGCAGCTCGAGATTGGCCGCGACCCCGCCGGCAACCACCAGCGCCGGCTTGTCCGCCGTCTTCGGAAATTCCTTCTTGAAGCGCTGCAGGCCGCGCCCGATCCGGTCCTTCAAGGTGCGCGAAATCGCCTTCTGGAAGGAGGCGCAGATGTCGGCGATATCCTGTTCGGTCACCGGCGCGATCGCCGTTGCCGCCTGCCGCACCGCGGTCTTGAGGCCGGAGAAGGAGAAATCAAGGCGGGTCTCGCCGACCAGCGGCCGCGGAAAATCGAATCGATCCGGATTACCGTTCTTCGCCGCCTCTTCGACCGCCGGACCACCGGGATAGGGAAGACCGAGCAGCTTCGCCGTCTTGTCGAAGGCTTCGCCCAGCGCATCGTCGATGGTCGTGCCCCAGCGCTCGTATTCGCCGACGCCGCGCACCAGGATCAATTGCGTATGGCCGCCGGAGACGAGCAGCATCAGATAAGGAAAGGTGAGACCATCCGTCAGCCTTGCCGTCAGCGCATGGCCCTCTAAATGGTTGATAGCGTAGAGCGGCTTGCCGGTCGCCCTCGATATCGCCTTGCCGGTCATCAGCCCGACGAGCAGGCCGCCGATCAGACCGGGACCGGATGTGGCAGCGATGGCATCGACATCGGACAGCGACACATTGGCGCGCTTCAGGGCCTCGTCGATCAACGTATCCAGCGCCTCGACATGGGCCCGCGCAGCAATTTCGGGCACGACGCCGCCATAGGCGCTATGCTCATCCAACTGGCTCAAAACCACGTCGGAGGCAATCGTGGCCGTGCCGTCGTCCCGGCGCTCGACAATGGCCGCGGCGGTTTCGTCGCAGCTTGTTTCGATGCCGAGAATGCGAAGAAATGGCGCCATGGAAGCTGTTCGTTGCCTGTTGGTCGATTGCGATGAAGCGGAAATATGGTTACGGGAACTGTCGGTAACAACGGATCAAAGCGGATGCAAACAAAACCTTTCCGGATCGGCACGCGTGGCAGCCCACTTGCGTTGGCGCAGGCGCACGAGACCCGCGACCGCCTGATGGCGGCGCATGGCTTGCCGGAGGAGATGTTCGAGATCGTCGTTCTGAGCACCAAGGGCGACCGCATTACCGATCGTTCGCTGGCGGCGATCGGCGGCAAAGGCCTGTTCACGGAAGAGCTGGAACAGAAACTGATCACAGGCGAACTCGACTTTGCCGTTCATTCGGCCAAGGACATGGCGACGAAGCTGCCCGAAGGGCTGTCGCTATCTGCCTATCTGCCGCGCGAAGATATCCGCGACTCCTTTATTGGCCGCACCGCGCCGAAGCTGATCGAGCTGCCGCACGGCGCGACCGTCGGCTCTGCGTCGCTGCGCCGCCAGGCGCTGATCCGGCGCCTACGTCCCGATATCAACGTCATTGTCTTCCGCGGCTTGGTCGAAACGCGGCTGCGCAAGCTGGAAGAAGGCCAGGCGGACGCAACCCTCTTGGCGCTTGCCGGCCTGAAGCGGCTCGGCAAGGTGGATGTAATCACCGACATTCTCGACCCGGACGAATTCCCGCCAGCGCCGGCACAAGGTGCGATCTGCATCGAAAGCCGCATCGGTGACGACAGGACGAACGACCTGCTCTCCGCCATCAATGACGGACCGACCTTCGACACCGTTTCGTGCGAGCGCGGTTTCCTGGCAGCGCTCGACGGCTCCTGCCGCACGCCGATTGCCGGCTATGCTGTCTGCGAGGGCGATCACATCAGGTTCTTCGGCATGATCCTGACGCCCGACGGCCAGCAGGTGTACACCACCACCATCGAAGGTCACCGTCGGGATGCCGAGGCGCTCGGCACCAATGCCGGCCAGGCGATCCGCGCCGAAGCAGGCACCACCTTCTTCGAAAACTGGACCTGATACCGGATGCGCGTCGTCGTCACCCGTCCTGAGCATTCGGGTGAACGCACCGCCCGCAGGCTTGCGGAGATGGGGCATGAGGCAGTGCTCCTGCCACTATCAAAGCCTGTCCGCCATGTCGACGCGACCCGACAAGCCCTGTCGAACACCGAGGGCACTGTTGCCGTTACCAGTGCCGAAGCTATCCGCACATTGGGCGCGATAGGCCAGCCCCTCAAGCCTCATCTCAGCCGCCCGCTTTTCGCAGTCGGCAAAGCGACCGCTGACGAGGCTCAAAAACTTGGTTTCATCCATGTTTTCGCATCCGAGGGCAGCGGCGCCGAGCTGGCGGAACTGGTTTCCCGCGAATGGACCGATATTTCTCAAGCCCCGCTGCTCTATCTCGCAGGTTCACCACGCGCCGCAGGTTTCGAAGCAAGATTGAAGGGGCTGAATATCCCGTTCCAGACGGTCGAGTGCTACCGGATGCAGGATATCGTCATCGACGACGCGACCCTTCGCCGGCTCTTTCTCGATGCTTCCGCCGATGCGGTGCTGCTCTATTCGCATCTGACGGCGAAACGATTCTTCAGCCTGCCTTTCCTGCAACGCCACTCGAACCTCCTCACTTCGACAAGATTCCTCTGTCTTAGCGAAGTGATTGCCGAGGCCGTCCCGACTTCGCTGCATTCTCATGTGGATATCGCTAATATGCCGGATGAAGACAGCCTTCTGGCGCTTCTTGCCGCGAAGTGAGGTCGCAATTTTGATCTAAGCTCTTTCCATAATCGACTTGTCTGTCTACTTTCGCTGCAGCGCATGAAAAGAGGACCTCATGGTATCGGGAAATCCGCCAAACCATTCGAAGCCCAACGATGAGCCGATCACGATTGATCTGGAAGCTGAGGAAACCGCTCAAGCCGCGGCTTCCGAAGAGATGACGGAGCGCCATCACAGCGAACCCGGCAGCTCGTCCGCCAATGAGGTGGAAATACCGCCGGAAACGGAAAAGGAGCCGTTAGAGGAGGAGGCCGATCGGCCAGTCGCGGAAACTGCGGCGGAAGATGAAAAGGTCGCAACCGCCCCCGAACCAGAACCCGCGCGTTCCTATGCCGAACAACCCTCCGCGCCCCAGCGGCAGCCCGGCGCAACGTCTGGCCTGATCGCCGCGGGCATTGTCGGCGGCCTGATCTCCCTCATCTGCGTCGGCGCCATCCAATATGCCGGCCTCCTGCCCGGCAGCAGGCCGGCAAAAGATCATTCCGCCGATATTGCCGCGCTTAGCGACGAAATCGACGGCCTGAAGCAGACCGTGTCCAAGCTCGCCGGTGCTCCATCGCCCGACGCCACCCTTACCGCCCGCGTCGCAGCCCTCGAGACAGCGGCCGCCAACAATACGGCCGCAGGCGGATCGTCGGGTACGAGTAGCGGCGATGCCGACCAGAAGATCGCCGCGCTCAGCGCCGAAGTGGATCAATTGAAGGCGAGCCTCGCCCAGGCGACGCAAAGTCAGGCCTCATCCGACGCCGATGTCAGCAAGCGTCTTGAAGACGCTGAAAAGAAGCTGAACGCGCCTAGCCAGGAAAGCGCAGTCGCCCGCGCTATCGCGGCGGCGGCCCTGAAGGCGGCGATCGATCGCGGCGGCCCATTCCAGCCGGAGCTCGATACCTACGCCAATGTCGCACCCAATGACCCCGCAGTTGCTGATCTCAAGGCTTTCGCCCAGACCGGCATTCCTTCGCGCGCCGATCTCATTCGCCGGGTATCCGACGTTGCCACCGCGATCGTCAGCTCGACGCAGCAGGACGATCCCAATCAAAGCTGGAGCGACCGGTTGCTGACCAGTGCCAAATCCCTGGTGCAGGTGCGCCCGGTCGGCAACGTCACCGGCGACAGCGTCGAAGCCATTGCCGCCCGCTTCGAGGACAAGGTGAAGAATGGCGATCTGCCCGGCGCGGTCACCGAATGGAATAGCCTGCCGGACGCCGCCAAATCGGCCTCCGCCGCCTTCAAGCAATCATTGGAAGCTCGCATCCGGGTCGAGGACCTGGTCGGCGACGCGCTGTCGAAGGCGATCGCCGACACCGGAAAACAAAGCTGAGGGCGGGGAAGAGAATGATCAGACTGCTTATTTTCGCCGTTCTCGTCCTGGTGCTTGGCTATGGCTTTTCCTGGCTTGCGGATCGCCCCGGCGATCTTTCGCTGGTCTGGGGCGGCGAACTCTATCAAACCAGGCTTATCGTCGCCGCCGGCATCCTGATCGCGCTGATCGCCGCCGTCATGGTGGTCTGGTGGTTCATCCGCCTGATCTGGACCTCGCCGCATTCCGTCACCCGCTATTTTCGCGCCCGCAAGCGCGACCGCGGCTATCAGGCTTTGTCCACGGGGCTGATCGCCGCCGGCGCTGGCAACGCGTTGCTTGCCCGCAAGATGGCGGCGCGCACGCGCGGCCTCATCCGCGCCGATCAGGAGCCGCTGATCAACCTGCTAGAAGCGCAGGCTGCGCTGATCGAGGGTAAGCATGACGAGGCCCGCCAAAAATTCGAGCTGATGGCCAACGACCCGGAAACCCGCGAACTGGGTCTGCGCGGTCTTTATCTCGAAGCCAAACGTCTCGGCGCGCATGAAGCAGCACGGCACTATGCCGAAAAAGCTGCCGACCAGGCGCCCTATCTGCCTTGGGCAGCACAGGCGACGCTGGAATATCGCAGCCAGGCCGGCGATTGGGACGAAGCCATCAAGCTTCTCGACCAGCAGAAGATCGCCCGTGTCATCGACAAGGACACTGCCAACCGCCAGCGTGCTGTATTGCTGACCGCACGAGCCAATGAAAAGCTCGAAGGCGATCCATCCGGCGCCCGGGACGATGCGCTGGCCGCGCTGAAGCAGTCCCCTGATTTCGTGCCGGCCGCGCTCACCGCCGCCAAGGCATTGTTTCGCGAAGACAAAGTCCGCAAGGCCGCTTCTATTCTTGAACAGGTCTGGAAGGCGGAGCCGCATCCGGAGATCGGCAGAGCCTATGTCCGCGCCCGCAGTGGCGATTCCGTCGCCGATCGCCTGAAGCGTGCCGAGCGACTGGAGGCGATCCGCCCGAACAACGTCGAAGCACTGCTGATCACGGCAAAGGCCGCACTCGACGCCCGTGATTTCGCCAAGGCTCGCACCAAGGCGGAAGCCGCGGCCCGCATCGATGCCCGCGAAGGCGCGTTCCTACTGCTCGCCGACATCGAAGAGGCCGAAACCGGAGATCAGGGCCGCATCCGCCACTGGATGGCGCAGGCATTGCGCGCGCCACGCGATCCGGCCTGGCTAGCCGATGGCGTCGTTTCCGACAAATGGCTGCCGCTGTCGCCGATTACCGGCCGCCTCGACGCCTTCGAATGGAAAGCGCCCTTCGGCCAACTCGAAGGCCCGGTGGAAGAGGGTACGATCGCCTCGGTCGACGCCGCGCTGCGGTCGCTGCCGCCGGTGCGCGAGGCAGCTCCCGCAACCGCCGCGGCGCAACCGACCTCACCAACAGTTGCTTCGCCGGCTGCCGATACATCTGTTATAGAATTGGAGCCGGTCGCAACGAAGCCGGCTCCCGCGCGTCCCGCCAAATTCGAGCCGGCGAAGGAGCCGGAACCAAAGCCCTTCTTCGGCGGTGCGCCGGATGATCCGGGCGTGAAAGATCTCAAGCTTGAACCGGAACCCAAGACACGGCTGAAGCTCTTCTAAGAATGGAATCGAATGTTTGAACGCTTTCAGGAATTCTTCCAAAATCTGACCAGGGAAAACCCCAAGTCCGGTTTTGCTCCCGACGATCCGCGTATCGCGGTTGCCGCGCTCTGTTTCCAGGTGATGGAGGCGGATGGCAAGATCGAGGAAAGCGAGAAGAAGCGGCTTCGCAAGCTGCTGAAGAGCCAATACGGTCTCGACGGCCGCCAGCTCGACGCGCTGATTGCGGCCGGTCAGGAGGCCGAGAGCGAGGCGGTCGATTATTACCGCTTCACTTCCGATCTGAAGCGCCATCTCAACAGCGAACAGCGCCTCGAACTTCTCGGCATCCTCTGGGACATCGTTTATGCGGATGGCGAACGCAGCGAAATGGAGGACCATGCGATCTGGCGCATCGCCGATCTCTTGGGCATTTCCGATCGTGATCGCGTCGTCAAGCGCCAGGAGGCAGCCGCCCGCGCCCCGGGTCCCAGGAAGGAAACCGGGGATGATGATTGAGGCGCCGCGGGGTGGTAGACGCGGCCCCGTATTGATCGTCCTGCATCAGGAACGCTCCAGCGCCGGCCGCGTCGGCCAGATGCTTTTGGACAAGGGCTACGATCTCGACATCCGTCGGCCGGTGCTTGGCGACCGGCTGCCGACAACGCTGGAAGGTCACGCCGGCGCGGTGGTCTTCGGCGGCCCGATGAGCGCCAATGATCCCGACGATTTCGTCAAGGCCGAGATCAATTGGCTCGACGTGCCGCTAAAGGAAAATCGCCCCTATCTCGGCATCTGCCTCGGCGCGCAGATGCTCGCCCGCCACCTCGGCGCCAAGGTCAAAGCCCGCGATGACGGCAAGACCGAAATCGGCTGGTATCCGCTGCAGCCGACGGAAAAAGGCCGGCTTTTGATGCGCCACTGGCCGCAAATGGTCTATCATTTTCACCGTGAAGGTTTCGAACTGCCTCACGGTGCCGATCTGTTGGCGACAGGCGAGACCTATCCCAACCAGGCCTATCGCTACGGCGCCAATGCCTGGGGCCTGCAGTTCCACGCGGAACTGACCCGCGCCATGATGCAGCGCTGGGTCGTACATGGCGAGCACCGCTTCTGCATGCCGAACGCCCAGAAGGGCCGCGAGCATCTGGAGGGCCGGATGATTTTTGACCCACCGCTCAAAGCCTGGCTATCCGAATTCCTCGATCTGATTTTCGAGGGCAAGCAGGCGATCGCGGCCTGATCGGCTCCGCCTCATCCCATCCTTCGCGTCAGCTCTGCTTTTCCTCCGCCGTTGATTGGATGCCGAGCGGCGGACCAACCAACAGGTTGATGAGCACCAAAAGCCCTATGGCTCCAATCATGCCGGCGATGCGGTTCATGGCCGGCAGTAGGCTGTCCGCGGGGCCTGTATCCTGCACAAGCGTCAGGATCAATGCGACGCCCGCCTGCGAACCAACGCCGGCGATGCCATACCGCCCGCTCTGGATCTGCATGGAAAGCCAGGTGCCTGCCATCAGCAACAACAGCCAGGGTACGAAGGATTGGCTGATCGGGAAGAACAGCACCATGGCGCCAAAACAGCCGCCCAGTATGCACCCGGCTATCCGCTGCAACATGCGCTGAGCAATCGCCGATTGGTCCCTTTCCGAAATCCCGGTCAGCGTCGGAACAGCCATGACAGCGCCGATCGAAATCGCCATCTGGCTGAGGTTAGGCAACTCCAGTTGCCGCCAGACCAGTGGCACCGCCGCAACCGCCATCCCCGTTCGCATGGCATGCGACAGCACATGCCAGTTGGGACCGAACAAACTATGCCAACCGGGTGGCGGCGCCACCGCCTCGCCTTCCGCAGGCGCCAGTAGCCGTGTCACCAGAAGCGCCGTGGCAGTACCGAGCACGATCTCGACGGCACGATAGAAAGCGATGGAAAGCGCCAGCGTCGGATCATCCAACGAACCAAGCGTCACCATCATGGCCGTGATCCCACCAAGCAGCCAGGCCTGGCCGTGGGGGCTCAGCAATGAGCCGAGGATGGCAAGCGTACCGGCGGCAAAAAGAAGCAGCACCGTCGCCAAAGGATCATAGACGACCCAGGGTGCAAGGACGAAGCTCAGCGCCGCGCCGACGAGCGTTCCCACCATCCTCATCCCGCCTCTCTGCCAGGATTGCGGATGGCTCGCCTGCACGCACAGGAAGGCGCTGATCCCGGCCCACCAGGGATTGTTGACCCTCAGCATCAAAGCAAGGACGAGCGCGAGTCCGACCGCCAGGGCGGCGATATTGGCTTGCCACACGCGGGGGCCGGAAAGGCTGAGCTCTGCCAGCTCGCCGCGGATCGCATTGACGAGCTCGGCGATAGCCTTCCTCATGGGAAGATCAGTGTGCTGGCATCCGATCCCATATAAAGGGTGAGGTCAGATGGGGGATCGGCCAGCTTCAGCGTTACCGGGAAGCGGCGTCCCAGCCGGATCCAGTCGGTGGTCGGAGCGACATAGGGCAATATTCCATCCTGATTGGGGCCTCTGCTGATGCCGCGCGACACGCCTTCGATACGAGCGCGATAGAGGCGCCACGGATGCGTGTCGAGCCATACCCAGGCTGCCTTGCCGGGCTTAAGGCTCCTGATGTAGTTCTCCTTGTAGTTCGCAACGATGCGCCAGCCCGCCGCATCGACGATGCCGACGAGCGCCTTGCCGGCCGAGGCCGTATCGCCCACGCTGACGGAGAGATTGTTGACCGTGCCGTCGGCGGGCGTGTGGATTTCGGTCTGGCTGAGCTGCCATTCCGCCAAGGCAAGCGCGGCCTTAGCCTGCGCGGCGACAGCGTCCTGATTGACAACCGACTGCGAAGCCTTATCGACCGCCTCGCGGGCGGCCACCTGCTCCCGCTGTTGGGCGGAAACCATGTCGGCAGCCGTCAAGGCCACCTGCTTCTGATCACCGCTGGCCTGTTGTAATGCGGCCGTCGCAGCCGCCAGCCGATCCTGAGCAGCCTTCAGCTCATCGTTGACAAGCTTGTGATTCACAGCCGCTTCCTGAACCGCTGCTTTGCGTTGATCGACGACGAGCTGGAACGGCACCTTATCGATGACAGCCAAAAGATCGCCGCGCCGTACCTCCTGGTCGTTGGCGACGTTGACGCTGACGATCACGCCCGTGACCTGCGGGGCAATCGTCACGAAATTCGTGGTGACATAGGCATCGTCCGTATAGGCGACGAACGACGTCAGAACCTGCCAAACCGCCAATAGCGCCAGCAGGCAGGCTATACCCACGACGAGCCGGAACGCGCGCTGGCGCTCGGTGGACGCAGCCGGCAGCGGAGCAGATGGCTCCGGCTCGATCGGTTCGTTGCTCGTCATGTTGCTCATGGCGACAACATGCGCGCGCACTTGCCATCATGACAAGAAAATTGTGGCTTACGCCACCTGCGGCTCGCCCTCGCGGTCCGGCGCATTCAGGCTATCGATCTTTCGCAGTTGCGGGAAGCCGCTCGCCCAGATGATCGCGACGGCCAAGGTGCCGATGCCGCCGATGACGACGGCAGGGACGGCGCCGAAATAGCGCGCCATAGTGCCGGCGCGGAATTCGCCGAGTTCGTTCGACGCACCGACGAAGACCATGTTCACGGCATTGACGCGGCCGCGTACGTGGTCCGGCGTCCAGAGCGTGATCAGAGTTTCGCGGACGTAGACCGAGATCAGGTCGGAGGCGCCCATGATGGCGAGCGCCGCGATCGATAGCCACGGCGTATGCGAAATGCCGAAGATCAATGTTCCCAAGCCAAACATTGCGACGCCGCTGAACATGTAGATCCCGGCACGATGCCGGATGGGATAGGTCGCCAGAAACAGGCCCATGGCAATGGCGCCGAAGCTTGGCGCGGCGCGCAGCAGGCCGAGGCCCCAGGGACCGAGCGTCAGGATATCGCGCGCATAGACCGGCATCAGCGCCACGGCTCCGCCAAGCAGCACGGCGAAGAGATCGAGCGAGACGGCGCCGAGCACCACCTTTTCCGACCAGATGAAATGGAAGCCTGCGAGGATCTCCTTCAAGCTTCTCGATTCATGCGCAACACGCTGCTGCGGTTTCGGAATGAGGAAAGTCAGCAGCGAACCGGCGGCGAAGAACACGACGGCGACCGTATAGGAAACGCTCGGGCCGACACCGTAGAGCAGACCGCCCGCGACGGGGCCGAGAATGGCGGCCGCATCCCAGGACATGGAATTCCAGGTCACCGCGTTCGGCAAATCCCTCGGCGGAATGAGATTGGGCGCAAGCGACTGCGTCGCCGGCGTCATGAAGGCGCGCTCGATGCCGAAGACGGTAAGGATCGCGAAAACCGGAAGCGGCGCGAAGGTGCCGGAAACCGTCAGAAACAGTAGTGCCGCAGTACAGATCGTGCCGACGAAAATGCAGATGGCGGCCACCATGCGCCTGTTGTAGCGGTCGGCGACGGTGCCGGTCACCAGGATCAGGAGCAGCGAAGGCAGGAACTGCACCAGGCCGATCAGGCCGAGATAGATCGGATTGCCGGTATGGTCATACATCTGCCAGCCGACGGAGACGCTGACCACCTGTGTGGCGAAAGCCGTCAGAAATCGGGCAAAGAAGAAATAGGTGTAGGCGACGTGCCTGAAAGCGGCAAACCGGTCACCGCTCGGAACCGACGACATGAGATGAGGCTTTCCGGCCGGAGCTGTAGAGAACGCTCGGCCTGTTAAACATGATTCAGCGTGCTTCAAAGCATGGGACTTGCCCGTTAAGTCGCCAATGTCTACATGTCTGTCAACCGCGAAATGGAGACGGATATGCTCGCCTTATTTCAAACCATTGATCTGGCTTTGAATCTTTATACTTGGGTACTGATCGCCAGTGCCATTTTTTCATGGCTCTATGCATTCAATGTCATTAATTCGAGCAATCAGTTCGTCAACTCGGTCGGAAGTTTCCTCTATGCGGTCACGGAACCGGCGCTCCGTCCGATCCGGCGCATCCTGCCCGATCTCGGCGGCATCGACATTTCGCCGATCATCCTGCTGCTGATCATCTTCTTCTTCCGTTCCCTGATGTGGAACACGCTTTATCCGCTCGTCGGCCGGTGAGCGATGCCTGGCAGGCTTTTGCCGACCATGTGAGATTGTCCATCCGGCTCACGCCCAATGGCGGGCGTGATGCGATCGACGGGTTCGAGACCGGCGCCGATGGCGAAGCCTATCTCAAGGCGCGTGTCTCCGCCGTGCCGGAAAAGGGCAAGGCCAACAAGGCGCTGATCGCGCTCATCGCCAAGAGCTTCGGCACCTCCAAATCCTCGGTCAGCCTGATTTCCGGTGAGACCGCGCGTAAAAAAATCCTCCGGATCGATGGCGACCCGGAGGATTTGATAAGACCTGATCACTTCGCCTTCTTGGCGCGCTCGATAGCTTCGAGAATGAGTTCGCCGGCTTCCTTCGAGCCTTTCCAGCCGTAGATCTTCACCCACTTGCCGGGCTCCAGATCCTTGTAGTGCTCGAAGAAGTGCTCGATCTGCTTCACCGTGATTTCCGGCAGGTCGGTATATTCCCTAACCTTCTCGTAGCGCAGCGTCAGCTTCGGCGAAGGAACGGCAATGATCTTTTCGTCCTTGCCGGAATTGTCTTCCATCATCAGCACGCCGATCGGGCGGACGTTGATGACGCAGCCCGGAACCAGCGGGCGGGTGCTGGCGATCAGCACGTCGATCGGGTCGCCGTCTTCGGAGAGCGTGTGCGGGACGAAGCCGTAATTGCCCGGATAGGTCATCGGCGTGTAGAGGAAACGGTCGACAACCAGCGTGCCGGCGTCCTTGTCCATTTCATACTTGATCGGATGACCGCCGACCGGAACTTCAACGATGACGTTGACGTCTTCGGGCGGGTTCTTGCCAATGGAAATCGCGTCGATGCGCATGCGTGTCCCCTAATAAGGATGGTTGCTGCCAGCCAAATAATCGGAATCATGACGCAACGCAACAAGGCATTGGGACGGTGCGGGATTTTAATCGATTGTCGCAGCGGGCGTCTTAACGCATGTCCCGCAAAAGTGCGCAACGGTTTTGCGATAACGACATGCGCAATATCAAGAGCCTAGAGCGCAAGGAGCGAGTTTGAAAGATCGCGACCGCTTTAGGGCCAGACGAAGCCGATCTTCTTGAGCTGCTTGCGGTCGAAGGTCTCGATACCCTCGCAGAAATCGGCGCCGCCCTGACCGCGATAGAAGCGGTCGGCATTCTCGTTTTCCTCGAGGCACCAGACGACCAGTCCCTTGCAGCCAAGCGACTTCAGGAGCCGGCGCGCCTCGCCGAAGAGAAGCCGGCCAAGGCCGATGCCCTGATATTCCGGGCGCAGATAGAGTTCGTAGATCTCGCCTTCCTGAGGCAGTGCGCGGGCACGATTGAGACCGAGCGTGGCGTAACCGGCGATCTCGCCGGCGACATCGAGAACCAGAAGCGTTGCCGGGCCACTGGTCGCCTTGCGCCACCAGGCTTCGCCGCGGCGCTCGATCATCTGGCTGAGCGCACGATGCGGAATGATGCCGGTATAGGTGTACTGCCACGACTGGCGGTGCACCTCCGAAATGGCTCGGGCATCATGCGGTTCAGCCCGCCGAACATCAATCGACAACGTCTTCATAACGTCTACTCTGGTCCCGCCAGCGAAAATTAACCATCCACAAATCATGCGGACAGACGATTTGCCCACAGTCTTTACCTGTGGACGGCTACTGAAAATTAACCCCTTTTTAACCTTTGCAACAAGGGCTCAAAAATCGAACACACAAAATAAAACCCCGGCACAGGGGCCGGGGTCAATTCGTCCGAAGCGGTACAAGTCGCTCTATTATGCGTAGCGAGCCTTCTCGAAACGCTTACGCTCGTTCGGATCGAGGTACATTTTACGCAGGCGGATCGACTTCGGCGTGACTTCGACGAGCTCGTCGTCCTGGATCCAGGAGAGTGCGCGGTCGAGCGTCATGCGGATCGGCGGCGTCAGCTTCACGGCTTCGTCCTTGCCGGCGGCGCGGATGTTGGTGAGCTTCTTGCCCTTCAGCACGTTGACTTCGAGGTCGTTGTCGCGGGAGTGGATGCCGATGATCATGCCGGCATAGACCTTCTCGCCGGCGTCGATGATCATCGGGCCGCGGTCTTCCAGGTTGAACAAGGCATAGGCCACGGCTTCGCCGGCTTCGTTGGCGAGCAGCACGCCGTTCACACGGCCGCCGATTTCGCCCTTGTACGGCTGATAGTCATGGAACAGACGGTTCATGACGGCGGTGCCGCGCGTGTCCGTCAGAAGTTCCGACTGGTAGCCGATCAGGCCGCGGGTCGGCGCGAAGAATACGAGGCGAACGCGATTGCCGCCCGACGGACGCAGCTCAGCCATTTCGGCCTTACGCTCCGACATCTTCTGCACGACGATACCGGAATGCTCTTCGTCAACGTCGATGACGACTTCTTCGATCGGCTCTAGAAGCTCACCGCTCTCATCCTTGTGCATGACGACGCGCGGACGCGAAACGGCAAGCTCGAAGCCTTCGCGGCGCATGGTTTCGATCAGGACGGCGAGCTGCAATTCGCCACGACCGGAGACGTAGAACGAGTCCTTGCCTTCGGCTTCTTCGATCTTCAGCGCAACGTTGCCTTCGGCTTCCTTGAACAGACGGTCGCGGATGACGCGCGAGGTGACCTTGTCGCCTTCGGTGCCTGCATAGGGGCTGTCGTTGACGATGAAGGACATGGTGACGGTCGGCGGGTCGATCGGCTGCGCGACGAGCGGCTCGCTGACCTGCGGATCGCAGAAGGTGTCGGCGACCGTGCCCTTGGAAAGGCCGGCGATGGCGACGATATCACCTGCCTGCGCTTCTTCGATCGGCTGACGCTCGATGCCGCGGAAGGCGAGGATCTTGGAGATACGGCCGGTTTCGATGAGGTTGCCGTCAGCGCCCAGAACCTTGACGGCCTGGTTCGGCTTGATCGAGCCGGAATGGATGCGGCCGGTGATGATGCGGCCGAGGAAGGGGTTGGCTTCCAGGATGGTGCCGATCATACGGAACGGGCCTTCGCCGACGGTCGGCTCCGGAACGTGCTTGACGACGAGGTCGAGCAGCGGGCCGAGACCTTCGTCCTTCGGACCTTCCGGCGAATAGTTCATCCAGCCGTTACGGCCGGAACCGTAGAGGATCGGGAAGTCGAGCTGCTCGTCGGTGGCGTCGAGATTGGCGAAGAGATCGAAGACTTCGTTGATGACTTCGTCGGCGCGGGCGTCCGGACGGTCGATCTTGTTGATCGCGACGATCGGGCGAAGACCAACCTTCAGCGCCTTGCCGACGACGAACTTGGTCTGCGGCATCGGGCCTTCGGCAGCGTCGACGAGAACGATCGCGCCGTCCACCATCGACAGGATGCGCTCGACTTCACCGCCGAAGTCGGCGTGGCCGGGGGTGTCGACGATGTTGATGCGTGTATCCTTCCAGACGACCGAGGTCGCCTTGGCGAGAATGGTGATGCCGCGTTCCTTTTCCAGGTCGTTCGAGTCCATGACGCGTTCGGCAACGCGCTGGTTCTCGCGGAAGGAGCCGGACTGCTTCAGAAGCTCGTCAACGAGGGTGGTTTTCCCATGGTCAACGTGCGCGATGATCGCGATGTTGCGAAGTGCCATAATCTTGTATCTCTGAGGCTGGGGCGCGGTATGAAGTGAACACGCCAATTACATTTGGCGCGCTCATACCCTTTTTTTCGCGAATGCGAAAGGGGGGAGGCACGAAAGCGCGCAGCATGCCCGCTTTCGCATATCCCCAACATGTCGATCTTGTCACCGAACCTTCACGTCCGGGGATAAAGGATCAGGCCGCCAGCCCCTTTTTCCTCAGCATCGCGTCCGGGCTCGGCAACTTGCCGCGGAAGGCCTTGTAGGCATCCTCCGGATCGATCGAGCCACCCACGGAATAGATATTGGCCTTCAGCTTTCCAGCCATATCCGGATTGAACGCGTCGCCGGTTTCCTCGAAGGCGGCGAAAGCGTCGGCGTCCAGCACTTCCGACCACATGTAGGAATAATAGCCGGCCGAATAGCCGTCGCCGGAAAACACATGTTGGAAGTGCGGCGTGGCATGGCGCATGACGATCGAATTCGGCATGCCGATTTCCGAAAGCACTTCGGTCTGCACTACCATGGGGTCCTCGACAGCGCCACGGGTATGAAAAGCCATATCGACCAGCGCCGAGGACGTGAATTCCACGGTGTTGAAGCCGGCATTGAAGGTGCGGGCGGCAAGAACCTTGTCGAGCAAAGCTTGCGGCATCGGCGCGCCGGTCTCGTAGTGCACGGCATATTCCTTGAGGATTGTCGGCACGGTCAGCCAGTGTTCGTAAAGCTGCGACGGCAGCTCGACGAAATCGCGGGAAACGCCGGTGCCCGACACCGACGGATAGGTGACGTTGGAGAGCATGCCGTGCAGCGCGTGGCCGAATTCATGGAACAGCGTGCGGGCATCGTCGAGCGACAGTAGCGCCGGCTTGCCTTCGGCGGGCTTGGCGAAATTGCAGACGTTATAGATGATCGGCAGCTCGCCGACATGACCATTCTTCAGCGGCAGTTTATGCTGCGATTGAAACGAGCTCATCCAGGCGCCTGAGCGCTTGGAATTGCGGGCGAAATAATCGCCGAGGAACAGTGCCACCAGCCTGTCCGAGCGATCGCGGATTTCGAAAACACGCACATCGGGGTGATAGGCGGGAACACCCTTCTGCTCGACGGCGCGAATGCCGAAGAGGCGACCGGCAACGTCGAAGCAGGCGGCGATGATCTTTTCGAGCTGCAGATAGGGCTTCAGTTCCGTCTCGGAGAAATCGAACTTCCGCGTCCTGATCTTCTCGGCATAATGCCGCCAATCCCAAGGCATGACCTCGTGATTGCGCCCTTCCTCGGCGATCAGCGCGGCGATATCGCCCTCTTCCTCGCGAGCGCGCTCGATCGCCTTCGCCCAGACCGCCCTCAGCAGTTCGTTCACCGCCTCCGGCGTCTTGGCCATGGTGTTGTCGAGCTTCAATTCGGCAAAGTTGCCGTAGCCGAGCAGCTCGGCCTTCTCGGCTCTCAGCGCCAGCGTCTCTTTGATGATCTTGCGATTGTCCGTTTCGCCGCCGTTGGCGCCACGCGCTACCCATGCCTTGAAAGCCTGCTCACGTAGATCGCGACGCTCGGACGAAGACAGGAACGGCTCGATGATCGAGCGCGACAGCGTGACGACAAATTTGCCTTCTGCGCCATGTTCGCGTGCGGCTGCGGCCATCGCGTCCCTCAGAAAATCGGGAATGCCGGCCAGATCGGATTCTTCGGAGAGGATCAGTACCCAGCCTTTTTCGTCGGCGAGAACATTCTGCCCAAACTGCGCGCCGAGGCCCGCCAATTTCTCATTGATCTCGGCGAGCCGCTCCTGTTCTGCCTTCGCCAGCTTGGCGCCCGACTTCACGAAACCCTTCCAGTGCCGTTCCAGCACGCGAGTTTCTTCCACTGTCAGGCCAAGCTCCTCACGCGCTTCCCATAGCGCATCGATGCGAGCAAACAGCGCGGCGTTCATGCCGATCTTCGAATAATGCCGCGACATCTTCGGCGCGATCTCGCGCTCCAAGGCCTGGATCAGCTCGTTGGTGTGCGCCCCGGCCCTGTTCCAGAACAGAGCGGAGACCCGCGACAGCTCGTCGCCGGCGATTTCGAGCGCGGTAACGGTGTTGGCAAAAGTCGGCGCCTCGCCGTTGTCAGCGATCGCATCGATCTCCGCGTTATGCGCCGCAAGAGCGGCGTCAAAGGCAGGCGCAAAATCGGCGTCTTTCACGGCATCGAAACGCGGTAGGCCCTGATGTCCGGTCCATTCGACGAGCGCTGGGTTGACGGCGGTTTGGGAAGACATGCAAGGCATCCTTTCGGCAGGCATCTGATCGAAGCACGATATAAGACCCTCGCCGCCAAATTGGTATGGCGAGGGTGGAACAAATAATGAGGAAAGGTCAGGCCTTGCGCCAACCGAGCAAGCCGGGCGTCGCATGCCACAAAGCCTGCGCAGCAAAGCCCATGAACAGCACGCCGGAGCAGCGTACGATCAGCCGCTCGTGAGCGCGGTAGAAACGCCTAACGGCGCCAGCGCCGATAACGCCGATGAGGATGATATCGGCGGTGATGAAGCCGACGAAAGAAACGGCGAGCAGCAGCGGCAGCGCGCTGAAGGTCAACGCACCCGCCGAACCTGCCACCAGCGCGGTGAACGTTGCCAGTGCCACCGGATATCCTTTCGGATTGGTGACGCCAAAGATCAGGCCACGCCGGAAGGGACGTTCGACATTCAGCAACGCCTTGCCATCCTTCTTCGGCTTGGCGGTGAACGCATTCCAGCCGATCCAGGCAAGATAGAAGCCGCAGAGCAAGCCGAGCACGTCGAATACGACGGTACCGATAGTTTTTGCGCCGATGATTGCAATCAAAGCGAGTGACGACCAAATGATATCCCCGACCAAATGACCGCTCACGAAGAAGGCGCCAGCCTTGCGCCCCTGCCCCGCGCCGATGCCGAGCAGCGCCAGGAAAGCAGGTCCGGGAATGAGCACATAAAACAGCGCCGCCAAGAAGGCGCCGACGATAAGGGATTGCGTCATATTGGAAGTTCCCGCTGATAATCAGGGCAGATTAGCAACGCTTCGAATCGGGTCAAGCGGGACAAGTCTATTGAAAAAGGAAGAATCCGTTGAATTCGGGGGGCGAAATCAATAAAGATTGGTTGGGGCCTAAAAAACAAAGCGTAAGTAGGGAAGCGCTTATGAGCAGCAGGATAGATACGGATTCGCTTGCCTTTCTCGTGGCGGATTGCGCCCGATTGATGCGAGCGGCCTTCGAGCGGCGCATTATGGTCGCGGGGCTGGGTTTGACGGCGGGTGAAGCGCGCACGCTCATCCAGGTCGCCGCCGTCAATGGCAGCCGTCAATTGGATATTGCCACTCGCATGGGGTTGGAGCCGATGACAGTCAGCGCCTTCCTCGACAAATTGCAGGCGCGCGGCCTGATCGAGCGTCAGCCCGATCCGCTTGACCGTCGCGCCAAGCGCATCGTGCTGTCGGAGGCGGCCGGTGCCAAGCTGAAGCAGATCGGTTGCGAGATCTACGCGGTGGAAAAGGATGCAATGCAGGGCTTCGATCACGGCCTGCAGGATGAACTCCATCATGCGCTCCGCGCCTTCCGCAGCAATCTGCAGAATGCGGAGCTGCCGGCGGAGATCGAACGGGAATTAAGGGCCGCGGAGTAAATCCGGCCCTTTTTTCTATCTAACCATCCAGAAAGAAAAAACCCGCCTCCGGCAACCGGAAGCGGGCTTTTCATCATCTTGATGCCGATTACTTCGACAGATTGCGCTTGCCGAGCGTGCGCAGGCGCAGCGCGTTGAGCTTGATGAAGCCGGCCGCATCCTTCTGGTCGTAGGCGCCCTGGTCGTCTTCGAAGGTCACCAGCTTGTCGGAATAGAGCGACTTCGGGCTTTCGCGGCCGATGACCATGACATTGCCCTTGTAGAGCTTCAGCGTCACTTCGCCCTCGACATGCTCCTGGCTCTTGTCGATCAGCGCCTGCAGCATTTCGCGCTCCGGCGAGAACCAGAAGCCGTAATAGATCAGCTCGGCATAGCGCGGCATCAGCTCGTCCTTGAGGTGAGCTGCACCACGATCGAGCGTGATGGATTCGATGGCGCGGTGGGCGGCGAGCAGGATCGTGCCGCCGGGGGTCTCGTAGACGCCGCGCGACTTCATGCCGACATAGCGGTTCTCGACGAGGTCGAGACGACCGATACCATTGTCACGGCCGTAATTGTTGAGCGTTGCGAGCAGCGTCGCCGGGCTCATGCGCTGGCCGTTGATCGAAACGGCATCACCCTTTTCGAAGCCGACCTTGATGACGGTCGCCTTGTCGGGAGCAGCTTCCGGCGAAATCGTGCGCATGTGCACATATTCCGGTGCTTCCTGCGACGGATCTTCCAGAACCTTGCCCTCGGACGAGGAGTGCAGCAGGTTGGCATCGACGGAGAACGGCGCTTCGCCCTTCTTGTCCTTGGCGACCGGGATCTGATGCGTTTCAGCGAATTCGAGCAGATCGGTGCGGCTCTTGAACGACCAGTCGCGCCAGGGAGCGATGATCTTGATGTCCGGGTTCAGCGCATAGGCCGAAAGCTCGAAACGAACCTGGTCGTTGCCCTTGCCGGTCGCGCCATGCGCGATCGCATCGGCGCCGGTCTTCCTGGCAATATCGATCAGATGCTTGGAGATCAGCGGCCGGGCAATCGACGTGCCGAGCAGGTAGACGCCTTCATAGACGGCATTGGCGCGGAACATCGGGAAGACGAAATCGCGCACGAATTCTTCGCGCACGTCCTCGATATAGATTTCCTTGATGCCGAGCATCTCGGCCTTCTTGCGCGCCGGCTCAAGCTCTTCGCCCTGGCCGAGATCGGCGGTGAAGGTGACGACTTCTGCGCCGAGCTCCGTCTGCAGCCACTTCAGGATAATCGAGGTGTCGAGACCGCCGGAATAGGCGAGAACGACTTTCTTCACGTCTTTATGTGATGCCATGGTGATGAGGTCCGTTTCAATGCGAGCCCGCGGAGACGCCCGCAAACCCTGTGTGGCGGCACTTTTAGCGAGATTATCACGAGGCGCAAGGGGAAGCACTGCCAGTTCGTGTCGCGTTCATGACATGGAGAAGCGGCAAGACCTCTGGTTCATGGACACATGATTTCGATTTGACACATCAAATCGAGGGATCATATCTGCCAGTATCCAAACAAGGCCTAGGGAGGGCAACGCCCGTGACGGATATTCGAGAGATTTTCAAGAAAGCCAATGTGGCCGTCATCACCGGCGGCGCCTCGGGGATCGGCCTTGCGGCGGCGAAATATTTCGCAAAGCTCGGCATGAGCGTCGCCATCGCCGATCTCGGCCGCGACCGGCTGGCCGCTGCACGCGCCGAACTCGTAGCGATCGCCGGCGAGGACCAGGTCATGGCCGTCGAGACCGACGTTGCCCATAAGGAGCAGTTGGAAGCTCTCGAACGTGCCGTCCTGCAGCATTTCGGCCGCGTGCATGTGCTGATGAACAATGCCGGTATCGGGCCGGAAACCTCGATCTTTAGCCCGCAGCCCGGGTGGGACAACATCCTTGGTGTCAATCTTTTGGGGGTCATCAACGGTACGCGCGTTTTCGGACCCGGCATGCTGGCTCATGGAAAACCCGGCCTGATTATCAACACCGGTTCGAAGCAGGGCATCACCACACCGCCCGGCAACCCGGCCTACAACGTCTCCAAGGCGGGCGTGAAGGTCTTCACCGAGGCGCTCCAGCACGAACTGCGCAACACCGCCGGCGCCAGGATCTCCGCGCATCTCCTGATCCCCGGCTTCGTCTTCACCGGCCTCACCAAGGGCGACCGCCAGGAAAAGCCGGCCGGAGCCTGGACGCCGGAACAGACGGTCGATTTCATGGTCGAGAGCCTTGAGCGCGGCGACTTCTATATCCTCTGCCCGGACAATGATGTTGCGCGGCCAACGGACGAGCGCCGCATGCTCTGGGCCGCAGGCGATATCATCGAAAACCGCCCGCCGCTGTCACGCTGGCATCCCGACTATGCCGAAAAGTTCAAGGCATTCCTCGAAAAGAAGGATTGATTGGCAAAGATCAGAAAGCCGGATAAAACCGCTGATCCTTTTGTCCGGCTTTCGGAGCATGCCATGGACTTCATACCCAGCTTGCCGACCCTTCTTGCTTTTTCGGCCGCGAGCCTGCTGCTGGCGGCGACCCCCGGCCCCGACATGACCCTGTCGATCAGCCGTGCATTGGCGCAGGGCAAGAAGGCAGCACTTTTCGTGGTCCTCGGCACCAGCCTCGGTATCGTCGTGCATACGTTCCTGGTGGCTTTTGGCGTTTCGGCGCTGATTACCGCATCGCCGCTGGCCTTCACCATCCTGAAAACCGGTGGCGCTGCCTATCTGCTGTGGTTGGCGATCCAGGCGATCCGCTTCGGCTCCAGCTTGACGGTGAAGAAGGTCGATATCGCAAAAGGCACGCCGCTCGCCAACGTTTCGACCGGCTTTTGGGTCAATCTGCTGAACCCGAAGGTCATCATCTTCTTCATGACCTTCCTGCCGCAGTTCGTCACGGCGGGCGATCCGGCCGTCACGCAAAAGCTCCTGTTCCTGGGTTTCTTCTTCATCATGATCGGCATGCCGGTCAACGCGCTCGTCGTGCTTGCGGCCGACGGCCTGTCGACCTGGCTGCAGAAGAACCGCGGCATCATGCGCGGCCTCGACTATGCCTTTGCGAGCGTCTTTTCAGTCTTCGCGGTGAAGATCTTCCTCACGCATTCCCGTTAAGTGCGGCACGGCTTGAAAAGCGGGCGAACTATCCGCACATATTATGCATGTTTAAGTTGGGAAGCGGTAGCAAACCTTGAAACAATGCATAACGATCCAAAGTCTTCTTTTTGGCTGCGCGTCACCGACACCGAAATAAAGGTAATGCTTGTCGCCCTTGAATTGGCTGGCTTTTTTTTCGTTATGTGGGCAGTGCATGAAGCCAACGTCTGGCGGGTACATCACTTTCCACACGCTGAGGCCACCATTACCCGGATGTGGAACGAAGAGGTGCATCCAAGCAAGGGTGCCCCCTATACCGTGACGTTGGCGGAGATCATCTTCGTAAGAACGCATCTCGGCAAATCATACAACTGTGACGAGACAATCGAAATCGGACGTCCTCCAGTGCACGTTTTAGTAGGCGACCATCTCGACATCGTTCCGAAATCAGGCACCTGCTACAATCCTTTGATTACCAAGGATGTCCTGGGTTAAGGCAGCCCGGCGAACCGGCCGGCGATCCACCAATAGACGGTGCCGCAGACGGCACCAAGGAAGGCAAAACAAACGACGATGGTGATCAGATTGAGGGTCTGTGGTCCTTCCACACTCCCCGAGATCAGCACCGATGCCGCCGCTGACAGCAAGGCGCCGTAGAGGGCGTAACCATACCAGCGGCGCATGCCGCGCCATTCGAAAATCGCAATGACGACGAGCGATGGCAGGATGCTGACGATCATCGCGAGCTTGGTCAGCGCCACGGTGAGCGCGAAGAGTTCGGGGGCCGCCGTTCCCGGCATGGTCCAGGCTGCAACGCAAGCCAGCACGAAACCCATCAGAACACAGGCGCCGAGATAGCCCCACAGGAGCCGCATCGGCCCGCGTAGACCAAGCAGCATCGATCTCAATCCTCGCCGTGGTTGGCGATCATCATGGCTTCGAAAGCGAGCCGTTCAGTCTTGCGCATGCGCTCGGATTCCGACTTCAACTGGCCGCAGGCGGCAAGAATGTCCCGGCCGCGCGGCGTGCGGATCGGCGAGGCATAGCCCGCCGAATTGATGAAATCGGCAAACTTCTCGATCTGCTCCCAGTCAGAACACTGGTAATTCGTGCCCGGCCAAGGATTGAAGGGGATGAGATTGATCTTGGCCGGAATGCCCTTCAGGAGCTGAATCAGGCCTTTCGCATCCTCGAGGCTGTCGTTGACGCCCTTCAGCATCACATATTCGAAGGTGATGCGCCGGGCGTTCGAAAGGCCCGGATAGGCGCGGCAGGCGTCCATCAATTCCTTCAGCGGATATTTCTTGTTGATCGGCACCAGCATGTCGCGCAGATCGTCGCGCACCGCATGCAGCGAAATCGCCAGCATGACGCCGATCTCATCACCTGTCCGATAGATTTCCGGCACGACGCCGGAGGTGGAGAGCGTGATGCGGCGCTTGGAGAGCGACAGGCCGTCACCATCGGAAGCGATCAGCAACGCCGTCTTGACGCTGTCGAAATTGTAGAGCGGCTCGCCCATGCCCATCATCACGATGTTGCTGACCTTGCGGCCTTCGGCGGGCATGATCGTCCCCTGCGGCGCTTCGCGGTCGGGGAAATCGCCCAGCCGATCACGCGCCAAGAGGAGCTGCGACAGGATCTCCTCGGCCGTCAGGTTGCGGACGAGGCGCTGCGTGCCGGTGTGACAGAAGGAACAGGTGAGCGAACAGCCGACCTGGCTGGAAATACAGAGGGTGCCGCGGCCCTCTTCCGGAATATAGACGGTTTCTACTTCGACCGGCCGGCCGGCGCCCCGCGGCGGGAAGCGCAACAGCCATTTGCGGGTGCCATCGTTGGAAACCTGCTCCTCGACGATCTCCGGCCGGGCGATGGTGAAATGCGTCTTCAGCATTTCCCGCATGTCCTTGGAGACATTCGCCATGGCATCGAAATCGGAGACGCCGCGCACATAGATCCAGTTCCAAAGCTGGCTGACGCGCATCTTGATCTGCTTGTCGGCGACGCCCTTTTCCTTCAGTGCCGCCCCCATCTCTTCACGTGTCAGGCCGATCAGCGACGGTTTCGGCGAAAGCTCGACCGGCTGCGACACAGGCATCGGCTTCAGCTTGGATGGGGTCATGACATCGATCGCGGACATAGCATCATTCCAATGGTTCATATCGGCGATGCCCCAAAGCCGGAAAGCTGCGGGCGCGGGCAAGGCACTGAGATCAGAAGGTTCATCTGGTAGCGGGGCAAAAAATTGCAAATACACCGCTCGTCGGCGCGGCCTTTAGCATTAATTTCAGCCCGCGTCATCCCTCTTCAAGAAAGGCAAAAGGCCAGCCATCAAGGCCGGCCTCGTTGCGTCGGTTTCGAGAGAACCTTTGATCACTTTGACGTGATCACGGCATCATCGATCTTATTTGCAGCTTTCGATCTGCTTTAGAGCGGCGGAAACGCCCTTCAGCGAGTAGGTGTAGGAGGTGCCGGTGCCCTTCTTCGAGGTCGCGGTGACCTTCAGCGAATGGCCGGACTTGAGCGCTGCGACGAGCGCCGGCTCCTGCGCGGCATTTTCGACCCAGGCAGCCTTGTCCTTGGTGAACATCACGAAAGTCTTGTTGTCGATGACGACGTCGACCTTGGAATTTTCCTTGAGCGGATAGCCCATCATCGCCTGCGGTTCGTAAGAGATGTTCTGACCCGGACGCTGGGAAACGATGAAGAAGTTGTCGCCATGGTCGATGCCCGAAGCCGGCAACTTTGCCGTCGGCACCGAAAGGACGTAGCAGACCTTGCCCGCGCCGGACTGGTAGGAATAGGCGCCCCAGGCATCGAATTGCTGGATGCGCGTCGGAGCCGCCGGTGCTGCCGCCTGCGCCTGTGGGGCGGGCGCTGCCTGCTTCTTGGTCTTGGTCTGCGCGGACGCGATGCCGGTGCCGGCCAGAACGAGCGAGAGGGCGATTGCGAAGCTTTTTACAAACATGGTTTCCTGCCGATTTCTTGCGGTCCAGAGCTCAAGGCGATTTAAGTAACGCACGCCTATGCTCGTGAGCTGCCCTATTTTGACTTTATTTAGGTTACCAAACCGTCAACGGGGCGGTAATTGCCCCTGATCTGTGCCGTTTCAGCCCAAGTGGGCCGGGCCTGAAACACATCAGGAGGAATTGGAAAACCCGGATGGCGGAACACCACCCTATGGGATCGATTTAAGACAGAAAGATTCGGGCAAGAGTTTGACCTCTCTAAAATCAGGAAGACCGCATAAAGGTCTGGAAACCCGGCAGGAATCCTGCCGGCGTCGATCGGAGGGGGATCAAGCCGTTTTTACGGCCTCGGGTTCGTTGGCCAAGGCCCGGTCGGCGGCGTCATAATGCTCCTGCCGGATGTGGCCTTTGATCATGCCGAAGGCGAGCGTCAGCACGGCAACATCGTCCGAAAAACCGATGACGGCGAAGAAATCCGGGATGATGTCAACCGGCATGACGAAATAGCCGAGCGCGGCCAGCAGAATGCCGCGGACGCGGGTCGGCGTCTGCGGATCGAGCGCGCAATAGAAAGCTGCGACGACATCGCGAGAAAACGGGATATACCGTGCTGCCTTGCGTAAGGTCGGCCAGAACTTGCTGCGCACCGACTTCTCCTGCCGTTCTTGGGTCTCTTCGTCACCAGGCATCAGGATTTCCCCGTACTTGATGTCATCCATTCCGCTCATCCCTTTAGGAAGCCCTTGCTGGGCCGCTTAGACATATGGTGATCGGCACCCGCGATTCAATCAGCTCGCCGAGCCGCAGCCTTTTCCATCGCTTTGGCGAGTTTGATGTCATGGTCCGTCAAGCCTCCGGCGTCATGCGTCGTCAGTTTCACGTCGACGCGGGAATAGACGTTGAACCATTCGGGATGGTGATTGAACTTCTCCGCCGCCAAGGCTGCCTCGGCCATGAAGCCGAAAGCTTCGACGAAATTGCGGAATTTGAAGCTCTTCGACATCGAAAGGCGATCGGCAGCCAATGTCCAGCCGCTAAGGCCAGCCAGGTTTTCATCGATTGCCGCCGGTTCCAGCTTTTCGTATTTCATGGCAAGATTACTCCTCTTTATCGATTGAACGATACTATGGACCGTCACAGAATTCTGTTTGTTTGCGCCGGCAATATCTGCCGTTCCCCGCTTGCCGAAGGTATCTTCCGGCATCTTGCGACCGAAGCCGGGCGAGCTTCCGAGTTCGAGATCGATTCGGCCGGCACCGGCGGCTGGCATCAGGGCGAGAAGCCTGACCGCCGCTCCGTGGAAGTCGCGTCAGGCCACGGCGTCGATATCTCCGCTCAACGCGCACGCCGCATCGAGATAACCGATTTTCATCGGTTCGACCTGATCCTGGCAATGGATCAAGACAATTTGAAGAATTTGAGCAAAATTGCGCCTGCCGATGCACTCGGCAAGCTGCACCTCTTCAACGCCTTCACGCTTGGTAGCCCCAAAGACATCCCAGACCCCTATTATGGAGGCCACGAGGACTTCGAAGCGGTCTATACCATGCTCTTGGCTGGCTGCAGAGCGTTGTTGCCCATGGCGGGGAAAGCGCTGCGAGCCTCGTGAAGCGGGAAAATCTCTTCGGTGAGGTAGGGACCGCCGCCGACCGATTCGCGGGAAGACAGCAGCACGAAGCGTCCAACCGTGAACGGCGCCGTGTGGAAGTTACCGCGGCCGGAGAGATAGTGCACCACATCATCGACCCGCGACGACTTCAGCCGTGCGAGCGTGACATGCGGTGTGAACTTGCGCGGGTCCGGCGGCAGGCCGATACGCTGGCAGATGCGCTCGATTTCGCCCTGCAGCGCGTACATATCGGGCGTCTGCGTGACGCCGGCCCAGACCGAATGCGGTTTCTTCGAGCCGAAGGAGCCGATGCCTTCCAACCGAAGCTGGAATTCCGGCCGATCGATGCGGTCCAGTCGCTCGACGATTTCATCGGCGGTACGACCGTCGACATCGCCAATGAAACGCAAAGTGATGTGATAATTTTCAACGTCGATCCACCGGGCTCCGGGAAGACCGCCGCGCAACAACGAAAGGCTCATGGCCGCGTTGCGCGGAATTTCGAGGGCGGTAAAAAGTCTCGGCATAACGAGCACTCCCCGAATCTCTTGCAGATAACAGCAGGGAATCATGCATTTGCAGTCGGTGCAAGCTCCTATTTCGCGTGTGCGACAATCGTCCCAATGAAACTCGTCGCTACGGGCTGAAAACGTTGCACCATCACATCGACACCCTGCGGGTTCGGATGCATACCGTCGCTCAATTGTAAGTCCGCATGCGTCGCGACGCCATCGAGAAAAAATGGATAGAGCGGCAGTTGATATTTTTCGGCGAGCCGCTTGTAGATCGGGTTGAACTTGGCTGCATAGTCCGGACCCATGTTCGGCGGCGCCAGCATGCCGGCGAGCAGGACGGGAATGTTGCGCTCCTTCAGCCGGCTGATGATGGCGTCGAGGTTCTTTTCCGTTTGTTCGGGCGGAATGCCGCGCAATGCGTCGTTAGCGCCGAGTTCGAGGATCACGCCGTCGGTCCCGTCCGGCACCGACCAGTCGACGCGCGACAGGCCGCCGGAGCTGGTATCGCCGGACACACCGGCATCGGCAATCGCCACATCCAGACCCTTGGCCTTCAGCGCCGCCTGGAGCTTGGCAGGAAATCCATCGCCTGGCGGAAGCTGGTAGCCGGCCATCAGGCTGTCGCCGAGGCCGACCAATTGGATCGTCCGCGCATCGGCGGCACCCGCAACGCCAAAGAAAAGACCGAAAGCAATGACAGCGAAGTGAAACACCGCAACTTTAAAACTCATGATCCATTCCCTAAATTCGCCGTAAGGGCCAAATCGCGCCCGCCACGGTCTCTGACGTATATAGGGCGTTCGCATTGGCAAAAACCATCATCGAGCTGAAGAAGGCGGATTTGACGCTCGGCAACGCTGCCGCCTCCGTCCATGTGTTGAAAGGCATCGACCTCACCGTTGCCGAAGGCGAATCCGTCGGCATCGTCGGCCCCTCCGGCTCCGGCAAGTCGACTTTGCTGATGGTGCTCGCCGGCCTTGAAAAGCTCGATAGCGGCGAATTGTTGATCCGCGACACGCCCCTGCATAGCCTGAGCGAAGATCGCGTTGCCGATTTCCGCGGCCGCAATATCGGCATCGTGTTCCAGTCCTTCCATCTCATCGCCAATATGACCGCGCTGGAAAATGTCGCCGTACCGCTCGAGCTGGCCAATGTCCGCGACGCCTTCGACATCGCCCGGCGCGAATTGCAGGCCGTCGGCCTGGGCGAGCGGCTGAGCCATTATCCCGGTCAGCTTTCGGGTGGCGAGCAGCAACGCGTGGCGATCGCCCGCGCGCTCGCCCCGTCGCCTGCCCTGTTGATCGCCGACGAGCCGACCGGCAATCTCGACACCGACACCGGCCGGCAGATCGCCGACCTGCTTTTCGCCCAGCAGGCCGAACGCGGCACGACGCTGCTGCTCGTCACCCACGATCCGGCGCTTGCCGCCCGCTGCTCCCGCCAGATCCACGTTCGCTCCGGCGAAATCGAGGGCGACAGCGCCCACGCACGGACCAATAAGGCGGCAATGGCATGACTGCGGCGGGAGCGCGTCTGACGCTTGCCTTTCGCCTGGCGCTGCGCGAATTGCGCGGCGGTCTCGGCGGTTTCTATATTTTCCTCGCCTGCATCGCCCTCGGCACCGGCGCAATCGCCGCCGTCAACTCCGTCTCGCGCTCGATCACCGACGCGATCTCGACGCAGGGCCAATCGCTGCTCGCCGGCGACGTCCGCTTCGAGCTCAACAATCGCGAGGCGACGCCGGACGAATTGGCCTATCTCAACAGCCTCGGCCAGCTCTCCCAATCCACCGGCCTGCGCTCCATGGCCCGCCTGCCCGACGGCTCCGATCAGGCGCTGGTCGAAGTCAAGGCAGTTGACGGCGCCTACCCGCTCTACGGCACCTTCGAGGCCGATCCAGATCAGCCGCTATCGACGCTGCTCGCGGCCAAGGAAGGAACCTATGGCGCCGTCGCCGCGCCTCTGCTGCTGGAACGACTGAACCTCAAGATCGGCAGCGAGCTGCTGCTCGGCAATACCAGGCTCCGAATCACCGGCACGGTGAAGACCGAGCCGGATTCGGTATCGGAAGGTTTCGGCTTTGCGCCGCGCTTGCTCACCAGCCGTAACGCGTTGGTCGCCTCGGGCTTGATCACGACCGGAAGTCTGGTCGAGCAGGTTTACAAGATCCGTATGGACGATCCCGCCAACGGCCTGAACAACATCGCCGCCCGCGCCAATACGGCTTTCCCGCAGGCCGGCTGGTCGGTCCGAACGAGCGACCGGGCAGCGCCCGCGCTTGCCGACAACATCACCCGCTTCTCGCAATTCCTGACCCTGGTCGGGCTGACCGCCCTCATCGTCGGCGGTGTCGGGGTCGCCAATGCGGTGCGCGCCTTCCTCGATTCCAAACGCACCACCATCGCCACCTTCAAGTGCCTCGGCGCGCCGGCCTTGGTCGTGGTGATGATCTACCTGATCCAGATCGCCCTGATTGCGCTGGCCGGCATCGCCGTCGGTCTCCTCCTCGGCGCCATCGCGCCGTTGCTCGCCTCGCAATTCATGGCCGAATTTCTGCCGATTTCGACCGCGCCGCGGCTATATCCCGGTCCGCTCACGCTGGCAGCACTCTTCGGCCTGCTGACGACGCTCGCCTTTGCCATCCTACCGCTCGGCCATGCCCGCGAAGTGCCGGCGACAGCGCTGTTCCGCGAGCAAGGCTTCGAGGCCCGCCGGCTGCCAAGCTGGCCCTACCTGCTCGCCGCCTGTCTGCTGATGGCGGCACTTTCGGCGCTTGCGATCTTCACCGCCTATGATCGCTTCATCGCGGTCGTCTTCGTCGTCTCGATCGCCGTCGCCTTCGTCGTGCTGCGTGCCGTCGCCGCCCTGTTGTCGTGGCTTGCCCGCCGCAGCCCACGCGTCCATTCGCCCGCGCTGCGATTGGCGATCGGCAACATCCATCGGCCGGGCGCGCTCACCGCCTCCGTCGTCCTCTCGCTCGGTCTCGGCCTCGCGCTGCTGGTGACCTTGACGCTCATCGACGGCAATATGCGCCGCGAACTCACTGGGCGCATGAGCGAACAGGCGCCGAACTTCTTCTTCGTCGATATCCAGGGCTCGGAGCTCGATGGCTTCCGCAAGGTCGTGCAGGCGCAGGCGCCGCAGGGCAAGCTCGTCGAAGTGCCGATGCTGCGCGGCCGCATCGTCGCCTTCAATGGCGAGGACGTGAGCAAGAGGAAAGTGCCGCCAGCTGGCCAGTGGGTATTGCGCGGCGACCGCGGCATCACCTATGCCGACACCATCCCGGAGAATGCTGCGCTTACCGAAGGGCAATGGTGGGGCAAGGATTACAGCGGCGAACCGCTGGTCTCCTTCTCCGACGAAGAAGGCAAGGCGCTCGGTCTGAAGCTCGGCGATACCGTGACCGTCAACGTGCTCGGCCGCAACTTGACGGCCAAGATCGCCAGCTTCCGCAAGATCCAGTGGCAATCGCTGTCCATCAATTTCGTCATGATCTTTTCGCCCAACGCGTTCAAGGGCGCGCCGCATGCCTGGCTCGCGACCCTCACCGACCCCAGCGCGACGTCGGCGCAGGAAGCCGCCATCCTGAAGAACGTCACCAACACCTATCCGACGATCACCAGCGTCCGCGTCAAGGATGCTCTCGATATCGTCAACACGCTGGTCGGCCAGCTTGCCGCCGCCATCCGCGCTGCGGCGTCCGTGGCGCTGATCGCATCCGTGCTTGTTCTTGCGGGCGCGCTCGCAGCCGGAAATCGCGCACGCACGCATGATGCGGTCGTGCTGAAGACCCTCGGCGCGACGCGAGCCATGCTGATCCGCGCCTTCAGCTACGAATATCTGATGCTGGGTGCAGCGACCGCCGTCTTCGCCCTGCTCGCCGGTTCCGTGGCGGCCTGGTACATCGTCAGCCGCATCATGCACCTGCCGTCGACCTTCCTTCCCGACGTCGCCTTTTCGACCCTCATCATCGCACTGCTGCTGACGGTCGGAATCGGGCTGATCGGCACCTGGCGCATTCTCGGCCAGAAGGCAGCGCCGGTCCTGCGTGAACTCTGAGCACAGAACACGAAAATCGCCGTGGATTTTCGGAAAGGCATGTCCGCTGCCAAGATGCTTGGACGTTAACCGAGCATCCCGAAATTGCTCGATATTACGCCGATTTAACCCTGCCGCCCCCGCTTAGCCCTTGTGCATAGGGCGTGAAAGCCTCATATTCTGTGCAGGCATGCTGGAGCTCCGCAGCGGCGCCTGGGACAAAGTGCCCGACACGCTACTCACATCGGAGCTTGAAAGAGGAAAACATGGCTGACTTCCGCAATTACCAAAACCGGGCGCCCCAGAGCGGTGCGCAGACCGGTGCGATGATAGATGAGGGCCTTCGAGCCTACATGCTCAAGGTCTATAACCTGATGGCGCTGGGTCTGGCGATCACGGGTTTGGCCGCCTATTTCGCATTCACCCTCGCCTTCGCTGACGGGCAGCTCACAACTTTCGGTCAGGCGATCTATCTGAGCCCGCTGCGTTGGGTCGTCATCCTCGCTCCCTTGGCGATGGTGTTCTTCCTGAGCTTCAGGATCAATAGTATGAGCGTTGCCGCCGCGACGACGACCTTCTGGGTCTATGCCGCGTTGGTGGGCCTGTCGCTGTCGTCGATCTTCATCATCTACACCGGCCAGAGCGTCGTGCAGACCTTCTTCGTGACCGCCGCCTCCTTCGGCGCGCTGTCGCTGTTCGGCTACACGACGAAGCGTAACCTGTCCGCGATGGGCTCGTTCATGATGATGGGTCTTTTCGGCCTGATCATCGCCATGCTCGTCAACATTTTCCTGCATTCGTCCGCCCTGCAGTTCGCCATCTCGGCGATCGGCGTGCTGATCTTCGCAGGCCTGACCGCCTGGGATACGCAGCGGATCAAGGAAATGTACTATGAAGCCGACGACGTTGCCGTTGCTGGCCGCAAGGCGATCATGGGCGCGCTGACGCTTTACCTGGACTTCATCAACCTGTTCATGTTCCTGCTGCAATTCATGGGCAACCGCAAATAATTGCTGCGACATGAATGATCGTTCGAAAAGGCGGCTCCGGCCGCCTTTTTTGTTTGCCTTGCAGCTTCACACGCGGCTTTATATCTGCGTTTTGGAATCGCAGATCAGGCAATAAACGCAGATGTCCTTCCGCCTTCGCAACGCCACCTCCGCCGACCTTCCCTTTATCACCGCCATCTACCGCGACTCCGTTTTGAACGGCACGGCAAGCTATGAGATCACCCCGCCGGGCGAAGAGGAAATGGCTGGCCGCTTCCAGGGTATCCGCGACAAAGGCTACCCCTATATCGCCGCAGAAGGCGAAGACGGCGCCTTCTTGGGCTATGCCTACGCTTCCGCGTTCCGCACGCGGCCGGCCTATCGCTGGATGGTGGAGGATTCGATCTATCTCGCGCCTGAAGCGCGCGGCCGCGGCATCGGCAAAGCGCTGCTGGCAGCTCTGGTGGAAAACTGCCAGACCCTCGGCTTCCGCCAAATGATCGCCGTCATCGGCGGCGCCCACCCAGCCTCCGTCGCCCTCCACCGCGCCGCCGGTTTTACGGAGACGGGCCTGTTGAAAGGCACCGGCTACAAGCACGGCCGCTGGCTGGACACGATGCTGATGCAAAAGGCGCTGGGCGAGGGTGTAGAAACCGACCCCGATCCATCGGTCTATCCGGGGACTTTGTTTGGGGGGTAGTATCGCCTTTACCTTCTCCCCGAGGGGAGAAGGAACAACGCTACTTCTCCACCAGCTTGAGCTGCTTATCGAAAACCTTCAGCACCTGGTTCAGGTCGTGGCCACGCTTCAGGATCATGCCGTTGGTATTGATTACGGCAAACGCGCCCTGCTTAGCGGCCAGCTTGGGGTTTTTCTCGATGCGGAAGAGAGGCAGCTCGCCTGCGCGCTTGAAGACCGAGAAAACCGCCTTTTCCCTGAGATGGTCGATGGCGTAGTCACGCCATTCGCCTTCGCCGACCATGCGGCCGTAGATCCATAGGATGGCGTCCAGCTCCCTGCGATGGAAGGTCACCGGCAGCGGGTCCTTGCTCTGTTTGTATTCTCTGAGATCAACGACGACGGAAGAAGTGGTGTCGACGGAACGGCTTTCGCCGTGTCGCAATTCCGGCTGATCAGTCATCAATCCCCCAGGGGTTGCGTCATGACAAGAAGATGACAGTTTGCCTCAGCCACATTAAATTGCAAGACCAAGAGCTACTCACAATTTCTTGCGCTTGAAAGGACGCATCTTGGCGGCGCCGCATTTCAGTCAAAACGACGCCCCATTTACCGGAACTATAGGGCCCGGTTTGGCGCCGCCGCGCTAAACCGAGCCCGGCCGGGGCGTATCGACCGAACCCCAGCCCCGAATGCGCCCTCGCCGGGCACTCCCTCTTTTTGGTGCCAGCCAAAATAGAGAACTTTCGGCAAAAGCCGAAATTGGGACCTTTTCGACTGACGTCGGAAAATGCAGATCAGCCGTCGGTCCCGATCGTCAAGACCGTCGCGCCGATGATCGCCGCCGGGTCGCCCGATGGCGTCGAGGACTGCAATAGAACCGCCAGGCCGCGCCGACCGGCTTTGTCCAATACATTGGCGGGCAGCACGACATTCATGGCCTTGCCGTCCCACATGCCAACGGTTTCGACGTCCGAAACCGCGTGCAGATAGGTGATTTCCTGGCCATTGTTTTCGCCGGCCTTCGGAGCAACCTGCTGCTCCCTGTCGAAATAGGCAACGACGACATTAGCCTTGCCCTGGCCAGCGCCAATCTTGATCTCCAGTTCGTCGCCCTTCATGGCGGCACTGACCGGGACCGTTAGGCCCTTGCCCTGGCGCTGGAAGTCATCGAGCTTGAAATTGATGGCGTTTAGATCGGCACCGTTCAGATGGTCGCGGCCATTGATGATCGCCTGCGGCGTATAGACCCCGCTGCGGCCGAGGGTGCGGGCATAGGCATATTGCCGAGCCGTATTGTCCTTGGACGCCATCGTGTCGTTCCAGCCGAGATAATTCCAATAATCGACGTGATAGGCGAGTGCGACGACATCGCCCTGGCGGATCAGCTTCTGAAACGCAGCATCGGCCGGCGGACAGGAGGCGCAGCCCTGGGACGTGAAGAGTTCGACAACGCCCTTGATTTTGGCAAGCTCCTCCGCATGCAGCGAACTTGCGAGCGCGATGCCTGCTAGAAGTGGAACCAAAAACCGTAAGCGCATGCCGTTATACCTCTTTCTCAGACCTTGAAGGCCTTGTGCTGGCACGAACCCCGAAACCGCGTCGCGCTTTTCAGGATGTCCGTAAGGCCTCATCAAGCCTGATAAATCTGAAACAAGAGATAATAGCTAAGCACGATGACGCAAAGTCACGAAGGGGTGAGACGAAGGCCCGGAGACGTTAGCGTCGTACACATCGGCGTGAAAAACAAGACGCCGCCGGAGAGCTATGCTCCGGCGGCGTGTATAGGCAGTTTTAATGCCAATCAGGCCGCGAGATCGCGCAGAACGGTCTGCAGGATGCCGCCATTGTTGACGTAGGTCACTTCATCCAGCGTATCGATGCGGCAGATGATCGGAACGTCCTTCACGGAGCCGTCGCCATAGGTGATCTTGGCGATCTTGCGCTCGCGTGGCTTGATGTGTTCCAGGCCCTCGATCGTCACGAGTTCGTCACCCTTCAGGCCGAGGCTTGCCCAGGTGGTGCCGTCCTCGAAGACGAAGGGGATGACGCCCATGCCGACCAGGTTCGAGCGATGGATACGCTCGAACGACTGGGCGACGACGGCGCGCACGCCGAGCAGGTTCGTGCCCTTGGCTGCCCAGTCACGCGACGAGCCGTTGCCGTACTCGACACCTGCGAAGATGACGAGCGGAACGCCCTCGGCCTTGTACTGCATGGCCGCATCGTAGATCGACGTCTCTTCCTTGGACGGATAGTGGATGGTGTAGCCACCTTCCTTGCCGTTCGGGCCGAGCATATGGTTGCGGATGCGGATGTTGGCAAAGGTACCGCGCATCATGACTTCATGGTTGCCGCGGCGCGTGCCGTACTGGTTGAAGTCGGCAACGCCGACGCCATGACCGATGAGGTAGGAACCGGCCGGCGAGGCAGCCTTGATCGAACCGGCCGGAGAAATGTGGTCGGTGGTGATCTTGTCGCCGAAGAGGCCGAGAACGCGGGCGCCCTTGATGTCGGAAACGCCGGCGCCGGTCTTGCCCATGCCCACGAAATAAGGCGGGTTCTGCACATAGGTCGAGTTGTCGTCCCAGGCATAGGTCTGGCCCGGAGGAACCTGCACGGCCTGCCAGTTGGCATCGCCTTTGAAGACGTCGGCGTACTTGGTTTCGTAGAGTTCGCGGGTGACGTACTTCAGGATGAATTCCTGCACTTCCTGCGAGGTCGGCCAGATGTCCTTGAGGTAGACCGGCTTGCCGTTCTGGTCTTCGCCGATCGGCTCCTTCGTCAGGTCGAGCTGCACCGTGCCGGCGAGCGCATAGGCGACGACGAGCGGCGGGGACGCCAGGTAGTTCGCCTGGACATCAGGCGAAATGCGGCCTTCGAAGTTACGGTTGCCGGAGAGAACGCCGGAAACGATCAGGCCCTTGTCGTTGATCGTCTTCGAGATCGGCGCCGGCAGCGGGCCGGAGTTGCCGATGCAGGTGGTGCAGCCGAAGCCGACCAGGTTGAAGCCGAGCTTGTCGAGATCGGCCTGCAGGCCGGACTTGGCGAGGTATTCGCCGACAACCTGCGATCCCGGTGCTAGCGAGGTCTTGACCCACGGCTTGCTCTTCAGGCCCTTGGCAACGGCGTTGCGGGCGAGAAGGCCGGCAGCGATCAGCACCGACGGGTTGGAGGTGTTGGTGCAGGAGGTGATGGCGGCGATTGCGACGTCACCATGGCCGATATCGAAATCCGTGCCTTCGACCGCATAGCGGTTGGAGAGCTGGCCGGGCTTCTTGTATTCGGTGTCCATCGATGTGGCGAAACCGGACGCGATGTTTTCCAGCGCGATACGGCCTTCCGGGCGCTTCGGACCGGCCATCGACGGCACGACATCGTTGAGGTCGAGTTCCAGCGTGTCGGTGAAGACGAGGTCGGAACCATCATTGTCGCGCCACATGCCCTGAGCCTTCGAATAGGCTTCGACGAGCGCGATACGATCCTTCGCACGACCGGACATGTTGAGATAGTTCAACGTTTCCTTATCGACCGGGAAGAAGCCGCAGGTCGCGCCGTATTCCGGACCCATGTTGCCGATGGTCGCGCGGTCGGCGAGCGGCATGTTGTCGAGGCCGGGGCCGAAGAATTCGACGAACTTGGAAACGACGCCCTTCTTGCGCAGCATCTGCACGACGGTCAGCACGAGGTCGGTCGCGGTGACGCCTTCCTTGAGCTTGCCGGTGAGCTTGAAGCCGATGACTTCCGGCAGCAGCATGGAGACGGGCTGGCCGAGCATCGCAGCTTCAGCTTCGATACCGCCAACGCCCCAGCCGAGAACGCCGAGACCGTTGATCATGGTCGTGTGCGAGTCGGTGCCGACGCAGGTGTCGGGATAAGCGATTGTTTCGCCGTCCTCTTCCTTCGTCCAGACAGTCTGGCCAAGATATTCGAGGTTCACTTGGTGACAGATGCCGGTGCCGGGAGGAACGACGCGGAAGTTCTGGAATGCCTGCTGACCCCACTTCAGGAAGCGGTAGCGCTCGCCGTTACGCTGATATTCCAGCTCGACGTTCTTGGCAAAAGCCTGCGGCGTGCCGAATTCATCGACGATGACAGAGTGGTCGATGACGAGATCGACGGGAACCAGCGGGTTGATCTTTTCCGGATCGCCGCCGAGCGACACCATCGCGTCGCGCATGGCAGCAAGGTCGACAACGGCCGGAACGCCGGTGAAGTCCTGCATCAGCACGCGCGCCGGGCGATAGGCGATTTCGTTCTCGACGGTACCCTTGTTGGTCAGCCATTCGGCGACGGCAAGGATATGTTCCTTGGTGACCGACTGCCCGTCTTCGAAGCGCAGCAGGTTTTCCAGCAGCACCTTCATCGAATAGGGCAGCTTGGAAACGCCAGGCAGACCATTGGCCTCAGCCTTGGGCAGGCTGAAATAGACGTAGTCTTTCCCGTTCACGGACAGCGTGGAACGACAATTGAAACTGTCAAGAGATTTAGACACGAGATACCCCGTTTCTGATAGCCAACACAGTCGTGCGAACGCCTATGCACTTTATGCACATCAGGATGCGGGTACGGCCATTTCCGCTGTCCGCACGTAAGGCAGAAAACCTTATGTTCGGCGCAAGGATGAAATTCACGCCGACCGCTGGCGTGGTTGCGGGTCTTATAGATAATTTCGTAAAGACTTGCCAGAGTGGCAAAGCGCAAATTCGGACAATTTTTTGCGCGCTGCGATAACGAAAACGGGGAAAGCCTGAGCAGATGCATCTAAGCGCTGAAAACCTGGCGGCAAGGCGGGGTGAAGACCTGATTTTCGTAAATGTTTCCTTTAGCTTGAGCAATGGCGAGGCCCTGATCCTGACAGGCCGCAACGGCTCAGGAAAATCGACGCTTCTGCGTGTTGTCGCGGGCCTCTTAAAGCAGGAAAAAGGCCGCGTCGTTTTCACCGATTCCAAGGGCGAATCAGACCGCCCGGCATACGAGGCCAGCCACTATCTCGGCCATCGCAATGCGATGAAATCCGAGCTCACCGTGGCCGAAAATCTGTCCTTCTGGAAAACCTTCCTGGACGACATGCCAGGCGGCTTCGGTGTGGATGTCGATGAAGCGGCCGATGCCGTCGGCCTTGCCGGCATCACCCACCTGCCCTTCGGCTATCTCTCCGCCGGCCAGCAACGCCGAATAGCCTTCGCAAAACTGCTGGTCGCCTATCGCCCGATCTGGATCCTCGATGAACCGACGGCAGCATTGGACGCGGCAGCAGACCGGCTGCTTGCGCAGCTCATCACAGCCCATCAGAAGAATGGCGGCATTATCCTTGCCGCAACGCATCAACCTCTGGGCTTGGAGAATGTGCAGGAAATGCGGATGACGGGGTTTGCCGGAGTGAGCGAAGGGGTGTGGGGATGAGTTCGACAATGCAGAGTCTGCCGAACCTGCGATACCCCCCTCACCACGGCAGGATATCCCCATGACCGCCCTCTTCCTCCGAGACTTAAAACTTTCAGTCCGCGCCGGCGGTGGCGCGCTCATCGGCATCCTCTTCTTTCTGACCGTCGTCGCCGTCATTCCCTTCGGCGTCGGCCCCGACTTGAAGCTTTTGTCGCGCATCGGTCCGGCCATCGTCTGGATCGGCGCGCTTCTGTCCGCCCTGCTCGGTCTCGACCGCCTGTTTCAGGCCGAACGCGATGACGGATCGCTCGATCTGCTGGTCATGCAGGAAACGCCGCTGGTGCTGACCGTGCTCACCAAATGCGCCGCACATTGGACGGCGACCGGCCTGCCGCTGGTCATCGCCTCGCCGTTGCTCGGCCTCTTCATGAACATGAACGAGATGGCGATCGGCGCGACGGCGCTGACTTTGCTTGTCGGCTCGCCGGCTATCACCTTCATCGGCGCGGTCGGCGCCGCCGTTGCCGTTGCCTTGCCGCGTGGCGGACTGCTGGTATCGATCCTGGTGCTACCGCTGACCATTCCCGTGCTGATCTTCGGCGTCAGCGCCACCTATGCCGTGGTCGAAGGTCCGCAGCCCTTCCTGCCGCCCTTCCTGATCCTGATTGCACTTACCCTGTTCTTTGCCGTGCTCGGCCCGGCCGCAGCAGCTCTCGCCTTGCGCAACACGACGGATTGATAGGCCTGAGACAATGCGATCGATTGCCGTAAAAGCGATATCGGTTTAAACAGGCGACATGAGCGATATCAGCCCCGCGATCAGCCGATTTTCCGACCTCGCCAACCCGACACGGTTCCTGGCGCTTTCGGCGCGTCTTATTCCCTGGTTGGCGGCCATATCAGCCGTGCTCTTCGCGATCGGCCTCTATCTCGCCTTTTCGACCGAAGGCGACTACCAGCAGGGCGATACCGTCCGCATCATGTATATCCACGTGCCGGCCGCATGGCTGTCGATGATGTGCTATACGATCATGAGCATGTCGGCGATCGGTACGCTGGTCTGGCGCCATCCGCTGGCCGATGTCTCCGCCAAGGCCGCAGCACCACTCGGCGCCGCCTTTACCCTCGTCGCCCTCGTCACCGGCTCGCTCTGGGGCAAACCGATGTGGGGCACCTATTGGGTCTGGGATGCCCGGCTCACTTCGGTCTTCATCCTCTTCCTGATGTATCTCGGGCTGATTGCGCTCAATCGCGCCATGGACGATCCGTCGAAGGCAGCGCGCGTCAGCGCCGTGCTGGTCCTCGTCGGCTTCATCAACATTCCGATCATCAAGTTCTCGGTCGACTGGTGGAACACGCTGCATCAGTCCGAAAGCATCATGCGCCTGGATGGCCCGACCATCGATGCACAATTCCTGTGGCCGCTCTTCGTCATGGCGCTTGCCTTCACGCTGCTGTTCTTCACGCTGCATTTGATGGCGATCCGCAACGAGATTTGGCGTCGCCGCATCGCCGCGCAGCGTCGTCTCGCCGCCCGCATGGCCGCCCGGGAGGAATAGCATGACGCATCCTTTCTACGTCTACGGCTCCTATGGTTTTACCGCCGCCATGATCATCGCCGTCATCGCCTGGACATGGATCGACGGACATTTGCGGCGCAAGGAAATCGCGGCGCTCGAAGCCTCCGGCATCCGCCGCCGGTCACAGCGCACCCCGGAAAGCAAGACGAAATGAGCCTGGGAACTGAAGAAGGCAACAAGCCGAAGTCCGGCAATACCGGTCGCTACCTGCTGGCGCTCATTCCACTGATCGTCTTTGCCTGCATTGCCCTTGCCGTCGGCAAGGTGATGTACGACCAGGAAGTCCACGGCACCGATATTTCCGCCATCCCCTCGGCCCTGATCGGCACGAAAGCTCCGACCCTGGCGTTGACACCGCTCGAGGGCTCCAATCTGCCGGCGCTGACCGACGATGCCATCAAAGGCAAGCTGACGCTCGTCAACGTCTTCGCCTCCTGGTGCCTTCCCTGCCGTGAAGAACACCCTGTCTTGAAGCAACTCGCCAAAGACGGCCGGCTGAACATCGTCGCCATCAACTACAAGGATACGAGCGAAAACGCCCTGCGTTTCCTCGGCGAACTCGGCAATCCCTATAGCGCCATCGGCATCGATCCGAACGGTTCGGCCGCGATCGACTGGGGCGTCTACGGTATTCCCGAATCCTACCTCGTCGGCCCCGACGGCACGATCCTCTACAAGCAGGTCGGGCCGTTTACCGCGAACAGCCTCAAAGAGGGGCTGTATCCGGCGATAGAGAAAGCTCAGGGGAAATCTGCGTCTTAAACGCCGCGCCCGCGTCGAGAAACGACGACAGCGATAACCACCCGCCCTCGTGGTTCGAGGCTCCAGCCCCCCTTCGGCAGGCTCAGGGCACTTCCGCACCTCACCAGGAGGGCTGATCTTCGCCGCCCTGCGCAAGAGGCACTCCACCTCATGGTGAGGTGCTCTGTTGCCGAAGCCTTGGCGCAGGCAATAGGGCCTCGAACCACGAGGTGGCCACGGGTTCAAAGTTCTCTTAAAGCCCACCCTGCCAGGTCTTGATCGCATCGATCGGCCAGACCAGCATGATGATGTTCAGCGTGAGATTGTCGCGGATCAGCCAGCCGGTGAGCAGCTCGAAGAAGATGGCGATCACGATGGTCAGCGCCACCGGCGCGCGCCATGCGAACAGGAAGCCGACGACCATGAACACCGCGTCCATCGCCGAGTTCAGGATGCTGTCGCCGAAATAGTCGAGCGAGATCGTCGCCGTGCGGTAGCGGTTGATGATGATCGGCGAGTTCTCGAGCAGCTCCCAGCCGGATTCGATCAACATGGCGACGAACAGGCGCATCGACAGCGGCTTGCGGCGCATGATTAGATGCGTCAGCCCGAAGAACAGGAAGCCGTGAATGATGTGCGACGGCGTATACCAGTCGGCGATATGCTGCGAATTGCCGCTGGATTTCACGACGGGTTCGAAGAGCTTGACATAGCCGCAGGTGCAGATCGGCACCCGGCCCATCATATATTCCGCAACGATCTGGACTAGCAGGACCATCGCGCAGGCAATGAACCAGAAGCTTTGCTGCCGATAGCGATTTTCGGCGTCCGTAAGCGTCGTCATTCTTCGGTTTCCGCCGGCGGATTGACCGTGTGCTTCATGATCAGCGGCATCTGCGACAAGGTGAAGATGATGGTGATCGGCATCGTGCCCCAGACCTTGAAGAGCACCCAGAGATTATCCGCGGCTTTCACATCGGGCAGATAGTACCAGTTCGATCCACGCCAGACGACTTCGTTAAGCACGGCGAGAAACAGGAAGAAGATGCCCCAGCGCAGTGTGAGCTTGCGCCAGCCTTCGCTATCCAACTGGAAGGCAGCATTGAAGACATAGCCGAGCAGCGATCTGCCGAAGGCGAGCCCGCCGAGCAGCACCACGCCGAACAGGGCGTTGATGATGGTCGGCTTCATCTTGATGAAGGTCTCGTTCTGCAGATAGATGCCGAGCGCGCCGAAGGTGACGACGACGATGCCGGAGACGAATGGCATCAGCGGCAGATGGCCGAGCATGATCTTCGAGACGACGAGCGAGGTCACAGTCGCCGCCATGAACAGGGCGGTTGCGACGAAGAGCGGACCGCCCAGCGCCGAGAGCGCCGGGAAATGCTGCACCAGCCAGTCGCCACGCAGATTGCCGAAGAAGAAGACGAGCAGCGGCCCGAGTTCCAGCACCAGCTTCAGCAGCGGATGATGCTTGTCGGCAGCACTTGGGGTCAGATCACTGTCGCTGGTCGTCATTGCGGCACTCTCACTGTCATCGGATTTGGCACTGTCATCGAATTTGGTCTTGTCGTTCATTGACCGATCCCGGCGATGGCATGGGCAAAATCCTCAGCCTCGAACGGCTCGAGATCGTCTACACCCTCGCCGACGCCGATGAAATAGACCGGCAGCTTGTGCTTGGCCGAGATGGCTACGAGGATACCGCCGCGCGCCGTACCGTCGAGCTTGGTCATGATCAGGCCGTTGACCCCTGCGACATTGCGGAAGATTTCCACCTGATTCAACGCATTCTGGCCGGTGGTCGCATCCAGCGTTTGCAGAACGGTATGCGGCGCGTCGGGATCGAGCTTGCCGAGCACGCGGACGATCTTTTCCAGCTCCGCCATCAGCTCCGCCTTGTTCTGCAGGCGGCCGGCGGTGTCGATGATCAGCACGTCGCTCTTGTTGGCCTTGGCCTGCTGGAAGGCATCGAAGGCAAGACCGGCGGCATCGGCGCCGAGCTTGGTGCCGATGAATTCCGACTTGGTGCGGTCGGCCCAGATCTTCAACTGCTCGATGGCCGCGGCGCGGAACGTATCGCCGGCGGCCACCATGACCTTCAAGCCCGCACCAGAAAGCTTCGCCGCCAGCTTGCCGATCGTCGTCGTCTTGCCGGTGCCGTTAACGCCGACGATCAGGATGACATGCGGCTTATGACCGAGATCGAGCTGCAATGGCTTGGCGACCGGCTTCAGCACCTTGGCGATTTCCTGCGCCATGATCCGGCTGACATCCTCGCCGGTCACATCCTTGCCGTAGCGTTCCGAAGCCAGCGTATCGGTGACCCGCATGGCGGTCTCGACGCCAAGATCGGCCTGGATCAACAGATCCTCCAAATCCTGCAGCGTCTGATCGTCCAGCTTGCGCTTGGTGAAAAGCGCCGTGATCTGGCCAGAGAGCTGTGACGAAGTGCGCGCAAGACCGGCGCGGAGGCGCTGGAACCACGAAAGCTTCTGCTTGGGGGCTTCCGGAATGGGAGCTGGAGCGGGCGCGGCGGTGGAGAAGCCTTTAGGGAGGATGGGGGATTCGGTGTTTTCCGATGGAGGTTGCGAGTCTGTTGGAGATTCTGTGCTTTCCGACGAGAACTCCGAGTTTGTCGAGCCTGCGTCACCCCCCTCCGTCCTATTGGACATCTCTCCCTTAAGGGGGGAGATCGTTTCGGAGGCGGTCTCGTCAGACTCATCACCAACTTCAGTCGCCACAGGATACTCTGCCGTAGCAGCTTTCTCAGCCTCGATCACCTGAGCATTCAACGAAATGCGCAAGTCGTCTTCTGCTTGCGTATCGGCCCGCTCGTCTTGTTCGGAAGGCGCATCACTCTCCAAACGATCTCCCCCCTTGAGGGGGAGATGTCCCGAAGGGACAGAGGGGGGTGACGCAGGCTCGACAAACTCGGAATGAACGGAAGGCTCCGCAGCAGGCGCCTCTTGCTCCGGAACGGGCGTTTCAACCTTCGTCGAATCCTCGACGGGCGCCTGTTCTTCCGTCGGCTTTTCGCGGCCGAAGGTGAAGACTTTTTTGATGAAATTGAGCGCCATGAAAATTCCGTGAGCGAGTAGGATCAGGCCGCGTCGGCGGCCGCAAGTTGCATGTCGAGATGCTTGCCATTGTGGCCGGTGATCGCCACCTGCACAAGGTCGCGCGGCCTGAGGCTTGGGGCTGCGACAAGCGTGAAGTTTTCCGTATGCGCCAGCCCGTTATTCTCCACAAGCAGCCATTGCCGCGTGCCGACCATGGAGTCGAGATGGGACTGATGCAGCTTTTGTCCAGCCAAGCGCAGCCGTGCAGCGCGTTGCTTGATCAACGCGCGGTCGAGCTGCGGCATCCGAGCGGCCGGCGTACCGGGACGCGGGCTGTAGGGAAAGACATGCAGATGCGCAATGCCAACCTCTTCCGCCAGACTGACGGCGTTTTCGAACATCGCGTCCGTTTCGGTCGGAAAACCGGCGATCATATCGGCGCCAAAGCTCATCTCCGACCGAAGACGGCGAGCATCCTCGATAAAACGGATAGCATCGGCGCGTGAATGCCGCCGCTTCATCCGCTTCAGGATCATGTCGTCGCCATGCTGCAGCGACAGATGCAGATGCGGCATGAAGCGCGGCTCGTCGGCGATCAGATCCATCAGATGTTGGTCGGCCTCGATGCTGTCGATCGAGGATAGCCGCAGGCGGCGGATCTCGGGAACCTGCTTCAGCAGCGTCTTTGCCAAGAGGCCGAGCGTCGGCGTTCCCGGCAGGTCGGCGCCGTAACTGGTGGCATCGACGCCGGTCAGAACGATCTCGCGGTAACCGCTTTCGACGAGATTGCGCGCTTGGCTCACCACCGCACCCATCGGCACGGATCGCGAATTGCCGCGGCCATAGGGGATGATGCAGAAGGTGCAGCGATGGTCGCAACCGTTCTGTACCTGAATGAAGGCGCGTACGTGCCCGTCGATATGCCTGATCATCTGCGGCGCGGTCGCGCGCACGCTCATGATGTCGTTGACGCGCAGCTTCTCTTCGGCTGAAACGCCGAAATCCGGCACGGAACGATAGGAAGCACTCGTCAGCTTCTCCTCGTTGCCGAGCACGGCATCCACTTCAGCCATTTCGGCGAAAGCATGTTTTTCTGTCTGCGCGGCGCAGCCGGTGACGATGATGCGAGCATGCGGATTGTCGCGCCGCGCGCGGCGGATCGCCTGGCGCGCCTGTCGCACGGCCTCGCCGGTGACGGCGCAGGTATTGACCAGGATGGCATTATTGAGCCCCGCGGCTTCCGCCTGCGACCTCATCACTTCGGATTCATAGGTGTTGAGACGGCAGCCGAAGGTGATGACCTCGACCCCGCTCACCGCGCCTGAGCCCCCTGCTCCTGATCGCGTGCCCAGCTCCCCGTTACGGGATCGACGACACCAGACCATTCCCATTCCGCCGGACCGGTCATGACGACGTGATCGTCACTTTCCCGCCATTCGATGGTGAGCTGGCTCGGCGCAGGAGCAGAGGCGACGTCGATCGTCACCTTGCGGCCGGTGCGGCCGGTGCGCGCCGAACTGACGGCGGCCGAACAGGCGGCCGAGCCGCAAGCAAGCGTCAGCCCCGCGCCGCGCTCCCAGGTGCGCGTGCGCAGCGTGGTCGGCGAAAGCACCTGCGCCAAGGTGATATTGGCGCGCTCGGGAAACATCGGATGGTTTTCGAGCAGCGGTCCAAAGCGGGCGAGATCGTAAGACATCGGGTCCTTGTCGACCCAGAAGATCGCATGCGGATTGCCCATCGACATGGCCGAAGGCGAATGCAGGACAGGATTGTCGATCGGCCCGATCTGCAGCTCGATACGGCGCGTATCGGCGAATTCCTCGGCGAGCGGGATCTTGTCCCAGGCGAAGACCGGCTTACCCATATCGACCGAAATCGTGCCGTCCTCGTGCTCGACGGCATTCAGAATGCCGGCGACCGTTTGGAAGGTGAATATCTTCTTGCCGGTCTCGGCGGCCAGCGCCTGCACGACGCAGCGCGTACCATTGCCGCAGGCCTGCGCCTTGGTGCCATCGGAATTCAGAATATCGATCCAGGCGTCGGTGCCTTGCGCCTTCGGGTCGTGGATCGCCATGATCTGATCGAACTCAGTGGCCGGATCGGCATTCAGCGCAATCGCCGCCGCCGCTGTCACCACATCTTTCCGGCCACGCATGTCGACAACCAGGATCTTGTTGCCAAGCCCGTTCATCCGCGCGAATTCGACCGTATTGCTCATGCTGGTATGTCCGTCAGTGTTTTCGAGCTGTATATGGCGGAAATGCGGGGGAATTACCAGTGGCATGATGACTCCCTCTGCCCATCTGCGAGGAGAGGGCCCACACATTGGCGCAAAGTGCAAGAGACGGCCTTGTCTGGCTGGCAATGTTTCGCCTTCCACCACCACGGGCCGCAACGCAAGCTGCACGAGACCTCCTTTTCTCCTTTACTTACTTAAATTACTATTTTAACTTTCAATTGCGGACTATCAAAGGAGGCCTGCATGACAGAACTGCGGACTATTGAAATTGACTTCGACGTGCATAAACGGATCGAGCTAGCGCGACAAAGTTTTGCTGAAACGCCTAACACCGTGCTTCGGCGCCTGCTCCAAATCGAAGGCCAAGCGCATGCCACCCAAGTCACACCTAGTGGAAGCCGTCCTTGGGCAAGCAAAGGCGTCACACTACCACACGGCACCGAACTACGGATGGAATACAATGGCCGCGTTCATACGGGCATCATTCAAAACGGGGCATGGATGGTCGAAGGGGATCGGTACACCAGCCCTTCTGCGGCGGCCGGCGGTGTCGCTCTAACAAAAGACGATAAGCGAACTAACCTTGACGGTTGGAAGTACTGGCACATAAGGCGGCCGGAAGAAGCAAAGTGGATCGCTATCAGCTCACTCCGACGCTAAGCAGCTTCGAAGGCAAGGAGCATCGAGATATCTCGTTTTGGCGAACTCGCGTCACTGATAAAGAATACAAAGCTCCTATCTGCTGGCACTACAGTGATGATCTAAACGGTTGGGCAGGCGATCGTTCCAATCCAACTCCTCCCCACATCACTGTCAAAGTGTTTGGTCTTAAACCATCGGCACATCGAACACTTCCCCCGCTCTCAGCGGTCGGAACCGATCCGCTTCCACGCCCTCGGCCTTCAGGGCCGCGTCCAGCGCGTGAACCGGCGCATCGATCGCCTCGTCGGTGAGCTGGAAGGTCGCGAAATGGTGGCCGGCGACGTGGGCGGCGTTGCAGAGCTTCATGCCCTTGACCGCTTCTTCCGGATTCTGATGCTGGCCCTTCATGAACCAGCGCGGTTCGTAGGCGCCGAAAGGCAGGATGGCGAGGCGGAAGCTGCCGTGTTTTTGCCGCGCGGCCTCATAATTCAAGCCGCCATGAAAGCCGGTATCGCCAATATGGTAGATCTTGCCGGCAGGCGTCGTGATGACGAAAGCGGCCCAGAGCGCCATGCGACGGTCGCCGGCGCCACGCGCCGACCAGTGATGGCAAGGCTCGGCATCGACCGTCACCTTGTCGGCAATGGCGATGCGATCGCCCCAATCCATTGTCGTGATCTGGGCACCGGGCGCCCCACGGCGGATAACGGCATCGTTGCCGAGCGGCGTGAGGATTTTTGGCGCGTGCGTCTCGTGCAGCCGCTTCAGCGTCGCGAGATCGAGATGATCATAGTGATTGTGCGAGACCAGCACGAGATCGATCGGCGGCAGGTCTTCGAAGCGGATACCGGGCGGAACCGCCCGTTTGGGGCCGATGAAGGTGAAAGGGCTCACGCGTTCCGACCACACAGGATCGGTCAATATATTGAGACCGGCCGCCTGGATCAGCATCGAGGCATGGCCGATCATGGTGACCCGCAAGACGTCGCCGAAAACACGCCTGTCGGGCCTGGCCGGCGGAAACAGGCTGACGACCGGACGAGGCCAACGCGCCCGCCCGCCGCCAAGTTTCCATTTCAACAGGTCACTAAGACCACCCGGTTCCACGCCGCCCGGATTAAAGAAGCGTAGCCCGTCGAAGTGATCGGAGATTGGACCTTGATAATAGGGGTTCGATGTCTTCCTGGAACCGGATCTATCTGTCATGAATACGCCGATGGATTTTTCTCTTGGCTGAGATGTGGGTTAAACATCAGGGTTTTGAAAGCCTTTCCGCCCTCTCGGCTTGACTTTCCCACCCGTTTCCTGTTTATCCCCACCAATCTGCGACGAGCACAAGCCTCCGAGCCACCGACCGGGACCCGTTAAGGTATAAAGAGATCCCGGAGGTCAACACCCGACAGCGCGATGCGCCCTCGGGTGCTTTTTGGCTTTGCGTCTTGTTTTCGTCATGGAAAAGCACGACGTTTTCGGGCGAGGAACCGCGCAAGTTGCGCAAGTCCAAATCCCAAGCGATCGATAAGGAAGAACTGATGTTTGAAAACCTCCAGGACCGTCTTGGTTCCATTCTGAATGGACTGACTGGCCGCGGCGCGCTTTCGGAAGCCGATGTTTCCGCAGCACTTCGCGAGGTTCGCCGCGCGCTGTTGGAAGCCGACGTGGCGCTGGATGTCGTACGCTCCTTTACCGATCGCGTCCGTGAAAAGGCCGTAGGCGCCGAGATCCTGAAGTCGATCAAGCCCGGCCAGATGGTCGTCAAGATCGTCCATGACGAACTGATCGAAATGCTTGGCGGCGAAGGCGTCGGCATCGACCTCAACGCGCCGGCCCCGGTCGTCGTCATGATGGTCGGTCTGCAGGGCTCCGGTAAGACCACTACGACCGCCAAGATCGCCAGCCGCATGACGAGCCGCGACCGCAAGAAGGTCCTGATGGCCTCGCTCGACACGCGCCGTCCGGCCGCGCAGGAGCAGTTGCGCCAGCTCGGTGTTCAGACGCGCGTCGACACCCTGCCGATCATCGCCGGCCAGTCGCCGACCGATATCGCAGCGCGCGCCGTGCAGGCCGCCAAGCTCGGCGGTCATGACATCGTCATCCTCGACACCGCCGGCCGTACGCATATCGACGAGCCGCTCATGGTCGAGATGGCGGATATCAAGAAGAAGTCCAATCCGCACGAAATCCTCCTGGTCGCCGATAGCTTGACCGGTCAGGACGCTGTCAATCTCGCCCGCAATTTCGACGAGCGCGTCGGCATCACCGGCCTCGTGCTGACCCGTATGGACGGCGACGGCCGCGGCGGTGCCGCCCTTTCGATGCGCGCTGTCACCGGCAAACCGATCAAGCTGATCGGTGTCGGCGAAAAGATGGGCGAGCTGGAAGAATTCCATCCCCGCCGTATCGCCGACCGTATCCTCGGCATGGGCGACATCGTCTCGCTGGTCGAGAAGGCGGCGGAGAATATCGACGCCGAGAAGGCGGCCGCCATGGCCGCCAAGATGGCCAAGGGCAAGTTCGATCTGAACGACCTGGCCGACCAGCTCAGGCAGATGCAGAAGATGGGCGGCATGGGCGGCATTATGGGCATGATGCCCGGCATGGCCGGCATGAAGGACAAGATGGCCGCTGCAGGCCTCAACGACAAGCTCTTCGGCCGCCAGCTTGCCATCATCTCCTCGATGACCAAGGCCGAGCGCGCCAATCCGGACCTCTTGAAGCATTCCCGCAAGAAGCGCATCGCTAGCGGCTCCGGCACCGATGCCGCCGACATCAACAAGCTTCTGAAGATGCACCGCCAGATGGCGGACATGATGAAGATGATGGGCGGCAAGGGCAAAGGCGGCATGATGAAGCAGCTTATGGGCGGCCTTGCCGGCAAGATGGGCCTCGGCGGCGGCATGGGCGGCATGCCTGACCTGTCGAACATCGATCCCAAGCAGTTGGAAGCCCTGCAGAAGCAGGCGGAAGCCGCTGGTCTCGGACGTCCCGGCGGTATGCCGGGCGGATTGTCCGGTCTTGGCGGCGGTGGCGGTTTGCCGGGTCTCGGCGGCGCCAAGCTCCCCGGCCTCGGCGGTGGTTTGCCGGGACTGCCCGGTTTGCCGAAGAAGAAGTGAGAAGGATCGCAGACCCCATGATTGATCCAGACGTCAAAGCCCAACTGGGCAACTACCGCCAGTCGATCGACAATATCGATGCCGCACTGGTGCATATGCTGGCCGAACGCTTCCGCTGCACAAAGGAAGTCGGTGTGCTGAAGGCCAAATACAATCTGCCGCCGGCCGACCCGGCGCGCGAGGAATACCAGATCGAACGCCTGCGCCACCTGGCAAAGGACGCAAATCTGGACCCGGATTTCGCCGAGAAGTTCCTGAACTTCGTCATCAAGGAAGTCATCCGGCATCATGAACAGATCGCTGCTGATCTCAAAGCATGATCCCGAAAAGTGTGAAGCGGTTTTCGGAAGAGATCATGCGACACGCAAAACAGCAGCGCGAAGTAACCATACCGCCAAAACGAAGCGGTCAAGAAAAGCCTAAGGAGTAAAGAACATGGCACTGAAAATTCGTCTCGCCCGCGGTGGCTCCAAGAAGCGCCCGTATTACCACGTCGTCGTAGCCGACGCCCGTTCGCCCCGCGACGGCCGTTTCCTGGAGACCCTCGGCTCCTGGAACCCGATGCTTGCCAAGGACGACGCCAAGCGCGTTGAACTCAAGGCCGAGCGCATCAAGCATTGGCTCGACCACGGCGCCCAGCCGACCGACCGCGTTCTGCGCTTCCTCAACGAAGCCGGCATCGCAACGCGCGAAGCCAAGAACAACCCGGAAAAGGCAAAGCCGGGCAAGCGCGCTCAGGAACGCGCTGCTGAAAAGGCACAGAAGGCTGCCGACGCCGCCGCTGCTGCTGAATAATCAGCCGCAACGACCATTTGAAACGGGTGGCATGGCGACATGCCGCCCGTTTTTTGTTCCCATCGGCGAGCGTTCATCCTATGAGAGAACGCAATCGATCCTCTGGCAGTCGGCACAGGACCATGACGAAACTTGAAAATCCGGTATTGATGGCCACTATCGGCGCCGCACAGGGCCTGAGAGGCGAAGTGCGCGCCCGCGCATTTACCTCCGATCCCGCAGCACTGGGCGATTACGGCCATCTGCACAGCCTCGACGGCCGCAGCTTCGAGGTGTTGGAAATCCGCGAAGCCAAGAACGTGGTGATCGTCCGCTTTCGCGGCGTTAACGACCGCAATGCTGCCGAGGCGCTGAACGGGCTGGAACTCTATATCGAGCGCGACAACCTGCCCGACGACGAGCTGGAGGACGACGAATTCTTCTATGCCGATCTCGAAGGCCTGGAAGCGGTCGACGACAAGGGCACCGGCTACGGCACGGTCAGTGGCATCTATGATTTCGGCGCCGGCGATCTCCTGGAGCTGAAGGGGCCGGGTAAACGCCCGGTGCTCATCCCATTCTCTGAGGCTGCCGTGCTGGAAATCGACTTGGAAGGCGGCAAGATTCTCATCGATCCGATGGCTGCCGGCCTGATCGACAACCCCGATGATTTCACCGGCAAGCCACCGAAGCGGCCCGGTAAAGCAAAGAAGTGACCCGGCCATGAGTTTCCGGGCAACCATCCTGACCCTGTACCCCGAGATGTTTCCTGGCCATCTCGGCGCGTCCCTCGCCGGCAAGGCGATGGAGCGCGGGCAATGGTCGCTGGACACAGTGCAGATTCGCGATTTCGCCACCGACAAACACCGAACCGTCGATGACACGCCGGCTGGCGGTGGCGCCGGCATGGTGCTGAAGCCCGACGTTCTCGCCCGCGCCATCGACCATGCGAGCGAAAACGACGATCGCCCGCGCCTGCTGATGAGCCCCCGTGGAAAACCGCTGACGCAGAAGCGCGTTCGGGAACTTGCTGCCGGCGACGGCGTCATCATCGTCTGCGGCCGTTTCGAAGGCGTCGACCAGCGGGTGATCGACGGGCGCAATCTCGAAGAAGTCTCGATCGGCGATTACATCCTTTCCGGCGGCGAGCCGGCGGCGCTGATCCTGCTCGACGCCATCGTCCGCATTCTGCCCGGCGTCATGGGCAACGATCTTTCCGGCCTGCACGAAAGTTTTGAAGGCGGCCTGCTCGAACATCCGCAGTATACGCGGCCGCAGATCTGGGAAGGCCGCGAAATCCCCGCGGTACTCACATCAGGCAATCACGGCGCCATCGCCAAATGGCAGAGGCAAGAGGCGGAGAAGCTGACGAAAGAACGCCGGCCGGATTTGCTTGATCAAACGCCCAGGGAATAGCGGATCGAAGGCGATGGGGCGCTTGCCAAAACCTCATTGATCAATCGAAATTTTACACAATCCCGGGTAGCGCATTCTCCCGCTAATACCTCAGGGTAATTGATCTGGCTGCGTGCCATCCCTATTATCCGCCTGCTTGAATTTGAACATGTGTCATTCCTCTCAAGGCACCCAAACCTAAGGAGCTGAGCATGAGCAATTCCCTTGATATGAAATTCGAGATTGTCGTCATCCCAGTTTCGGATGTCGATCGCGCCAAGCGCTTTTACGATGGGCTGGGTTGGAGGCTCGACGCCGATTTCGCCTCTGACGATGGCGGCTACCGCGTCATCCAGTTTACGCCGCCGGGTTCCGGCTGCTCTGTTATCTTCGGCAAGAACGTCACTGGAGCAGCACCCGGCTCCGCAAAGGGCCTATACCTGATTGTCTCCGACATCGAAGCCGCCCGCAAGGAGCTGCGCAGCCGCGGCGCCGAGATCAGCGAGGTGTTCCACGACGCCAGCGGCGTTTACGCTGGCGCGGACGAACCCTACCTGTTCGGGCGTGTCCGGGTCAGCGGTCGAGATCCCGATCAACGCAGCTACCGCTCCTTCGCATCGTTCAACGATCCGGATGGCAACGGCTGGCTATTGCAGGAGATCACAGGAAGATTGCCCGGACGCGTGGACGCGAGCGCGACGACATTCACCTCGCCGACCGATCTCGCAAGCGCGCTCCGCCGTGCTGAGATGGCCCATGGCGAGCACGAGAAGCGGACCGGCCAGCGCGATGAGGAATGGCCGACGTGGTATGCCGAGTACATGGTCAGCGAGCAGGCGGGCAAACCGCTGCCGTTATAAACTGCACGGCTGGATTTGCTTGATCCGCCACTTCAGAAGTGGCGGATCAAAGCTTCTTGGCAGAAAGGCCCGACCGAAGAAGCCGGGCTCAGATGTTACTTCTGCAAAGCGGCAGCGGCCGGCGCGGCGCGCATCCTGAGCACGTAATAGACCCCGCCGCCGATGGCGACGCCGAAGAACCAGCCGTAGGTTCCCCACCAATCCGGCAGGATGCTGGTGAAGGTCGGCAGGATCGACGAGAACAGGCCGCCAATGACGAAGGCGATCAAAGCGTTGAGGTGCCAACCGCTCTGGAATTCGAACTCGCCGTTCTCATGATAAAGCCCCTCGACGTTTAGCTGACCTTTTCGGATCAGATAGTAGTCGACCATCATGATACCGAAGATCGGACCCATGGTGGAACCGATGAAGTTGACGAAATGCGCGGCACCCGTCTCCCATGGCGCAAAGGGATAAAGCACCAGCGCAATCAACGCCGCGATCAAGCCACCGCGCTTGAAGCTGATATGCTTCGGGAAGACATTGGCGAAGTCGAAGGCCGGCGAGACGAAATTCGCCACGACGTTGATACCGAGCGTCGCCACCGCGAAGGTGAGCGCCGCCAGCAAGGCCAGGAACCAACTGTCGAATTTTGCCGAGATCGCTTCCGGATGCAGCAGCACTTCGCCATAGACGGCATATGCCGCCGTCGTCGTCACGCCCGCAACGAGGCAGAACGCCAGAAGATTGATCGGCAGACCCCAGAGATTGCCCTTGCGCAGGGTTTTCGTGTCCGTGGCGTAGCGCGAGAAATCGCAGAAGTTCAGATAGAGCGCTGCGAAATAGGTGATCCAGGTGGCGGCGACTGCGGCAAGCGCGGCAAAGCTGCCGGGTTCACCCGGCACGCCGGCATCCTTGGTCTTTTCGAGCAGCACGTCCCGCGGAATTTCGGAACCGAAGGAGAAGGTGCCGGACTTCACAATCAGATAGACCGCGAGGAAAAGCATCATCACCCAGACCGCAGGACCGGCCAAATCCTGGAACTTGCGCACCGTCTCCATGCCATGCTGAATGATCAGCAACTGCAGGCCCCATACGACGACGTAGCAAATGACTTCCAGGGTGGAATGGCCGAGCAAATGGCTATTCTGATGGAAGGCAAGAAGACTGTCGTTGCGGATCAGCAGCGCGACGATCGCGCCCGAGGCGGCGGCCGTCTGCGCGCCATACCAGAAGCAGGCAACGACGGCGCGCACCAGCGCCGGCAGATTGGCGCCGAACGTGCCGAACGAAGCACGCGCCAGCACCGGGAAGGGCACGCCGGTCTTTACGCCGGCATTGCCCACGAGGCTCATGAAAAAGAAAATCACCAGCGAGCCGATGCCGATGGCGATGACGAAATTGATGAAACTGCCGCAGAGCAGAAAAAGGCTCGCGGCCAGATAATAGCCCCACAGGCTGTGGACGTCTGAGGTCCAGACGTTGAAAATGCTGAAAGCCCCCCACTTTCGTTCTTCGGCTGGCGCCAGATCCACGTTATAAAGCGAGGGCGATGGATTATTCACTGTCATAGCTGCCTCTTTTTTAGTTCCCCTGACGATTAAGTGTGCAGCACGACTTGAGTTTTGACAATTATTTAAACGCTTCCGATATCGGCTTATTTTTTAGCCAGTAAAAGGAGCGAGTCCTCGCAAAAGCGGACGTTTCGCGCATGAAATTGCCTCGCAAGGGGTGACAAAGCCGCGACAATAGGATATGTGCGCGCCCGGCATGGGAAATTTCCCATCAACCACCAAAGAAAAGCAGACGTATTCGCTCCTGCCTTTGCGGGCATATATCCAAGGCGAGACTTCAGGGTCCGACCAAAGATAGATTGTTCAGGGCGCTCTGGCTGTTGAACCAACAAAGAGGTTGATAACATGAACATCATTCAGCAGTTGGAAGCCGAACAGGCCGCCAAGATCGAAGCCAAGCGTACCCTTCCCGAGTTCTCGGCCGGCGACACCGTCCGCGTCAACGTGAAGGTCACGGAAGGCAACCGTACCCGCGTTCAGGCCTATGAAGGCGTCTGCATCGCTCGCTCCGGCGGCGGTCTGCAGGAAAACTTCACGGTCCGCAAGATCTCCTACGGCGAAGGCGTCGAGCGCGTATTCCCGGTTTACTCCCCGATGATCGAAAGCGTCGAAGTCGTTCGCCGCGGTAAGGTCCGTCGCGCCAAGCTCTACTACCTGCGCGATCTGCGCGGCAAGGCTGCCCGTATCGTTGAAAACACCGGCACGCGCGCCCGCAAGCTCAACGATTCCGAGCGCCAGGCCATTGCCGAGGAAAAGGCTCGCGTCGAGGCTGAAAAGGTTGCCGCAGCTCAGGCTCTCGCAGCCGAAAAGGCAGCAGCGGAAGCCGCCGAAGCAAAGGCAGCAGCAGAAGCCGCTGCAGCCGCCGCCGCGGAACCGGCAGCAGAATAAGCTTTCCCCTGGGATTGCAGAGATCAAGGCGGCCTTCGGGTCGCCTTTTTTGTTGCGAGGAAAAAGACGAAGGAAAATTCTCCACAGACCACAAGCTTTGGAGCGGCTTTTCTGTTTTTATCATCGCCATCATGGCAATAGCCTTGCCATCCGCTTTCTAAATATGACAATTTTCCATCACGCTATCCGGGGAGATTTCCATGGCATTCCGTCGTTCGTTCCTTGTGGGCCTCACCGCCCTCGTGCTTGCACCCTTTGCCTCCTTCGCCGCCGACCTGCCGAATCTGAACGGCAAGACTGTGGTCGTCGTCACCGAGAATGCCTATCCGCCCCTGCAATTCGTAGACCCCAAGTCCGGCAAGGCGATCGGTTGGGAATATGACGCGATGAACGAGATCGCCAAGCGGCTGAACTTCAAGGTCGAGTACCAGAACACGAGCTGGGACGCGATGATCCAGGCCGTCTCCGAAAACCAATACAACATCGGCATGACCGGCATCACGATCAAGGAAGATCGCAAGCAGAAGGTCGACTTCTCCGATCCATATATGCGCTCGCAGCAGTTCATGCTGGTGCGTAGCGATGAAAAGCGTTTTACCGACGCCAAGAGCTTCGCCTCCTTCAAGGAAGGCCTGGTCGGCGCGCAGCCGGGCACGACGCCCTTCTACACCGCCGTCTATGAAGTGCTCGACGGCAATGAGCAGAACCCGCGCATCAAGCTGTTCGAGACCTTCGGCGCGACCGTGCAGGCTCTGAAGACAGGCGATGTCGACGTGGTTCTGACCGACGGCACCGCCGGCAAGGGTTATGTCGACGCTTCGAACGGCGCACTGAAGCTGACCGGCGATCCGCTCGGCACCGAGGATTTCGGCTTCATCTTCCCGAAGGGCTCCGATCTCGTTGCTCCGGTCAACGCCGCCATCGCCAGCCTGAAGGCGGACGGCACCTTCGACGCCCTGAACAAGAAGTGGTTCCTCGATTACAAGATGGGCCAGTAAGCCGCATGCTGACTAAAGCTGGAAGCCCGCTCTGATGGTGCAGCAAGCAGGCCCGGGCGGGCACCATAGCAAGGACGACTTTCCCTGGTGGCTGGTCGTCCTTGTTCTTATCGGCATAGTCATTGCAATCGCCATCGTCACCAGCGATCTCTACGCGCAGGTCTTCACGACCGTCGTCCGAGGCATCGGTACGACGATCTTCGTCACGATCGTCGCCTTCACGTTGGCGATGGCGCTCGGCCTCGGCGTCGCGCTGCTCGGTCTTACGGACAGCCTGATCCTGCGCCAGACCTCCCGCTTCTATGTCGAAGTCATTCGCGGCATCCCGATCCTGGTGCTGCTGTCCTATATTGCCTTCGTCGGCGCGCCGGCCTTCGTCGCGCTCTACAATACGGTCACATCGCCGCTTGCCGCAGCCGGCTGGACCGAGCCGCTTCTGGTGCGCGACGTGCCGTTGATGTGGCGAGCGATCGTCGCCTTGATGATCGCCTATGCCGCCTTCATCGCCGAAGTCTTCCGTGCCGGCATCCAGGCCGTCGATAACGGTCAGATCGAGGCGGCGAAGGCACTTGGCCTGTCGCGCTACCGGCGTTTCCGCCATGTCGTCGCGCCGCAGGCCTTTCGCGTCATTTTCCCGCCGCTCTCCAACGATTTCATTGCGATGGTGAAGGACAGCTCGCTGGTTTCCGTACTCGGCGTCGCCGACATCACCCAGCTTGCCAAGATCTACTCCTCCGGTTCCTTTCGCTATTTTGAAAGCTACTCGATCCTCGCCTATATCTACCTGATCCTGACGGTCGGCCTGTCGCTGGTGCTGCGCAGGTTCGAGAAACGGATGCGCGAACGGCATAGACGGTGACGTTGGATCGACTTCGCGGTTTTGTGCGACAGAATGCTGTCACATCGCCACCATTGCCGAAGGTTTTGAAAATTGGTATGAGCATCGGCATGAATAAGATCATGAGCAAAGACGGACAAGTCGTCACGGCTTTCGTGCTGCAGGACCACAAGCGCCTGCCGGCCCGATTCTTTGCGATGATTTCGGGCGCGCTCAACAGCCGACTTCGCTGATCACTCCCGAGGCCGACGGTCCTGATCCGTCACCCCCCATTTTCGACAATGCCAATATGGATTTGTAGCCATGAGCGCTCCACGCACCCTTTACGACAAAATCTGGGATGACCATCTCGTTGACGCCCAAGACGATGGCACCTGTCTTCTCTACATCGACCGTCACCTCGTTCACGAAGTGACGTCGCCGCAAGCCTTCGAAGGCCTGCGCATGACTGGCCGCAAGGTCCGCGCGCCGGAAAAGACGCTCGCCGTCGTCGACCATAACGTCCCCACCTCGCCCGATCGCCATCTCGGCATCAAGAACGAGGAAAGCCGCATCCAGGTCGAGGCGCTCGCCAAGAACGCCGCCGAATTCGGTGTCGAATACTACTCCGAGAACGACAAGCGCCAGGGTATCGTCCACATCATCGGCCCCGAGCAGGGCTTCACCCTGCCCGGCATGACCATCGTCTGCGGCGACAGCCACACCTCGACCCACGGCGCCTTCGGCTCGCTGGCGCACGGCATCGGCACGTCCGAAGTGGAGCATGTTCTGGCGACCCAGACGCTGATCCAGAAGAAGGCGAAGAACATGCTGGTGCAGGTCGACGGTCAGCTTCCGCCCGGCGTCACCGCCAAGGACATCATCCTCGCCATCATCGGCGAGATCGGCACCGCCGGCGGTACCGGCTACGTCATCGAATATGCCGGCGAAGCCATTCGCGCGCTGTCGATGGAAGGCCGCATGACCATCTGCAACATGTCGATCGAAGGCGGCGCCCGCGCCGGCCTGATCGCGCCGGATGAGACCACCTTCGAATACATCAAGGGCAAGCCGCGCGCGCCGAAGGGCGAAGCACTGGAACAGGCAGTCGCCTACTGGAAGACGCTGAAGTCGGACGAAGGCGCGCATTACGACCGCGTCGTCAAGCTCGATGCCGCAAGCCTGCCGCCGATCGTCTCCTGGGGCTCTTCGCCGGAAGACGTCGTCTCCGTGCAGGGCATCGTTCCGAACCCAGACGAGATCCAGGACGAGACCAAACGTGCCTCCAAGTGGCGTGCGCTCGACTATATGGGCCTGAAGCCGGGCACGCCGATGACCGAGATCAATATCGACCGCGTCTTCATCGGCTCCTGCACCAACGGCCGCATCGAAGACCTGCGCGCTGTCGCCAAGGTCGTCGAAGGCAAGACGGTGGCCTCGACCGTCAACGCCATGATCGTTCCGGGCTCCGGCCTGGTGAAGGAACAGGCGGAAGCCGAAGGCCTCGACAAGATCTTCAAGGCTGCCGGTTTCGACTGGCGCGAGCCGGGCTGTTCCATGTGCCTCGCCATGAACGACGACCGCCTGAAGCCGGGTGAGCGCTGCGCTTCGACCTCGAACCGCAACTTCGAAGGCCGCCAGGGCTTCAAAGGCCGCACGCATCTGGTGTCGCCCGCCATGGCCGCAGCCGCCGCGATCGCCGGCCACTTCGTCGATATCCGCGAATGGAACTGATCGGTTTTAGATAACCAATGGAAAAGGCGGCTTTCGGGCCGCCTTTTTTGTTTGGCTCAATGGAGAGAGCACTGATCAGCTCCCCACCTCGCTACTCTATCGTTCCGACGCGATTGCCGGATCGGCGGGCGCTGATTTCCTGACGGAAGGAAGCTGCTGCGCGCGTTGACTGAGCCAGACACTGCCGAGCACGATGGCAATGCCCAGGATCTGAATCGGGCTGAGTTGCTGGTCCAGCACCCACCAGCCGAGGATCACCGCGGTCATCGGACTGAGAAAGCCGAGCGGCGAGACGACGGATGGCTCCAGCCGCGACAGGCCGCGAAACCAGAGAATATAGGTGAGCGCCGCTCCAATGAGGCCGAGATAGGCAAAACCCAAGATATTGGCGGCAGTTGGAAAGGGAAGCGGCGGTTCCATCATCAGGGCGAAAGGCAGCAACAGCAAGCCGCCTGACGTCAATTGCCAAGCGGTGAAGGTGAGTGGCGAGACATCCGGCCGCCAGCGCCGGCTGAGCACAGTGCCGGTCGCCATGGAGACGGCACCGCCAACCCCAGCCGCAATGCCGAGAGGATCGAGCGCCGCCCGCGGCGTAAGGATCAGGAAGGCGACGCCGACAATGCCTGCAAGGGCCGCCACAATGGAAAGGCCGCGGATCGGCGAGCCGAGCAAGAGCCGCGCGAGCACGATGACGATCAACGGCTGTATGGCGCCGACGGTCGCCGCCACTCCGCCCGGCAACCGATAGGCCGAGATAAACAGCATCCACCAGAAGACGGAGAAATTCAGCGCCCCGAGGGCGAGCGACCTCGCCCACCAGATGCCATGCGGCAATCGCCGGACAATGGCGAGCAGAAGCAGCCCGGCGGGCAACGCACGCAACAAGGCGACCGTCAGTGGATAGCCGGCCGGCAGAAGTTCCGTCGTTACCAGATAGGTGCTGCCCCATATTGCCGGCGAGACGGCGGTCAGTAACAGGTCGGAATTGCGCGTCATGTCATACGTCCGAATTTATCTTGACCTCAAGGTAATTCAAAATATCTTGACGTCAAGATTTTTCCATGGCGATGTCTCGGCATGGATCGCATCGACAAGATTCTTGCCCAATGGAAAAGGGAACGGCCCGATCTCGACACCACTCCGATGGGATTGATCGGCCGCCTCGGAAACGTCGCCCACCATCTCGGCCGCGAGATGGAGAGGACTTTCGCGCAATTCGACTTGAATCGCGCAACCTTCGACGTGCTGGCGACCTTGCGCCGCTCGGGAGCGCCCTATGCTCTCTCACCCAGCGATCTCATGGCCGCCATGATGGTTACCTCCGGCACCATGACCAACCGCATTGATCAACTGGAAAAAGCAGGTCTCGTTGCCCGTAGTACGAACCCCGAAGACGGCCGCAGCTTTCTGGTATCGCTGACCGAAAAAGGATTTGCGCTGATCGACAGCGCAGTGGCGGCCCATGTCGAGACACAGGCCCGTCTTGTCGCAGGTCTGTCAGAGGAAGAGAGAGCAGCGCTGAACGCTTTGCTCGGCAAATATTTGGCCGACCTCGAAACCCCTGCGCTGGAGAACTCCGCCGCAAACTGAACCTCCGAAAAGTGGCCCGCAGATCACGGGCCACTTTCACGCTCAATATTCTTGTCGGGTCGGCCTGAACAGGATCTCGTTGATGTCAACGTCTTCCGGCTGGCTCATGGCAAACGCAACCATGCTCGCAAAGGAATCGGCGGGAATAGCAAGTTCATAGACCTTCCGGACACGCTCGGCGACGTCGGCTTCGGTGATGCTGTCGGGAAGTTCGGTTGCGACCGCACCGGGCGAGATAATGGTTGTCCGGATGTTGTAAGGTTTGACCTCCTGCCGCAGCCCCTCGGAGATCACCCGCACACCATGCTTCGTTGCGGCATAGACCGCTCCTCCCGGATTGACCTTGTGGCCGGCCACCGAGGACACGTTGATGATGTGACCGCTCTTCTGCGCCTTCATGTGGGGCAGCGCCGCGCCGATGCCGTAAAGTACGCCCTTGAGATTCACATCGATCATGCGATCCCAATCCTCAATCCTGCAGCGCTCCAGAGGGGAGTGCGGCATCAGCCCGGCATTGTTGATGATGACGTCGATGCGGCCGTGGAGCTTCACTGCATGATCGACGAGACGCTTGACCTGCTCGAACTGCGTCACATCAGTCTGCAGAACGGCTTGAGGATCCAGCGAAAGCTCTTCGGCAAGAGTCTTCAAGCGATCGAGACGACGAGCGCCGAGCGCCAGTTTCGCTCCGTCTTTCGCCAGACGGCGGGCAGCCGCCTCGCCGAGGCCACTGCTTGCTCCGGTGATGACAACCACCTTGTCCGTGATGCCTTTGTCATGGCTTTTCCTTTCCGGGCGGCTTGCCCTTAGCGGTTGACCCTTGCTTGCAGATGCGGAGGATAACGGTCCCCCTGCACAGCGATCTGCGAAAGGGCATTTTCGATATTGCGGAGATCGTCGGTGGTAAGCGTGACATCAGCCGCTCCGATGTTCTCCTCAAGCCTGTGCATCTTGGTGGTGCCGGGGATCGGAACGATCCAGGGCTTTTGCGCGAGCAGCCAGGCAAGGGCGATCTGAGCCGATGTTGCCCGCTTCTGCACCGCGATCGTGCCAAGCAGATCGACAAGGGCTTGGTTGGCTTTTCGGGCTTCCGGCGTGAAGCGCGGCACGATGTTGCGGAAGTCCTTGCTGTCGAATGTGGTGTTTTCGCTGATCGCGCCAGTGAGGAAGCCTTTCCCCAACGGGCTGAAGGGAACGAAGCCGATGCCAAGTTCTTCGAGTGTCGGCAGAACCTCTTGTTCCGGCTCTCTCCACCAGAGCGAATATTCGCTCTGAAGGGCTGCGACCGGTTGGACCGCGTGAGCACGCCGGATCGTCTGCGCGCCGGCCTCCGACAATCCGAAATGCTTGACCTTGCCTTCCCGGAACAGATCCCTCACCGCACCGGCGACATCCTCGATCGGGACATTCGGATCGACGCGATGTTGATAGAACAGGTCGATGACGTCGGTCTTCAGGCGTTTCAGGGCGGCTTCGGCAACGCTGCGGATGTGTTCCGGCCGGCTGTTCATGCCGCTCTGGCCGCCATTCGCATCGAATTCGAAACCAAACTTCGTTGCGATCACGACCTTTTCCCGAATGGGCGCCAAGGCTTCGCCCAGAAGCTCCTCATTCTTGTAGGGGCCGTAGGCTTCGGCGGTGTCGAAGAAGGTGACGCCGCGTTCGAAGGCCGAGCGGATCAGCTTGATTGCCTCCTGCGTGTCCGTTGCCGGGCCATAGCCATAGCTCAAGCCCATGCAGCCGAGACCGAGGGCTGAGACTTCGAGACCGTTGTTTCCAAGTTTGCGCATCTGCATGGCTTCTTCTCCCTCAGGCTTGATATTGCTCGTCGCTGACATGCTCCATCCACTCGACGACCTTGCCGTCGCGGTGTTCCTGGATGGCGATATGAGTCATGGCCGTGGTGGAAGAAGCGCCGTGCCAATGCTTCTCGCCCGGAGCGAACCAGACAATATCCCCTGGCCGTATCTCTTCGATCGGGCCACCCTCGCGCTGCACCCGGCCGAGCCCGGCCGTCACGATCAGGGTTTGGCCGACGGGGTGGGTATGCCATGCCGTGCGAGCGCCCGGCTCGAATGTGACGCTGGCAGCGGCCGCACGCGTGGAATCATGGGGTTGGAACAGCGGATCTATACGCACCGTTCCCGTGAACCAGTCGGCCGGTCCCTTGCCCGATGGCTGCGAACCGTTTCGTTTGATGTCCATGATCTTTGTCCTTTATCGAAAGGCAGCACGATGAAGTCGGCTGCTGATGCTCGGAATTTAGGACGTGCGATTAGTCTCGATTAGATGGTAGAAGTGGCAAAGGCTTATGAGAAAGATTCATGAATGCCGCGTCAGCCCATCAATGACCTGATTGCGTTCCTCGCCGTGGCGCGGGAACAGAGTTTCACCAAAGCAGCCGCAAAACTCGGGGTTTCGCAATCGGCGCTCAGCCATACCATCCGGGGACTTGAGGCTCGTCTGGGGCTGAGGCTGCTAACGCGCACCACCCGCAGCGTCTCGCCGACCGAAGCAGGCGAGCGATTGCTGGTGACCATAGGTCCCCGCTTCGACGAGATCGAAAATGAACTGGCCGCCCTCAGCGAATTTCGCGAAAAGCCGGCGGGCACCATTCGCATCACCGCCGGCGAGCACGCGGCCGAAACCATCCTTTGGCCGGCCCTGGAACCATTGCTGCCGCAATACCCTGATGTCCATGTGGAGATTATCGTCGACTATGGCCTGACCGATATCGTCGCCGAACGGTATGATGCCGGCGTTCGGCTGGGCGAACAGGTGGCGAGAGACATGATCGCGGTTCGCATCGGCCCGGACATGCGCATGGCCGCCGTCGGCGCTCCCGCATATTTTGAGAACAGGCCGAAACCCCTGACACCGCAGGATCTGACCGGTCACAATTGCATCAATCTGCGCCTGCCGACCTATGGCGGCATCTACGCTTGGGAATTCGAGAAGGAAGGACGGGAGTTGAAGGTGCGGGTCGAAGGCCAGCTCGTGTTCAACAATATCGCGCTCCGCCTGAATGCGGCCTTGGCAGGTTTGGGGTTGGCATATCTTCCAGAGGATGTCGTGCAGCCCTATCTTCACGACGGGCGGCTCGTCAGGGTTCTCGAGGATTGGTGCCCGCCATTTACCGGATACCACCTCTACTATCCAAGCAGGCGGCAGGCCTCACCGGCCTTCGCCCTGGTGGTCAATGCACTCCGCCGCCGCATTTGAAGAGGTCGCGACTGCAAAGACGCAGAGCGGCCCGGAGTATTCGCTCCGGGCCTCCGAATATCAGGCGAAGAGGTAATCCCTCCACGAACTCCGACGATCAGAACGCTGCCTTCATCGGGTCCGGCCCGATGCGTCCGCCAGCCGAATCCAGCTTGGCGATTTCGGCGAGATCATCCGCATCAAGCTTGAAGTCGAACACCTTGAGGTTTTCTTCGATGCGGCTCGGTGTCACCGATTTCGGGATGACGATCAGCCCGTTGTCTATGTGCCATCGGATGATGATCTGAGCCGGCGTGCGGCCATGCTTGGCGGCGACCTTGCCGATGACGGCATTGCCGAGAAGCTGGCCCTGGCCGAGCGGGCTCCAGGACTCCGTCTTGATGCCGAGCTTGTCGTGCACCTCGCGCAGGGCTTTCTGCTGGAAGGTCGGATGTAGCTCGATCTGGTTCAACACCGGGGTGACGCCGGTCTCGCCGATGATGCGGTCCAGATGTTCCTTGCCGAAATTGGAAACGCCGATCGAGCGGGCACGGCCTTCTTCCTTGATGCGCAGGAAAGCCTTCCAGCTATCGAGATAGCGACCACGATGCGGCGACGGCCAATGGATGAGATAGAGATCGACATAGTCGGTGCCGAGGCGCTTCAGGCTTTCATCGAATGCCCTCAGGGTCGAGTCGAAACCCTGGGCTTCGTTCCAGAGCTTGGTGGTCAGGAAGATATCCTTGCGGGCAACGCCGGACTGGCGCATGCCTTCGCCGACGCCATCTTCATTGGCATAGATGGCAGCCGTGTCGACATGGCGATAGCCGGCCTTCAGGGCCGTGCTGACAGCCATGGGCGCTACGTTTTCCGGCGTCTGCCAGACGCCAAGGCCGACCTGCGGAATGGCATTGCCGTCATTGAACGTGATTGTCGGTTGCGTGGTCACGATAAGTCTCCAAGGAATGAGAGGTGGGTGGAGTGAAGGCGTGATTTAAATTCGCAAAGAAAAGGTTCCGGCCTCAGCCCGCGCGGGCGCACCGGTCGCAAACCTATATAGTGGGGAATGTCGGTATTTTAACCCCAGCCCACTACCCAGAATTTTAATCCCAGCCCACCGCTCAGAGAACCCGGATGATCGTCCCCTTGCGAAGCAGCGGAAGGATTCGCTGCATGTCGCGAAGATTGACTGCGACGCAGCCCGCCGTCGGCTCGTAGCCAGGCCTGATCAGATGAAAGAAGATTGCCGAGCCGCGATGGCGCCGGCGCGAGCGGATGTTCCAATCGAGCACGACGCAAATGTCGTAGAGCCCGTCACGCCGCAGCATCTCTTCATGGCTTGGCTTGAACGGCGCTTTGACGAGCCGGTTATAATTGGCGTCCTCTGGTTGGTCGCACCAGAGCATGTCCTTGCGAATACGCCGCATCTGCAAAGGCGTCTGAAGGAAGGGGATATGGTCGCCACGAATAAAGCCATAAAGCAGCTTCATCGCCGCAATCGGCGTTGCGCCATCCCCTTCCCGCTTAAGCACGCTGCGCCCCGATCGGCCGATCGCCGCCGGCACCGTCAGCGGCCCGATCTGCACCAAAGCGCGCGTGGGTTTCCCCGGCGCCGGACGGACGACGATTGTGGAAACGGCCCGCCTGCCGCCCGCCCTTGCTTTTTGCATTTTCCTCACATGTTTTTGCTTTGCGTGTGATTTCGTTTGAAATCATAGCAGTTTCAATTGGACGACCAAGCCTGGGCTGCCTCACGACTTGCTAAAAATGCAATTTGGCGTAGGACTTAAGAGGCAATAGAACGAGGACCGCAACCGCATGACCGCACGCACCATTCTGCTGGTGGATGATGACAACGACCTGCGTGAAATGCTGGTCGAGCAACTGTCCCTTTATGAGGAGTTCACGGTTCTGCAGGAGGCGACCGCCGGAAAGGGCGTCCAGGCCGCCCGTGGCGCTCCCGTCGATCTGTTGATCATGGATGTCGGCCTGCCCGATATGGATGGCCGCGAAGCTGTGAAGCTGCTGCGCAAGAACGGCTTCAAGGCTCCGATTATCATGCTCACGGGCCACGACACCGATTCCGACACCATTCTCGGCCTTGAAGCCGGCGCCAACGACTATGTCACCAAGCCCTTCCGTTTCGCCGTGCTGCTCGCCCGCATCCGCGCGCAACTGCGCCAGCACGAGCAGAGCGAGGACGCGACTTTCACGGTCGGCCGCTATCTCTTCAAGCCGAGCCAGAAGCTGCTGACCACGGAAGACGGCCAGAAGATCCGCCTGACGGAGAAGGAAGCGGCGATCATCCGCTATCTCTACCGCGCCGACCAGAAGGTCGTCACCCGCGACATCCTTCTCGAGGAGGTCTGGGGCTACAATTCCGGCGTCACCACCCACACGCTGGAAACCCATGTCTATCGCCTGCGCCAGAAGATCGAGCGCGATCCCTCCAACGCCGAAATCCTGGTGACGGAAAACGGCGGCTACAAGATCATTCCGTAGGCGATAGAGATGGCGCTCAACGACGATATCCGTCTGCTGTCGCAATTGCCGCTGTTCCACGGCATGGGCGATGAGCCATTGCGGTTGATCGCCTTCGGCGCCGACCGCCGTCATGTCACGACCGGGCTTACTCTGTTCCGCGAAAAATCGCCGGCCGAATGCGCCTATGTCATCGCCCACGGCAGTTTCGAGCTGAGCACCCTTGATGCTGACGGGCAACCGCATGTCGAGGCCACCGTGCACGCCGGTGCCATGCTCTCCGAGCTGGCGCTGGTGACGCTGGTGGAGCGCAAATATACCGCCGTGGCGCTGGAGGACTCCGATGTCATCCGCATCACACGCGCGCTGTTTCACCGGCTGATCGAGGAATATCCCGACGCCGGTCTGCTCATCCAAAACCGCGTCCGCGAAAATTTCGCCGTTCTCGCCAAGCAGGCCGCGGCGTTACTGCATCGCTTTTCCTGAGACTCCGGCCTCGGCGATTGCGGAACCGGAGGCCGACCCTCGTGGTTCGAGACTCCGGCCTTTGGCCTGGCAGCTCTTGAATTCAGTCTCAGAGATTGAAATGCGCGGTCACCGGCACATGGTCGGACGGGCGGTCCCAGCCGCGCGCCGCTTTCAGGATTTCGATGCGCTGCAGATGCGGGCCGAGATCGGATGACGACCAGATGTGGTCGAGACGGCGACCGCGATCGGCCGCTTCCCAATCCTTGGCGCGGTAGCTCCACCACGTATAGAGCTTCTCGTGCTCCGGTACCTGCTGGCGCATCAGATCGAGCCAGGCGCCGCGCTTCATCACCTCGATCAACCCGTCGGTTTCAACCGGCGTATGGCTGACGATCTTCAGCAATTGCTTGTGCGACCAGACGTCGTGTTCGAGCGGCGCAATGTTGAGATCGCCGACAAGGATCGCGGAGGTGTTTGGCTCGGCATTGGCATGCAGCCGCTTCATCTCCTCGATGAAGTCGAGCTTATGGCCGAATTTCGGATTGATCGTCCGATCCGGCTCGTCGCCGCCGGCCGGAACGTAGAAATTATGCAGCCGGATACGCCGGCCGCCGCGTTCGAAGATCGCTGAGATATGTCTGCTATCGCCGACATTGCAATAATCCTGCCGATGATCCTCGGTCAGCGGGAAGCGTGAGGCGATGGCGACGCCGTGATAGCCCTTCTGGCCATGGACGATGATATGCTCATAGCCGAGCGCCCGCAGAGGCGACAGCGGGAAGAGCTCGTTCGGAACCTTCGTTTCCTGCAGGCAGAGAATATCGGGGCGGGTCTGCATCACGAACTGCTCGACGATCGGCATGCGCAGCCGCACCGAGTTGATGTTCCAAGTCGCAATCGAAAATCCCATGCCCAAACCCTTATCTCTAATCAGGCTAGGGATTTAGACCGGCAGGGAGAGAAAAGGAAGATCATTCAATCTCTTCTCCCCGCCCCATCATGGATGGCAGGACATCACCGGTTCGCGCCGGAATAATCGATCCGGAAAACGCTGTCGTCGAAGGACAGATTGGTCTTCACATTGTTGATGATGACATCGGTCGTCTTGCCTTGGGGGTCGATGACGGTCCATTGGCGCAGGTCGTAGGTCTTGGAATCGAAGATCATGGCGATGGTCGAATCACCGAAGACGGTGCGATTGCCGAGCGTGATCTTGGTCAGGTCCGGCTGCGCGTCGACATTGCGCACCATGTCGGCGGAAAGGTCGATCTTGTTGGCGAGCAGCAGGCTCAGCGGCGTCTTCGAGAGCTGATACATGTTGTTCGTGTGCGTCTGGTCGTTGATGACCTGCACGTTGTTGCCGTCGCAGATAACGCGCATGCGGGACGGCGGGTCATAGTTGAAGCGCATCTTGCCGGGGCGCTGAATGAAAAAGGAGCCGCTCAACTGGTCGCCACGCGGCCCGATCTGCAGGAAGCCGCCCTTCATCGTCTTAATGGACGAGAAATGATCGGCGATCGCCTGTGCAATGCCGGGATTGAGACCTGCAGCCTGCGCCTGCGCAAAGGCCGCAACGGGTGCCGCGCCTGCCGCACCCGCCGCCAGCACAGCGCCGAGGAAGTGACGGCGGGTGAGGTTCAGGCGGGTCGAGGGCTGTGCATCGGTCTTTTTCATCGAATTCTCCTTCAATGCTTTGTCCATGGCGCGCAAAATCGGCGTCTTCATGGCGCTGCGGCCCATGCTCGATCACGAGCCGCGATCAAATCTCCGAAAGCATATTCGGGATATGTGACATGGGGCTCGCGAACCCTTAGCGATCGAGAACATCCGCTTCGGTCGGCACGAGAATCTCGCGCTTGCCGGCGTGGTTGGCCGGGCCGATCAGGCCTTCCTGCTCCATGCGCTCGATCAGCGAAGCGGCACGGTTATAACCGATGCCGAGGCGGCGCTGGATGTAGGAGGTGGATGCCTTGCCATCGCGCAGCACGATCGCCACGGCCTGGTCATAGGGATCCTCCGAGTCGGAAAGGTTGGCCGTACCCGCCGGACCGTGACCATCGTCGTCGTCATCGTCGTCGGCAGTGATCGCATCGAGATATTGGGGAGAGCCCTGCGTTTTCAAGTAGGAGACGATGTCTTCCACTTCGCCATCGGCGACGAACGGACCGTGGACACGCTGGATGCGTCCACCGCCGGCCATATAGAGCATGTCGCCCATGCCGAGGAGCTGTTCGGCGCCCTGTTCGCCGAGAATCGTACGGCTGTCGATCTTCGAGGTCACTTGGAAAGAGATGCGGGTCGGGAAGTTCGCCTTGATCGTTCCGGTGATGACGTCGACGGACGGACGCTGCGTCGCCATGATGACATGGATGCCGGCGGCGCGGGCCATCTGTGCCAGACGCTGCACGGCGCCTTCGATATCCTTGCCGGCGACCATCATCAGGTCGGCCATCTCGTCGATGATGACGACGATGTACGGCATCGGCTTCAGATCGAATTCCTCGGTCTCGTAGATCGCCTCGCCGGTCTGGCGGTCAAAGCCGGTCTGCACGGTCCGGCTGATTGCCTCGCCCTTCGCAACGGCCTGCTCGACGCGAGTGTTGAAGCCGTCGATGTTGCGCACGCCGATCTTCGACATCTTCTTGTAGCGCTCTTCCATCTCACGGACGGTCCATTTGAGAGCGACTACGGCCTTCTTTGGATCGGTAACGACGGGCGAGAGCAGATGCGGGATGCCGTCATAGACGGAGAGTTCGAGCATCTTCGGATCAATCATGATCAGGCGGCATTGCTCTGGCGTCATCCGATAGAGCAGCGACAGGATCATGGTGTTGATGGCGACGGATTTACCCGAACCGGTGGTGCCGGCAACGAGCAGATGCGGCATCTTGGCGAGATCGGCGATGACGGGCTCGCCGCCGATCGTCTTGCCGAGCGCCATGGCAAGCTTGGCCTTCGAGCTTTCAAAATCGCGGCTGGCGATGAGTTCGCGCAGGTAGACGGTCTCGCGCGTGGAATTTGGCAGTTCGATGCCGATGGCATTGCGGCCGGGGACGACGGCGACGCGAGCGGCAATCGCGCTCATCGAGCGAGCGATATCGTCGGCAAGACCGATGACGCGCGAAGACTTGATGCCTGGTGCAGGCTCGAGTTCATAAAGCGTCACGACCGGGCCGGGACGGACGTGGATGATCTCGCCCTTGACGCCGAAGTCTTCGAGCACGCCTTCGAGCATGCGGGCATTCTGCTCCAGAGCATCGGAAGACAGCGTTGCGTCCCGCACGATCGTCTTCGGCTCGGCGAGCAGATGCACGGCCGGAAGCTGGAAACCGTATTGGCGGATGAAGGAGGTCTGCGCCTCGCGCTCGGCGCGGATGCCGGGTTTCGGGCGGGCGGCGGCAGGAACGACGCGGTGGCCGGCATGGCCGCCGGGAACTTTCGGCGAAGCGGCACGCAGCGCCCACTCGTCCTCCTCATCATCCGGCAGAATGCCGGCCGGGCGTGGCAGCTCGCGCTCGTAGGACGGATCATCGTCCTCATCCTCGTCATCGTCGATGCTCATCGATGGCGGAGAAACGACGCGGCGCGGCGCCGGACCGTCCATCGAAGGTTCGACGCGTTCGCCGCGGACAACAGGCGCCTTGGCGCGCACCGGCTCGTTCAGCGTGCCGAACTCGTCGTCGTTGAAGTCGTAAGGCGCATCGAAGGCGTGGTCGCGGCGCTTGCGCGGACCCATGCCGAACAGGCGACGAAGACGCGCCTGCGTATTGTACCAGGCATGCATGAGAGCGCCGAAGGCCAGGAAGCCGCCGCGATCGTCGTCTTCATCGTCATCACCGACGTTGCGCGCACGGCTCTGCGTGTTTTCATATTCCTCTTCATCCTCCTCGTCTTCCGGCAGGCTGCGGCCGAGAACGCCGGCAGCAAACAGCATGAGCCAGGCGGCCGGAATCGCGAGAATGGAGCCGAAGACGGTGGCGAAGACGCCGCTTGGATAGGTGCCGATGAAAAGAGCAGGGAAGCGCAGAAGGATGTCGCCGATGACGCCGCCGATACCGTTCGGGATCGGCCACGTCGGAGGCGCCGGGAAGCAGGCGATGGAACCGGCGGCAACGATAGCCCCGCCGACCCAGGCGCCGAGACGAGCCGGTACGCGATGGATTCGCCGGTTGGAAATCAACGCGAAAGCCCAGGCGACGACCGGCAGCAGCGCGACGACGGAGGCAAGCCCGAGCGCCTGCATCATGATGTCGGCAAAGGCAGCTCCGGAAAAACCCAGTATGTTCGTCGGCGTATTGCTCGTGGCATAGGAATAGCTGGGGTCCATGACGTTCCATGTCGCCAGTGCCGCAACGGCAAGCGCCAGCAGGAACAGCAGCGCGAAGCCGCTGAGGCCCCTCACCTGCCGCCAAACCACTCCCGAAAGCGAGAGACGGCCGGAAGGACCGCCCAACGCTGCCGAATTGCTTCTGCCCATATTATCCAGCCCGTTCTTTGTCGAAAGCACCCGCGAATCGGCCTCATGGCCGTTCACAAAATACGTCAGCTCTAGCTAATCAGAGGAGGGTTAATGCCATGTTAACCATGCGCGTGCGGCGGGCGAATCAATGAAATATGGGCGCGTGGCAGGCGATCGCGCGAACAAAAAAAGCCCGAACCGAGGTCCGGGCCAAGAGCGGCTCATCCTTGATAAATGAACCGCGACGGGATGTTCAGCGGCGCCGGAAACTTTGTTCCGGCGCCGCAAGCTCCAAATTAGGAATTGTGATAAGCGGCTTCGCCGTGGGAGGCGAGGTCGAGACCTTCGCGCTCGGCTTCCGGCGACACGCGCAGGCCGACGATCATATCGACGATCTTGTAGAGGATCGCAGAGCCGACGCCTGACCAGACCAGCGTGGTGAGAACGCCCTTCAACTGAGCGAGCAACTGGGTTGCGGTGCCCGGATAGGAGGCTGCGAAGTCGGCCGTCGAATAGTCGACGATGCCCGCACCACCAAGAGCCGGGTTAACCAGGATACCGGTTGCCAAAGCGCCGAAAATACCACCAACGCAGTGGACACCGAAGACGTCAAGGCTGTCGTCGTAGTTGAACTTGTTCTTCACGACATCGACGAAGAAGTAGCAGATCGGCGAAACCAGCAGGCCGAGGACGATGGAGCCCATCGGGCCGGCAAAGCCGGCAGCCGGCGTGACGGCGACGAGACCAGCGACGGCACCCGAAGCTGCACCGAGCATCGAAGCCTTGCCGCGGGTGAAGGTTTCAACGACGCACCACGAAAGAGCGGCGGCAGCGGTGGCGACGAAGGTGTTGATCATCGCAAGCGAAGCATAAGCGTTGGCTTCGAGGTTCGAGCCGGCGTTGAAGCCGAACCAGCCGACCCACAGCAGCGAAGCGCCGACCATGGTGAGCGTCATCGAATGCGGAGCCATAATCTCCTTCTTGTAGCCGGTGCGCTTGCCAAGCATGATCGCGCCAACCAGACCGGCGATACCGGCGTTGATGTGAACGACCGTACCGCCAGCGAAATCGATCGCGCCGAAGCCGAAGACCATGCCCGTCGGAGCCGTGTAAGAGCTCGGACCGCCCCAGAACCAGACCATATGAGCGATCGGGAAGTAGATGACGGTAACCCACAGGAAGACGAAGAGCATGACGGCCGAGAACTTGATGCGCTCGGCAAAGGCGCCGACGATCAGGGCCGGCGTGATGCAGGCAAAGGTCATCTGGAAGCAGACATAGGTGAGCTCAGGAATACCGACGCCCTTGGTGAAGGTTTCGACGAGATCCTTCGGATCGGTGCTGACGCCGGCAAGGAAAGCCTTGGAGAAGCCGCCAACGAAGCTGTTCAGCGAACCGCCGTCGGTGAAGGCGAGCGAGTAGCCGTAGACGCACCAGATGATCATGACCATCGCGGTGATCATGAAGACCTGCATCAGGACGGACAGCATGTTCTTGGCGCGGACGAGACCGCCGTAGAACAGCGCCAGGCCGGGAATGGTCATCAGGAGAACGAGAACCGTGGAAACCAGCATCCAGGTGTTGTCACCCTTGTCCATGGTCATTGCCGGCGCTGCGGCAGCGGCGGCCGGGGCTGCGGCCGTCGTGGCTTGCTGCGCAAAGGCAACTGCCGGCGCGAGCAAAGCCGCAGAAAGCGCGCCTACCCGTGCGAGAGTGGAGGAAAGCTTTGTAGATGTCATTGCAAATAACTCCCTGATCGGCCGTTTCTTACAGCGCTTCTGAATCGGTTTCGCCCGTACGGATGCGCACGGCATGGTCAATCGAGTAGACAAAAATCTTGCCGTCGCCGATCTGTCCGGTCTTGGCGGACGCGGCGATGGCTTCCACTGCCTTGTCGACGATTTCAGTTGCGACCGCGACTTCGATCTTCAGCTTCGGCAGGAAGCTGACGGCATATTCCGTGCCACGATAGATTTCGGTATGTCCCTTCTGACGCCCGTAACCCTTCACTTCGGTCACAGTCAGGCCTTGGATGCCGACAGCCGTGAGAGCCTCACGGACCTCATCGAGCTTGAACGGCTTGATAATGGCCATCACAATTTTCATCTGGTTTCCCATCCTTTGTTTACCCTCGGCACGGAGCCGATTCTCCTTGCCGCTGACGACTGTTTCAGCAGCGACCGAAGGTACACATTCAAGGGACGTGCCAGATTCGTGACACTATTGTAATTTATTGAAATTTAAGGTGTTTTCGTAAGACACCTAATAAAGCGGCAGATCGCGGCAAAGCTCACGCACAAATAATATGCAAATTTGTAAAATTGCCCATCAATTAATCATTTGCCTTTTTACGAATCAACCCTTCCTGGGCCACCGACGCAACCAGGACACCAGACCGCGTAAAAAGACTACCACGGGCCAAGCCGCGCCCGCCCGAAGCACTCGGGCTGTCCTGAGTGTAAAGCAACCAGTCATCAAGCTGGAACGGCCGGTGAAACCACATGGCATGATCGAGGCTCGCGACCTGCAGGCCCTGATCGAAAACCGAGGTGCCATGCGCATGCAGCGCTGCGTCGATGAGCGTCATGTCCGAGAGATAGGCAAGCACGGCATTCCGATAGAGCCGGTCATCCGGCACCGGTCCGGTCAGGCGAACCCAAATATCCTGCCGCTGACTGGGCTCGGTACGGGAGAAATAATGATCGAGTGATACCGGCCGGATTTCGATCGCGCGTTTCCGCTCCCAATAGCGGCGCACATTCTCCGGTGCGTTGGCGATATAGCGTTCCTTGATCTGTTGTTCGTCCATAAGCTCTTCCGGAGCCGGCACCTGCGGCATCTCGCTTTGATGCTCGAAACCGGGCTCGTCGACCTGGAAGGACGCCGTCATCGCGAAGATCGCCTTGCCGTGCTGGATCGCCAGCACGCGGCGCGTATTGAAACTCGAGCCGTCCCGCAGCCGGTCAACCTGGTAGAGGATCGGGACGGCGGGATCGCCGGGGAGCATGAAATAGGCATGTAGCGAATGCACGAAGCGCTCGCCCGCCACCGTCCGCTGTGCTGCCATCAAGGCTTGGCCGATCACCTGCCCGCCGAAGACGCGCTGCCACCCGACCTGCGGACTGTTGCCGCGAAACAGGTTCATCTCGATCGTTTCCAGATCGAGCGTCGCGAGCACGACTTCCATGGCGGTCTGTTTCTCGTTCTCGCGCGACATTTTGATTGAACTCCGACGGTAGGAACCACGAATGGGATGCTCTATATAGAACAGGAAATGACAGTAGGACACGGGGAAGCGCTATGTTGGACATGCTGGTAGTGGGTGGCGGTTATGTGGGTCTCGCCGCCGCAGTCGCCGTCAAGCAGGCAGCGCCCCATCTTGACGTCATGGTCATAGAGGCCGCCCCGGAAACCGCCTGGAAGAAGGACATGCGCGCTTCGGCGATCATCGCCGCCGCCTCGAAGATGCTGGAGGTTTTCGGCATCTGGGACGAGATCAAGCCGGAAGCGGAACCGATCACCCGCATGATCGTCACCGATTCGCGCACCGGCGATCCCGTGCGCCCGGTCTTTCTCACCTTCGACGGGGAAGTGGCGGAAGGGCAGCCCTTCGCGCATATGGTCCCGAACCTCGCCATGGTCGGCGCGCTGCGTGGCGCCTGCGAACGCCTGGGGATTACGATTCGCCACGGCGTCAGCGCCACGGACTTCAAGACCGGCGACGCAAGCGTTACGCTGACGCTCTCGGACGGCAGCACACTGGAAGCAAAGCTGCTGGTCGCCTGCGACGGCGTGCGCTCCAAACTTCGCGACATGGCTGGAATCAAGACCGTAAACTGGGACTATGGCCAGTCCGGCATCGTCGTGACCGTCGAGCACGAGCGGCCGCACAATGGCTGTGCCGAGGAGCATTTCCTGCCTTCCGGCCCCTTCGCCATCCTGCCGCTGAAGAACAATCGCGCCTCGCTCGTCTGGACCGAGCGCACATCCGACGCCGACCGGCTGGTCGCCGCCGACGATCTGGTGTTCGAGGAGGAGTTGGAGCGCCGTTTCGGCCACAAGCTCGGCGCACTGCACACCGTCGGTGACCGCCGCGCCTTCCCGCTTGGCCTGACGCTCGCCCGCGCCTTCGTCGCGCCGCGCTTTGCGCTCGCCGGCGATGCCGCCCACGGCATCCACCCGATCTCCGGCCAGGGCCTCAATCTCGGCTTCAAGGATGTTGCGGCATTGGCGGAAACCGTCGTCGAAGCAGACCGCCTTGGCCTTGATATCGGCTCGATCAACATTCTCGAACGCTACCAGACCTGGCGGCGCTTCGACACCTTCCGCATGGGGGTGACCACCGACGTGCTGAACCGACTATTCTCCAACGACATCACGCCATTGCGCGTCGCCCGCGATTTCGGCCTCGGCCTCGTCGACCGGCTGCCGCAACTCAAATCCTTCTTTATCGGCCAAGCCGCCGGCACCGTTGCCAGGGATAATCCGCGGCTGCTGGCGGGCGAGGCTATCTGAGGTCCTTTTACCTTTGCCGGTAACGCCGCCTCAATCCTCTAAGCGCCGCGCCTCCGAGATCAGCATGATCGGAATGCCGTCACGGATGGGATAGGCGAGCCGTGCCTTTTCCGACACCAGCTCGTTCTTTTCGCGATCGTAGCTCAGCCGTCCCTTGGTAAGGGGGCAGACGAGGAGATCGAGCAGTTTTGGGTCCACTTTGCTGACGGTGATGTCCATCGCACCCCCTTACTGCATGACCGAATCGGTATCGCCGAAGCGGGCGAGGACGATTTCGATGATGGCGATGAAAGTTTCCGCCCGCGTCTTCAGGTCGGGCGCCTCCAGCAGCGCCTGCTTCTCGGCGGGATCGAAGGGCGCCATCATCGCCAGCGAATTCACCAGCGTCATATTGCTGGCGCGCTCCACGCTCTCCCAATCCGCCTCCAGCTTGTTGGCATCGAGATAAGCCCGGAAGGCCGACAGCAGCGACGACCGATCGACGCTGTCCTCTTCGTCGCGCGACTTGAGGTCGGAAATGAAGGGGGTGATGCGGAAGCTGCGGTATGGATGGTGGCCGGTGATCTCGTCCATCAGCCGGAAACGGCAGATGCCGGTCAGCGAGGTGATATAGCGGCCATCGCCCGTCTCGGCGAAGGATGTGATGCGCCCAAGGCAGCCGACATGCGAAAGATGCGGCGTTTCCGGCGGCTCACCGAGCGCCGGCTGCACGACGCCGACCAGCCGGTTGCCGGCCATCGCGGCATCGAACATCGAAAGATAGCGCGGCTCGAAGATATTGAGCGGCAATTGCCCGGTCGGCAGAAGTAGAGCGCCGGACAGAGGAAAGACAACCACCGATTCCGGCAGATCGCTTGGCTTCAAATATCTGGCATTGCCGACTTGCATGATTTTCGTCCCGCTACTCACTACGCCGCTCGTTTTGAGATGCGTAAGAACGATACCCAACGGACATTGTTCCGTCACACGCCACGCCACAGGACAATGTGAGCCCCTCTCCCGAAAACACAAGAGGATTTCCGGGCAAAACGCCGAAGCATTCCGCTTTCCTGTTCAAGCGAGGCAGGCGCTGCGCACCGGATAGAGCACCCGGTTTTCTCCCGGACACTCCCTCGAACGCACAACGCTTAGGAAAACAGGATCGACGAAAGCTTGCGGCGCGCGGCAATGGTCGCCGGGTCCTTCGGACCCCAAACTTCGAAGAACTGCAGCAACTGACGGCGCGCGCCATCGTCGTCAAAAGCTCGGTCGCGGCGCATGATCGTCAGCAGATGCTCGGCGGCCTCATCACGCTTGCCCTCGACATTGCGGATCTTGGCGAGTTTGACCCGCTGCTCGTGATTGTCGGGATTGAGCACCAATTCCTGCTCGAGCGTCACGGGATCGCCGAGCTTGCGGGCTTCCTCGATCTGATCGAGCTTCTTCACCACGGCCTGGATGCCGGCATCGTTGGCAAGCGTTTCCGGCAGATCGGTCAGCGCTTCGCGCGCCCTTTGGCTCTGGCCGGCGGCAATCATGCACTCGGCCATGCCGGCCAGCGCCTTGGCATTTTCCGGATCGGCCTGCAGCACCGCGCCGAACAGCTCGGCGGCGCCATTGATATCGCCGCCAGCGAGAAGGCCGGCCGCCTCTTCCAGAATCGCTTCGATCTCCGCCGCCTGATCGCCGGCGCCGTCAGCCGGACCGCCGAGGCGATCGATGAACTGGCGAACCTGGCTTTCGGGGACAGCGCCCATGAAACCGTCGGCCGGGCGGCCGTTGACGAAGGCGATGACCGCCGGGATCGACTGGATGCCGAGCTGACCGGGAATGGCCGGATGATCGTCGATGTTCATCTTGACCAGCTTGACGCGGCCCTTGCCCTCGTTGACGACCTTTTCCAGAACCGGCGTGAGCTGCTTGCACGGGCCGCACCAGGGCGCCCAGAAATCCACCAGAACCGGCTGGTTGCGCGATTCCTCGATAACGTCCCGCGCGAAATTCGCCGTCGTGGTGTCCTTGATGGGCGAAGCGCCGCCGGATGCGACAGGTGCGGCACCATAGGACGCCGAAGCCGACATCTGGCCGCCGAAGGAAGCGTTATAGGGATTGTTTGAACCGCTCATGAGTGTCTCCCGCCTGCCGGTATCCTGGACCTTTTAAAGCATGATTCCAAAAGGAAAGAAGAAGCTTTCGGATAAAATCACGCCCAATGGAATAGCCTGAGCGACAGGACAATTCGAAGATTAAGTCATCTCGCTCTAATCGTAGCGCTAAAATCGTATGTCAGCCCGTCACTTTCAAGACTAGCGGCGTATGACCCGTCGCTTCCATGAAGCGCACGAGATCGCCGCTGCCAAGCGAGGTCGTCGCATCGTTCGACAACGGATGGCAATTGATGATGTCATGTTCCATCAATTCGGCATCGATCACAAAGGTGACGTTGTTGCCCGTATCGTTGATCGCCCCGAAGGCCGTCACCGCGCCGGGAATGACGCCCAGATATTCTAACAGCTTTTCCGGTTTACCGAAGGAGACTTTGCTGGCCGCACCGATCAGCGTGTGCACCGTCTTCAAATCGACGTTCGCATTCTCCTCGACCGTCAGCAGGAAGAAATTGTCCTTCTTGTCCTTTACGAACAGGTTCTTCGTATGCCCGCCTGGGATTTCGTCGCGCAGCGACACCGATTCGGCAACGGTGAACACCGGCGGATGATCCTTGGTGCTATGGGCAATGCCGAGGCCATCCAGGAAACGGAGAAGATCGTCGCGGGTTTTCGGGCTGTTGTCGGTCATGGGGGGTCTCGCAATAAAAATGACCCGCCCCTGATACGTCGCCCGCAAATCCATTGCAATCTTCCAGACGACAAAGCCAGGCGTTCCGGGGCTTTCCGGCAGGCGACGAAAAAAATACAGATTTTTCTTCGCGACCTCGTCATTTCCCTGTTGCATTTGAAAAATGGTTAGGCCATATAGCGCCCGTCGCCGCAAGACGACGCCCAGCGGTCCAACACACTACCCCGGACGGTTGCGGATATGAGCGGGTGTAGCTCAGGGGTAGAGCACAACCTTGCCAAGGTTGGGGTCGAGGGTTCGAATCCCTTCGCCCGCTCCAGTTTTACAAAAAATCGGTTAGTTTGGAATGGCCTTTTGGGGCCATTTGGCGTTTGCCGCGAGGCTGGTCGCTTTTCGGCAAGCGGCTTGCAGGCTGCGAATTCATTCAGCCGGTGATGCGAAACCCTGTTGGCATCTCCGCGAGCGTAGTCGGTTGTTTCTCCACGCTAGAAACCGATGCGCCGGGAGGTCCATGCCAGAAATGCTCCATCATGGTCGAAATCGCGGCATCAGGTCCGGCAATCAAAGCGGCGACGGACCCGTCCGATTCGTTGCGGACCCAGCCTGCCAAACCGAGCCTCAACGCCTCGTTTCGCGTCCAAACACGGAAACTGACGCCCTGTACCCGACCGGTTATCCGCACCAGGGCAGTCTCATAATCATCGGACATAGCGACACCCATCTGGCAACAGCATTAGAATGCCAATCCGCGAAGCAGTGCGCAAGAGATGTCCAATGCCCACGAAAGCCGTCTCCGGCCGATGTCGGCGGGCCTCCTGATGGTCATCGCATCAATCGGGTATGAAACTGCGCAGCGCGAAATAAGCGACTGCTCCGGTGACGATCGCAATCGCCGACGCCTGCGCCAAGGCCATGCCGTATTCCCGCGTGCCGGATGAGAAGGCCAGCGCCGCCTTCGTCACCACATTGATGACGACGGCAATGAGGATGACGTCGGCAGCTGTCTTGACGTCGATCGCCGAACCCGCAAGCCGCGCGGTTGAAAGCGTGATCGCGTCCACATCCACCAGCCCGGAGATTGCCGCCACCACGAAAAGTGCCGATGTGCCGATATAGGCAATCGTCATTTTCGATATGAGGCTGATCAGCCCGAGCAATGCGGCGAATGAAAACACCATGCTCAATTCGAACGGGTTCTTCAGCGTAATTTCCGGCACATCCGTTGCAGCGCTGGAACGCCAGACCCAGAGGAAACCGGCAATCAGGAAGCCGATAATCGCCGGCACCAAGCCGGATGCCAGTGGCACGAGCAGGTTGAAGGAAAGGGCACTGCCGACGACCAAAACGCGGGCGAAGGACAAGGCGCCGGCAATGGCCGCCCCAGCGGCCAGATGTGCCGAGCCCTGCGGTGCCTCCTTAGAATGGCGAGCGAAGGAAAGCGTCAGCGCCGTCGAGGAGACCATTCCTCCGGCAGCACCGGCCAGCAACACGCCGCGGCTCGTGCCCGTCACCTTGATGGCAACGTAGCCAGCAAAGGAGAGGGCGGCGATGGTAATGGTCAGCAGCCATAGAGAGAACGGGTTGAGCGCTCCCCAAGGATCAAGCGCCCTGTCCGGCAGCAACGGCAGCGCAATCACAGTCATCGCCAGCAGCACCAGCGCCGAACGCAGTTCCGGCCAGGTCAGCCCTTTAAGAAAGCCATGTAGGCTATAGCGTGCGGCAAGAATTACCGTCGTAGCGACGCCGCCGGCTGCCGCAGTCACGATGTCGCCAACGGCAGCCAGAACCCCCAGACCGAAAACGACGAGCGCGGCAACGACCGAGGTGATGCTGTAATCCTCATCCTCCTTCGTTTCCTGCCACTTGCCGGCGATGTAGATGAGGCCGAGCAGGACGGCGATCGTGGCCGGCAGCAATGGGCCAATCATGGACTGCAATATGCCGGCTATTCCGCCAAGAAAGCCGGTGAGGCCGAACGTGCGGATGCCGGCCGTTCTGCCGCCTGCCCGAACGTCACGCTCCTGCCAGCCTCGCTCGACGCCGACGAGCAGGCCAATCGCAAGCGCTACGCCCAGGCGTTGGAAGATTTCGGTGTGTTCCATGGCATAACGATAGGCCAGTTACGCCCGCGCGCAATCCATCTTTGAAGAGACAACCTCGGCATAGCCATCGCCGCCCGGCGGCTAAGCATGTCGCGCAAAAGTGCGCAGCGGTTTTGCGATAACGACATGCGCAAAATCAAAGACCTAAAGCGCAAGGAGCGAATCCTAGAGATCGCGATGCGCTTTAGAAAAACAGCCGTTTCAAACTCGCTTCGTTTTTCACGCCGTGTTGATAGAAATCGATGATGGATGCGGCAAGCTCCTCGCACCGTTCGTCATCCTTGATGCCCTTTTCAACGCAGATCTGGTCGAACACGCGCTGGCAGATTTCGATATCGTCATTCTGCAACGGGATCTTACTTGCCAACACCAAACCGCGGATCATGAACTGCCCCTTAGTCGTCATAACCAAAAAGCGCCCCGCCTGAGGAGCCTCTGGCAGGGCAATGAAGGAAATGCATGAGACTTGTTGAGTTTAGCGCAGACATGATGCGAATCAAGAAAACCGCGCGTTTAGCTTCGCAGTCGCGACAATGTGAAGAGCCGGGGTTTCGACGAACCCCGGATGTCGATCCTGCTCAAATCATGGATATGCGTCAGATTTCATGCAACGCGCGGGTCAAATGGCTGCGGCAATCCGACAATTTATGTGCCTTGAGGGAATCCGTTGCCAGCGTCAATTGTCTCAATGCGATTTTCTTATGGGCCGCATCGGGGATCGCGTCGGCCTTCGTCTGCGTGTCCGCGATCGTGGCCGCATTGCATTCAGCCCCTGGCTTGCTCATGGGCGAACTCGCAGCATAGAGCGGTGCAACGCTTGCTGCGAGGAAGAGGGCTGTGGCTAAAGCTGGTTTCAGCATTTTGCTATCCTCAGGGACGGAATGTCCCGGCGACAAACGTGGCTGGCCGGTCGGTGTTCCAATGCAACGATGCGTAAAAACATCGCACCGTTCCTCGGTGGGGCGCTCCGAAGCGGGCTCCGGTGCGACAAAGTCCGGCTGCATTTTTGGGCCATGGAAACAAATGATGAAACCCAGGGAAACCAAGCGCGTTGTTTTCGATACCATCTACACGCAAAGGGCAGCGACGGACCCGGTCATGAATTCTTGGGCGAAACCTCTTCTCCTCTTCGAAGTCACGCTCTTTGCCGCCGCCTCGCTTGTCCACTCCGGCGTGCTCCTTGGCAGCTATTATGCCCACACACGGGCGGCGACAGCCGAAGGGGTGATTGCGGTAGTTCTGTTTTGCGGGGTATTCGCGTGCCTTTTCCAACCGGCATGGACCCGCTCCGTGGCTCTCGCGGTCCAGAGTTTTGCCCTTTTCGCAACGCTGATCGGCGCGTTCACCATCGCCATCGGCATCGGCCCACAGACAACGGCAGACCGTGTCTTCCACCTGCTCCTGCTGCTGGTACTGATCTCAGGCTTTGTCGCCACCTTCCGATGGAACAGTCCGGTAGAATGAATGCAACCAGGGCAGCGAATCTCGGTTCGACTTCGCCCGCATCAGCCACCGCGATCGCAACCCTCCAGGGTCTCAAATCAGTCTCAATTGAAGTTCAGGCCTCGACATCAGAGCCCCAGACGGATCACGGACAGAGCCTGAATGAAACGATTGATGATTTTGCCGATCGCGATGCTGTCGCTTCTGCCTGTCCCGGCTCTTGCCCACCCGCATATATTCATCGACGCCAAGTTCGAGGTGGTTGCAGCACCGGACGGCTCGATCGCCGAGCTTCGCAATGTCTGGCGTTTCGACGAGGTGTTTTCCTCGTCAGTGCTGCTGGATTTCGACAAGAACGGCAACATGACGCTGGATACCGGTGAGCTGAAGGCCGTGGGCAAGACGGTCAGGAATTCGCTTGCGCAGTACAACTACTACACAAACGTCACCAGCAACGGCAAAGCGGTCGCGATGGCGAAGCCCGAGACGATACAGGCGGACTATAAGGACAACGCCCTGATACTGACCTTTTCACTGAAACCAGAGCAGAAGACCTTCCTCAAGGGAACCACGATTTTCGGCATTTACGACACGACGCTTTATACGGCGGTCGATTTCGCCACCGATAGCGACATGGCTACCTCCGGCGAGGCATTTGCCCGCTGCAAGCGCAAAGTGGTGCGGCCCAACCCGAAAGAGATCATCGCCCAGAACCAGGCCACACTCACCAGCATGTTTTTCAACGACCCGATGGGAACGAATTATTCACAGCTCGTGGCGACGAGGCTGGAAGTCCAGTGCTGAGATTGCCGCTGGCCTGAGGAACCGTCCCTTTCGCCGGACTGCGTGTGCCGAAACACAATCCCCTGACCCTGTTTCGGGCTAAGGGATCATGCGCTATCACACTGCCAATGTCCTACATAACGGGACGGACGCTTGATACCGTTGTCTTGCCGGCTTTTGTCGTGGAATAGTTGACCCGGACCTTCTCGCCGGCCTTGAAGCGTTCCACTTCAATCTTCTCCGGCAGCCTCACGACCTTTCCGCTCATCAGCGTAATCGAGTCGCCTTTTTTGTCGACGCTCTTGATCGTATCGGTAATTCCCTTTGCAAAGGCTCCCGTCGACGACGCGACCGCAAATATTGCCGCTGCGATGATGACTGATCTTTTCATCTTCCTGATCCTTTTCGAGTTGATTCATTGTTTTGACTCAACGAGTCATTCGCGCCGTGAGAGGCGACAAATCCAACGTGAACTCGCAATTTTGCAGCGAGATTGCCTGGAACATACGGATGCGTAACCTCGCGGGCAGAGACCGCTTGGCGAGACCGAAATGACCGGCGACCGCGCCAACCTTACGAAACCGTATCCTGGCGGCAAAGCCGCCGTAGAGGCACCGCGCTAGATCGCTTGCTCACCGGCTGAGAACATTTCGCCGGTCGATCAATTTGGGCCTGCCGGCCCGCAGGAGCAAAGGAATCTTCCATGAAAAAGATCATCGCCGCCGCCATTCTCACCGTCATTGCAAGCATCGGCTTCGTCGTATCCGGAGCTCACGCCGCCGCCACACCCTGCGAAGAGATGTTGAAGGATATGCGCACAGCCAAGGCAACGGCCAAGCTCAGCGATGCCGATATGACAAAGGTCAACGACCTCGAAGCCAAGGCTATCGAGCGCTGCAATGCCGACGACGACACCCGCTCCGACAAGTTTCTGGCCGACGCCATGAAGATCATGGGCAAATAAGCCGCAAACACCTGGAGAAATCCGATGACACATACTCACACGGCGCCGGTTCAGCAGAACCGGGTTCCCGAGGTCACTATCGATTTCTGGCTGATCAAGCTGATGGCCGTGACCATGGGCGAGACGGCTGCCGACTATCTTGCCGTTAATCTCGGCCTCGGCCTCACCGTCACTTCCCTATTGATGACCGCAGTACTGATTGTCGCCCTGGTGTTTCAGTTTGCACAAAGGCACTACGTTCCGCCCTTCTATTGGGCAGCCGTCGTTCTCATCAGCATCGTTGGCACGCTCGTTTCCGACAATCTCGTCGACAATTTCGGGGTCGCACTTCAGACCACGGCCATCGCATTCACGATCGCGCTCGCTGTGACCTTTGCGGTCTGGTATGCGGTCGAGAGGACATTGTCGATCCACTCCATCTTCACGACGCGCCGGGAAGCCTTCTACTGGCTCGCCATCCTGTTCACCTTCTCTCTCGGAACGGCCGTGGGCGATTTGGTGGCCGAAGTCTTCGCGCTTGGCTATCTCACCACCGGCATTCTCTTCGGAGGCATCATCGCGGCGATTGCGGTTGCCTATTTTGTCTTCAGAATGAACACCATCCTGGCCTTCTGGCTTGCCTATATTCTGACGCGGCCGCTCGGAGCCTCGTTCGGCGATCTGCTGTCGCAGCCGCAGGAATATGGCGGCCTGGGTTTCGGCACGATCGTCACCAGCCTGCTGTTCCTCGCCGTGATCGCCTGCCTGGTGATCTACATGACCATTGCCCAAAAACCTACGGATCAGGAGCCTATGGAGGCGGAGCTCGGAGAGTCCCGGGAGATATGACCTGCTGCGCTTCAGGTTGGTGAAATGAGTTTGCAGTAATCGATATATTCGCACTCGCCAGTCGCCATGAGACGCCGGCGGACGGCGGACAAACCCGCTTTCAAACGGCGCCATTGCCGAAATAGGAACAGATCGTTTCATGCGCATATTGCTCATAGAAGACGACATCAAAATCGGGGAATTCGTCTCGCGCGGGCTGCGGGAAGCAGGGCACGTATGCGACATGCTGTCGGATGGGCAGGATGGACTTTTCCATGCCATTCGCGAGACCTATGACATCTTTATCATCGACCGCATGTTGCCCGGTCTCGATGGCCTGTCAATCATGCGGTCGATGCGCGCCGCCGGCGTCAAGACGCCTGCGCTTTTTCTAACCGCGATCGCAGGCATTGATGACCGGGTGGAAGGTCTCGAGGCCGGCGCCGATGATTACCTCGTCAAACCCTTCGCGTTTTCCGAACTTCTGGCGCGGGTCAACGCGCTCGCCCGCCGTCCGCCCACCGTTTCCGAAAAGACCATGCTGCAGGTTGCCGACCTGACGATGGACGTGATGAAACGCCGTGTCACCAGGGCCGGGGTCGAGATCGAACTGCAGCCGCGGGAATTCACGCTTCTGGAGGTGCTCGCCCGCAACGAAGGCAGGGTTCTCACCCGAACGATGCTCCTTGAACGTGTATGGGATTTCCACTTCGATCCGAAGACCAGCGTGGTCGAAACGCATATCAGCAGGCTGCGCGGCAAGATCGACAAGCCGTTCGACGTACCGCTCCTTCATACGATCAGAAACACTGGTTATTCGTTGCATGCGCCGCGATAGCATTCTGCGCAGCACATCGTTTCGTCTGGCGCTGATCTTTTCGCTGATGTTCATCAGTGCTTTCATAGTGACAGGCTTGATCGTCTATCAGCTTGTCAAATGGGAACTTCAGCAGCGTCAGGACCAGACGATACAGGAGACCTTTGCCGTGATTGCCGCAGCCTACGGCGATCAGGACATCCAGGACCTGCTGGATACGGTTGAGACCTACGCCAAGGCAAGCGACGACCGCCAGCGCGTATTTTCGCTCGTCGATCCCTCGGGAAAGATTCTTGCCGGCAATATCCCCGACCTCAAATTTCCGGAGGGCTGGAGCGACGTTGACGGCGACAAGATGCAATTACAAGGGGACCAGCAATACCGGATCTTCTCCGGCACAGTCGACGAAAATCGCCTGACCGTGGGCCTCAGTCAGAGGGAAACCAAAAACATTGAAGCAATCATGCTGCAAAGCTTCGGCTGGGCCTCGATCATCGTCCTGCTACTTGCAATTTTCGGCGGCGGATTGATTGCTCTGCGCGTGCAAAGGCGTTTTGGCGCCGTTCGAAGCACGATGGAACATGTGGCGCGTGGAAACCTGGATGCGCGCGTTCCAATCGTCGGACGCGGCGATGACGTCGATCTGCTGTCCTATGACATCAACGACGCCCTTGCCCGCCTTGCGGCGACCGTCGATGGAATGCGCCAGGTCAGCACCGATATAGCCCATGACCTGAAATCCCCGCTCAACCGCCTCAAGATGACCGTCGACGAAGCCCTCGCGAAACAGGAAACGGGCATGATGGTGGTTCAGGAACTTGAGGCCGCGAGTTCGGAAGCCGACCGCATCAACGAAACTTTCGAGGCATTGCTGCGGATCGCACAGATCGAAGCGGGAGCCCGAAAGTCCAGATTCGGCAAGGTCGATCTCGGCGATATGCTGCAATCGCTCGATGATATTTATTCCAGCGTCGCCGAGGACAATGGTCAAAGGCTCAGAACCAGCCTTGACCAGCCGCACGAGGTCATTTGGGGCGATCGGGAGCTCCTGACCCAGATGTATGCCAATCTCATCGAGAACGCCATTCGCCATTGTCCGGTCGGGACCGATATCGTGGTCCGGAGTGAAGCAGATGCCAAAACGATCATCACGAGTGTCGAAGACAACGGCCCCGGCATTCCCGAACACGAGCACGACAACGTCTTCCGCCGCCTCTACAGGCTGGAAAAAAGCCGTACATCCAAAGGAAGCGGGCTTGGTCTCAGCCTGGTAAAAGCCATCGCTGACCTCCATGGCGCCGGGATCCTGGTGGAGAACTGCAGACCTGGGCTGCGAATAAAAATCGTTTTTCCGAGGATCGGTCCATGAAGCCTCAAAGAGGTTACAACACGTTTCCCGCAAATTGTACAAGCCGTTCCAACCGCCAAATGGATGCAGCCATCGTCGCTCAAGTTTTTTCTATTTGTATAACATCAGGTTGTGTTAGTAATGCCGCCGGGGCAATCCGCCTGCAAATTGGGCGATTACGAACGGGTGTCGGCAGGGTGTTCAGCGTCAACACATCTTTGTTCAACAGGTTCTCGGCGTTTGCCGGGATGGCTTTGCTGGCGACATCCGCAGCCGGCGCGCTTCCGGCACTGGCGCAGGAAGCGGCGAAGTCTGATTCAACCACCTGGGTCGTGACGCTCGGCGGCACGGTGGAATACGGACCTTCCTACGAAGGATCTAAGCATCTTTCTTTCAGCGGCATGCCATCTTTCGACGTCCATCGCCTTGGTGAAACACAGGACTACAGCGCCCCGGACGACAACATCGACTATAGCCTGTTCGAGGTCGGCGGCATCGAAGTCGGCCCGGTCGTCGGCCTGAGAAGCGGGCGCTCGGCATTCGACGATTCTCATCTGGACGGGCTGCGCAGGGTTCGCTGGAATTTCGATGCAGGCGCGTTCGCGCAATATTGGCCGATGGAAAATCAGTTGCGGGTGCGGGCCGAGACGCGCCAGGCGCTCTGGGGCGGCGATGGTCTCGTTGCCGATCTGTCGCTCGACTGGTTCCAGCCCGTCGGAGACAGTTGGCTTCTCTCCGTAGGCCCGCGCATGTCGCTGGCGAACTCCACCTACATGAGCAACAATTTCGGAATCTCCGAAAGCGAGGCGGCGAAAAACGGTCATATCAACGCCTTTGACGCCGGCGGTGGCCTGAAATCCGTCGGCTTTACGGTCGCGGCGACCTATACGTTCTCGCCCGCCTGGAGCGTGCAGGTCTATAACAAATACAGCCGTTTGGTGGGCGATGCCGCCGACAGCCCGATCACCTCGCAGATCGGTTCACCCAACCAGAACGTTATCGGCTTTACGCTCAACAGAACGTTCGACGTTCGATTTTGAAGCTTGCTCCACTTCGCTGCGGGCGATGTAGTCCCGCGTGACGGGGACAATGTCGTTGCGCTTGCTGATCTGGATCTGGAAGACGACGAGATCTTCGTAGCGGAACGCAGCCTCTGCGGTCGAAAGATAATATTCCCACATCCGACAGAAGCGCTCGTCATAGAGTTTCGTCACCTCGGCCCAACGCGCCATGAAGCGCTCGCGCCAGTTGGCGAGCGTCCAGGCATAGTGCAGGCGCAGCACCTCGACATCGGTGATCGTCAATCCCGCTGCCTCGACTTCCGGTACGATCTCCGAAAGTGCTGGAATATAACCGCCGGGGAAGATGTATTTGTCGAGCCAGGGCGTGGTGAAGCCGGGCGTCGCCGAACAGCCGATGGTGTGCAGCACCATGATGCCATCATCCTCCAGCAACTCGGCGCATTTGCGAAAGAAGGTCCGATAGGATGCCAGGCCGACATGCTCGAACATGCCGACCGAAACGATCCTGTCGAAATGGCCGGTCAGGCTGCGATAGTCCCTGAGCGCGAACTGAACTTCCGCCAGCGATCCGTCCATCGCGCCCGGCACCCGTTTCGAAGCATACTCGTGCTGCTCTTCGGACAGGGTAACGCCGAGGACATAGCCGCCCGGCGCCTGCTCGGCTAGGTGCCGGGCAAGACCGCCCCAGCCACAGCCGATGTCGAGAATGCTGTTGTCCGGCTCGATCGACAGCTTGGCGGCCAGATGCCTTTTCTTCGCCAGTTGCGCCTCTTCCAGCGATTGGTCGGGATGCTCGAAATAGGCGCAGGAATATTGCCGATCCGGATCCAGGAAAAGCTCGTAGAGCCGGCCGTCGAGATCGTAGTGATGCGCGACGTTTGTCTTGGAACGCCCCGGCAGATTGCGGTGACGGAAAATCCGCAGCCTCGTGCGGATATGATCTATGACGCGAGCAATGAGCGGATGCGTGCTATTCTGCGCCTCCCGCAGCATCATCGCGACGAAATCGTAGAGCGAGCCCTGTTCGACGAGGAAACGGCCATCCATGTAGAGCTCGCCGAGCCGCAGGTCGGCATCGACAAGGAAAGCCCACTCAGCGCGGGTATCCGCGAAGCGGACATGGACCGGCTGACCGGCGCCGTCGCCAAACGTCAGGACGCGGCCAGCGGCCGTCGTCACCGTCAGAGATCCCCTTGTCACGATATGCGACAGCGCGCGTTTCAGGCTCCAGTCCGCAAGGCCGGACAAGATGCCGACGCCCTTGTTTTGGCGATGGTCTTCAGCTTGCAATCGGGACATCACTTATCCTTACCCGTGTCGGTACTGAGCGAACCGTGCTTTGAACCCCAGTCATTTTGCTCGGACGGTTCACCCGCGGCGCTTGCGATCAGCCAGACGCCCGTCAGGATCAACCCGCTGCCGATGACCTGCAGGCCCACCACCGGTTCGCCGAAGACGAACCAGCCGGTGGCGATGATCAAGACGTAGCTGATGCCGGAAAGGGGGAAGGCCCGGCTGAGATCAAGCTCGGAAAGCACATTCATCCAGATGAAGAAGCAGAGGATTTCCGCAGCGATCGCCGCCAGGATCCAATGCGACGCCAGCGCCTGCCACAGCCAATCCGCTCCGGCAGCAGCGTCCAATTGCGCGGCCCCGTGCTTGATGAAGAATTGGTACAGCGTGTTCAACACCGGCACAGCCAGCCAGGATAAGCGCATCGACATCTACTCAACCACCTCATCTGTCGAAAACAGCGGAGACACCAGCCGCAATATTTTCTGAAGAACGGGATTGCGATGGCGAAAGAACATCGCATTGGCGGTGAGAGTGCTGCCGAGCCGCACCTTGTTCTCATAATAGGCCTGGCCGCTCTGGTAACGGCCTATGCCGTGTTCCAGGCAATAACGCAGATTGGTGAACCAGCTCAGGAAATAGAGATTGTAGGGTCGGCCCTCTTCGCCATCCATGCAGAAGAATTTATCGATGGCGACGCGCCCGTCATGGACGATCAGGTTGGCGGCAAGGAGCCTGTCCTCGACGAAATAGAAGGCGCAGAAGGAACGACCTTCCATGCGCGAGAGAATTCCCTCGAAATAGCCGGCCGTCAGCTCCTCGAACTGCCATTCGCTGCGATTACGGGTATCGTGGTAGAGCCTCATGACCTCAGGCAGGAAATCGCCGAAATCCGTGCGGATCTCGACCCTGACCTCCCCAAAGGATTTCAACTTGCGGCGCATGTCCTTGCGCGTGCCCGAGGAGAGCCGGGCGAGATATTCGTCGATCGTCTTGAAATCGATATCAAGCCAGGCGGTCGGCAGGCCGCCGATCATGGCGTAACGGCGGGCGGAGAGTGGGCCATCGAGCGCGGGGACAATCGGCTGGGGAATATCCTTCAGGCCCATCAGCGCGCAGTCTTCCGTCGCCGCAAGCTGTTCGAAGAACGACAGCAGCTCCGCAAACAACGCTTCGCGGCGTTCCAGCGCCACATCAGGATGAAAGCCGACCGCGCCCGTTTCCGTGCAGGGCGAGCCGAGACAGGCAAGGCGCAGCGTCAGGAAGCCCGGGAAGCGTTGCCGCACGCGACGTACCATCCTGCGCAGCGCGCCCTCTTCCAGAGTCGTGTCCAGCGCATAGGGGCAGAGGAAAGCCGGCATGGCGGCGCTGACCCGCCCGTCTTCGACGATCGTGATATAGCGCCATTCGAAGCCCTCGATGCCGGCCTCCTCGATGGCCAGCAGGCAATCATAGTCCTCGACCTGATCTTGAAAGCACGCGTTCCAGGCATCGCGGCCGATGGCGCGAATGCTGAAATGCACCTCGGCGACGGGATCGCGGACCGGTGCCGGCGAAAGGCTAGGCAAGGGCTGTGACATGGCTCGTCTCGAAGAAATCTGCGGTGAAGTCGGCTACCTGCCGATGCTGACGGTCGACATGGATCATATGGTAACTATCCTTGATCCATCTGAGTTGGTGCGGACCGCCGATATGGTCGGAAATATAGCGGGCATGCCGGGGATTGCTGAGGTCGTCGTCCTCGGCGTGCAGGATCAGCGTCGGCGTCTTGATCTCCGGCAGTCTGCCCCTGAGGGCCTTGCCCAGCCGATGCATCTCGACGAGCCCCCTGCCGGGGAATTTCTCAAGAACACCCTCACCCCCCATGGCTTCGATCAGCTTGCGCATCCGCTCGTCCTTGATCCCGAGAGATGCGGTCTCGCGAAAATTGAGGCGGTCGAGAAAAGGAATGCGGGATAGCCAGCCGATTTGCGACGACAGCAGCGGATAATAGAAAGGAACGTCCCACCCGTCATAATGAAAGCACGGGGAATAGATGGCCACGGCGCGGATCGTATCGGGGCGGCTTTCGGCCGCCAGCATCGAAAGCTTGCCACCGACGCAGATACCGGCGGCAAAGACCTGCTGCGTTCTCTGCGCGAGCAATTCCGACGCCTGCACGACGCTCTCCAGCCAATCCTCCCATCGCGTGCGCCGCAACGTACCAGCGTCGACGCCATGGCCGGCCAGCAGCGGCGCATAGACGCTATAGCCCTTGCGATGGAGATGGCGGGCGACCAGCTTCATTTCCGCCGGAGCCCCCGTCAGTCCGTGAACAAGCAGCACGCCTTTGTCATTCGAGCCTTCGAGAAAAAAGCTCAGTCCATCAGCCTTCATGATGCGAAAGCTCCGCCTGCCGATTTTCCTTGGCCATGAAGCCAAGCGCGTGGCAGGTGCTGATGACGTGCGTGCCGGCCTTTTCCTGCTCTTCCCTGATCTGCTCGTGCAGCGTGCGCAGTTTCGTCCAATGGGTCCGCGGCCGGTAATGGTGCTCGGCGTGATAGCCGTTGCCGAACCACAGCCAATTGTAGAACGACTTGTGGCTGCTGACGCCCCAGGCGATCGGCTCGTCCGGATCGCCATGCAGATGCTCATAATAGCCGTTGAGCGACGACAGGCAGTTGCCGAAATAATAGAAGGGCACGAAGAACAGCACGGCCTTCCAGTCGTAGATCAGTGCAATCGCAGCAAGGCCAAGGAAGAAGAAGAGCTCGAAACGGCCCCAATTCGCATCGAACGGACGGTTGCGAGCGATGGCCTTATGGATATCGCCGAGGCTGTCACGGAAGAAGCTCAGAAGCGTGTAGGACCACACATTCTCCGGCTCGCCGTTGCGACCGTGGCGATAGATCGACAGCAGATCGATCGTATCGCCCTTTTCATCCGGCCGGTCGCTGTTGCCGGAGTGATGGCGCATATGCACCCAATGATAATAGGTCTGCGAGAAGCCGATCGCGACCGATTCCAGCAGGCTGAACGCATAGTTCATCCAGCGCGGCTTGAAATAGGGCGTGTGGATGAAATTATGGGATATGCTGTTGATATTCCACGAGATCGACACGGCATACAGGCAGCCGAGGACAGCCGAAAGCCACAATGGCCGGCTTTCGAAACCGACGATCAGGTAGATGTCGAAGACGAGATGCGCCGCAGCGGCCAGAACCGGCACGACGTCCCATCTCGAGTGCGCGAAGATTTTCATAGTCCGGTTACTCCCACACAAGCCACGCCGGCGGTCACGAGGAACACACCCGTCGCGTGGCGGAGGTTGATATTTTCTTTGAAGACCAAGGCTCCGGCGAAGACGATGACGACATAGCTCAGCGCCATCAGCGGAAAGGCGATGGATAGGGGGACGTGCTCAAGCACCGCGGTCCAGGCCAACAGCTCCACCGCCCAAAAGAAGATGCCGAGCCATGTCACGGGCTTGGCCAACGCCGAAAGCAAGGTGTTTTGGCTTGCGGACTGCTTGAAGCAGACCTCGCGCGCCGTTTCCGCCAGCACGCAGAAAAGGATCAGGCCAAGCATGGGAAGGGTCAGGCTGCCGCTCATGCCATGTACTCCGCCAAGACCTCCAGCAGCGCGTGGTTGGCGGCACTGTTGATGTTTCTGATCGCGTCGGCCTTCGGCCGGATATGCGGCTGATCGATAAAAATCTCGGCCCTTTTCAAAAGCCTGGTTTGCAAGCTGCCGGCATAGTTCGGGGCGGAGTAGTCGCCGATGACGTCTGCGCCGATAATGCGATGGCGGTTGCCGATTTCGCTGATCAGCGCCAGGAGATAGGGCAACCGCATGCGCCCCTGGTCCCAGTTCGTCACGGCGTCGTCCGCGGCCAGCACGTCCTTGTCGATCGTCAGATAGACGGCTTCGGTACGAATCCGGCTCAGCATCCGGTCGATGAAATTTTCCTCGCCGATCTCGGAGATGGATTTCCAGTGCAAGGCGCCCTTTTCCTGCCGATAGCTGGCGCCGCTGCCGTAATCGGCCAAGACCCGGCTCGGCGGATGTTCATAGGGATAAAGTTCGAGCTTGCCTTCGCCGAGCCAGTGCAGGTTGGCACCCTTGCGCTCCGGGCTGCGAAGGTCGTGGCTGCAAACACCGATGGTAATGACCTTCTGGATATTGCGGTTGGCAAGCGCACTGTTGACCCAGGATCCGCAATGCATGCCACCATTGAAGGTCACCCAGTCCGGGTGGTTGTCAAAATGAATGAGCGTCGCCGACACGGATTGCCGCTCCAGCGCCCCGTCAAGAAGCAGCGCCGTTATGTGATGAAAGTCGCCCGAGCCCATGAAGCAGAGCTGCGGATCCTTGCCGACTGCCGGCGTGTTCCGCACGATATTGCGGCTGAGTTCGGAAAGCGCCGTCTGCTTGCTCCAGAGACGGACCGCCTTGCCGCTTGCTTTATCGACATATTGGCACGCGCCCGCAAACTTGCAGGCGCGCACGAAATCTGGTTGCAACTCCAACGCATCATCGAGATGAAGAAGAAGGAGTTGCACCGACTTACCTCCGGGCCGCGCGCGTGAGAAGCTGATCGAGCAGTGCAATCGCCAGATCGATCTCCTCGCGGGTGATGAGCAGGTTCGGCGCAAAGGTGATGACGTTCTTGTGGTAGCCGCCGACGTCGAGCACGAGGCCGTACATCTTGGAACCGACCTGAATGTCGCCCTTCATGCCCTCGTCGCAGAGCCAGTCCATCGTCGCCTTGTCCGGCGTGTAGCTGTCGTCCTTGCAGATCTCCATCCGCAAGGCCAAGCCGAGACCGTCGACTTCGCCGACAATGGCATGGCGCTTCTGCAACTGTTTCAGCCCATCGAGGAAATAGGCGCCCTTGGCCATGATGGCCGCGCCGAAATCCTCCTCTTCCAACATCTTCATGGTTTCGAGAGCCACGGCGGTCCCCATCGGGTTGCTGGCGAAGGTGGAATGTGTCGAACCGGGCGGGAAGATCTCTGGATTGATCATCTCTTCCCTTGCCCAGACGCCTGAAAGCGGGTTGAGCCCGTTGGTGATCGCCTTGCCGAAGACGAGAGCATCGGGCGAAACGCCGAAATGCTCGATCGACCAGAGCTTGCCGGTGCGGTAGACGCCCATCTGAATTTCGTCGACGACGAGCAGGATGCCGTGATCGTCCAGCACCTTCTTCAGTTCGACGAAGAAGTTCATGGGCGGAATGACGTAGCCGCCTGTGCCCTGGATCGGCTCGATGTAGAAGGCGGCATATTCGGACTTGCCGGCCTTCGGGTCCCAGACGCCGTTGTATTCGCTCTCGAACAAGCGGGCGAACTTCTGGACGCAGTGATGCCCGTATTCTTCCTTCGACATGCCCTTCGGGCCGCGGAAATGATAGGGGAATTCAACAAACTGCGCGCGGTCGCCGAAATGGCCGTAGCGGCGGCGGTAGCGGTAGCTGGAGGTGATCGCCGAAGCGCCGAGGGTACGGCCGTGATAACCGCCTTCGAAGGCGAACATCAGGCTCTTGCCGCCGGTGTAGTTGCGCACCAGCTTCAGCGAATCCTCGACGGCCTGCGAGCCACCGACGTTGAAATGGACGCGGCCCTTGTGGCCGAATTTGCTCTCGGCATCCTGGGCGATCATCGCCGCAAGCTCCACCTTTTCACGGTGCAGATATTGCGAAGCGACCTGCGGCAGCCGGTCGAGCTGACGGTGTGCGGCGGCGTTCAGGCGTTCGTTGCGGTAGCCGAAATTGACGGCGGAATACCACATCTGCAGATCGAGGAACGGCGTCCCGGCCTTGTCGTAGACATAAGAGCCTTCGCACTCCTCGAAGAATTTCGGCTTTGCTGTGTAGTGGACCGTATCGCCATGGGAGCAATAGGTCTCTTCAAGGACACGCAACTCCGCCTCAGATTTGACGTGCGACTCCATCTCGCCACTGAAGGCTTCGACTACATTGGTTTTCATTAAATGCCTCTTGATCTAGTTCATGCGATCTTGGATTGCAGCAGCGCGCGGGGTCCCCGGGCGACGCTCGGAAGAATGGCTTTCATCTTTGGAAGCAGGTCGACGAAGCTTTCGAAGCCGACATAGGGAATGCCCTGGTCCTCGCAATAATCGGCGAGCTTGGCTTTTGCGAAGACAAGGTCGACCTTATCGGAAACACAGAAATCGCTTCGCCCATCGCCGATGTAGATCTGCAGTTCGGTGCCTTTGACAACCCGGCATTTGCAGACGCCTGAACCGGACATGCATCCGGCTGCCGTAAGCGACGGAGAAAGAGAATACAATTCTCGGCCATGAGCGAAGCGATAGGTGAGGACGTTGGCGATTATCCGCAGGTCGTCGATGCCGTGACGCGCCAGGATGTGGCGAATGAAATAGTCGACACCGTCGCTGACGATCGTCACCGGCAAATCACTGCGGTTGCAGTATGAGAGAAAGTCCTCAAAGCCGGGGTCGATGGACACCTCGTCCAGGAGAGCATTGAGATCTTTCCGGCTTGCCTGCACGAGGGCAATCTGCCGGCGCATGCACTCGGCCGACCCGATCAGCCCGCGTTTCCACTGCTGTTCTATATCTTCCCATTCGGAGCCGGCGAAACGGGATAACACCATATCCGTCGCGTCTTCGATGGATATGGTTCCATCAAAATCGCAAAACACCTGCATGAAAATATCCCTTCGCCTTATCCTGAAGTTGCGTTTAACAACGACGGATGAGCCAGGCATGAGGGCAGGATGATGCGAAAATGAAAAATGGAGCGGCTCAAGATTCCGTGAAAAGCTGAACCCGTCCAGCTATGAGAATCGCATATTCAAGGGAAGGTGCAGAGGGCGCTTTATGGGTTTTTGGGCAGCCGCAGGTCGACCCGCAGGCCCGTGCCCCAACGCGGCGTCGATAGCTGGATGGATGCAGCAAGTCGGTCAGCCGTATCGGCGACGATCGCAAGACCGAGGCCAGACCCTTCGGTGTGGAGCGTATTAAGCCGGTAGAATCGCTGGAAGACCGCCGCCCGCTCATCGGGTGGAATGCCGGGTCCGCTATCGCTGATCGATATCCGCCAGAGTGCGCTTTCGGAGGAGATCACCACTTCGATCTTGCCGCCGACGGGCGTATATTTGATGGCATTGTCCAAAAGGTTGCCGATCATCATGCGCAGCAGCGATTCATCTGTTTTGACCTGCGCCGTCTCGTCGCCATCAAGCAAGACATCGAGCTGCCGGCTGGTGATGATATTGCCGAATTCCGCCAGAACCGACGCCACAATATGATAGAGCGTGACGGACGTCGGATTGAGGGGATGGTGGCTTACCCTGGCAAGCCGCAGCAATTGCTCAATCAGATGTATGGCGCGATTGTTGCTGGCCACGAGATCGGCGATGATCGTCTGCCTCTCCTGCTCGCTGTCGCTGTTGCCCAGCATCTGCAGCAACAGCTTCACGCTGGCCTGCGGAGTGCGCAATTGATGTGCCGCAAGGTCAGAGAAGCGCCGCTCGAGTGTCAATGAATGACCGAGTTTTTCGAGAAGCTGGTTGATTGAGCGGCCGAGCGGCAACAGGTCGCGCGGCAGATCTTTGACAGGGATGGCGGAGAGATCGTCGGGCGACCGGGTGCGGATCTGGCGTACCAGCCCATGGATCGTGCGCAAGCCGCTGTTGATGCCGAGCCAGATGAGAAAGCCGATGACCGGCACGAGAACAAGCAGCGGAAAGAAGAGATTGAGCAGGATGTTGGAGACAAGCGTTTCCCGCAGGGCAATCTTTTCGCCGATCTCCATGACGATGGTCGTGTTCGGTATCGGCAGCGAATAGACGCGCCACTCCTCTCCACGGTAGGTAATGGTGGTGAAGCCGACCTTCTGCTGCGGCACGTCGGACATGAAGGCCGTGCTGCTGTAAAAGCGGATGCGGCCATCCACCCAGGCGCGAAACATGTGAGCGTCGGCATAATCGTCAGCGTCCTCGTTGAAGGCTAGCTGATTGTCCATGTTGAAGTCGATATCGTCGATCTTCTTCGGAGAGCGGTCGGGCGATCGTTCCAGAGGGCGGCGCAGCAAGCTCCAGATAACGTTCGCATCGTCGATGAGCTGGGCATCGTAGATATTGTTGATCTCGCGCGTCGCACTGTTGAACGCGAAAGCGCCGATCACCACGATCGTCACCACCACGACCGGCGCGATCCTGAAGAAGAGTTTGCGGGTTAGTGTGGAGGTGCTCATCGCTCGATCATGTAGCCGACGCCGCGGATCGATTTGATGAAATCGGTGCCGAGTTTCTTGCGCAGATTATAGATCGTCACCTCGATGGCGTTGCTTTCGACGGTGTTCTCGGCATCGTAGAGCGCATATTCGATATCATTCTTGGTCACGTATCGGCCGCTGCGCTCCATCAGCAGCTTCAGCAGATGGAATTCCTTGGCGGTGGTATGGACCTGCGCATTGCCCTTGCGGGCGACCATCGCCGATGGGTCGACCTCGACATCGCCGCATCGAATGAGGCTTTCGGTCCGCCCGTCGCGGCGGCGGATCAGCGCGCGCAGGCGGGCAAGCAGCTCGTCAAGATCGAACGGCTTGACCAGGTAATCGTCGGCGCCCTCATCAAGCCCTTCGACTTTCTGCCGTACCGCATCCAGCGCTGTCAGCAGCAGAACCGGCACCGCATTGCCCCGCTGCCGAATGCCTCTCAGCACCTCCATGCCATTGAGCTGCGGCAGGTTGATATCGAGAATGACCGCCGCAAAATGCGAATGCTGTGCGGCTTCGAGACCGGACTCGCCATCGCGCATCCAATCGACGCCGTAGGCATGCTTCTCCAAAGCCTTCTTGAGGGATGATCCAAGAATATTGTCGTCTTCAACAAGCAGAACACGCACGGTCGATCTCGTCTGGTCAACGGGGATTATGAAGCCGATGTGAACCGCAATTGAAGCGGCCTTGTGGCAGAGGTATAATGTGATGCTTGAGTTCAGCAAGACCTGCAAGAGCCTATCCGAGCTGCTTCCTAGTGTCCGATTGTCTTTCCCATCTCTTCCCCGGCGTCAGGCCATACCCAGAGACGCTTGCTTTTTATGTCCTGTCCGTAGATCGCGGACGGAGCTGAGGATGCCGGGATATGAAAACGCTCGCTCTTGTCATTCCGTCGCTCATCTCCGTCACCTTCGCCCTTGCCTTCACCGTCTTGGGCGCCAACGCCGCAACCACGGGAAACAACAATTCCGCCCCATGCGCGAAAATGGTGGACAGCATCAATGAGGGCTTGAAGACATCGACGGTTAGCCCCGCCGACAGAAAGCGGGCACGCGAACTGGTGGCCGAAGGTCTCAAGCGCTGCAAGGCCGACGACTATTCCGGCGCCGACAGCTATTTTCTCGAAGCTTTGAAGATGCTGCACAAGTAACACATCCGGCAGTCTCGCCGGCCGGATCGTCATCGCCCGGGACCTGAGCAGCTACGCCGCCGATCATCCAGACCCCAATCTCCGCATCGACGCCGCCAGCACGTCGAAAATGCGGGCATCCGTCGATTGCGCGACATTGAAGCGGAGGAAATTGCTTGCCGTATCCCTCTGGCTGAAGGCGTTGCCGGGCGCCAGGATGATGCCTTCGGCAAGGCAGGCGCGGGCGATGCCAGTGGCATTCAGGCCCTCCGGCAGCCGGCACCAAAGGAACATGCCGGCCTGCGGCTTCAGCCAAGGCGTGATGCCGATTGCCTCCAATCGGGAGATGGTTTCGCTCATGGCCTTGGCAAGCCGGACCCGCAGCGCCTCGATATGCTTGCGATAGCCTCCGTCCTTCAGGGCCGCAAACAGCAGCTCAGCCCCCAATTGGCCGCCGCTGAAGTTGGTGGCGATCTTCAGATCGACAAGGCTGTCGATCCAATCCTGCCGGGCCGCGATGAAGCCGCACCGGACCGAGGCCGACAGCGTCTTTGAAAAACTGCCGATATGGATCACCCGATCGAGCCCGTCATAGGCGGCAAGCCGTGGCGCTGGCATGTGCTCGAAATCGGCGAAAATATCGTCTTCGATAATGATCAGGTTGGAAGCGTCCGCCAGCTTCAACAGGCGATGCGCCGTCACCGGCGACAATGCGGCACCGGTCGGGTTGTGAACGGCAGAATTGGTGATGTAGAGGCGCGGCTTATATCTTTCGAGCGCCTGAGCGAACAGCTCGATATCCGGCCCCGTCGGCGTGAAGGGCACGCCGACGATATTGGTCCTATGCGCCCGCAAGAGGGCGTGGAAATTGAAATAGCAGGGATCGTCGACCAGCACGGTATCGCCGGGTTCGAGCAGGAACCGGCAGAGAAGATCGATGGCCTGTGTGCCGGATTCCATGAGCATGACCTGATCGGGCGACGCGGTGATACCGTGCTCACCCATGCGCCGAGCCAGAAGCTGCCGCAAAGGCGGCAGACCGAGCGGCGTCCCATAGTTGGTGAGAATGCCGCTGCCGCCGTTTCGCGCCAGGCTTCGCATCGCGCGACGCAACGCCTCCTCCGGCATCCAGGAGGGCGGAAGCCAGCCGCAGCCGGGCTTCAGAACACCGTCGTCCACCTCGAGCGATTGCCGCGAAATCCAGAGCGGATCGACATCGCGTTCGAGCCGGGGAGCGATCTCCGACAGAGAAAGCGGCGCAAGCGGCCCGCAGACGTAGAAACCCGAACCGGGCCGCGAGCGGATGACGCCCTCGGCCGCCAGCCGTTCATAGGCTTCGACCACGGTGGAAACAGACACCTGCATCGTCTTGGCGAAGCTGCGCACCGAAGGAAGCCGCGCACCCGGCGCCAGGCTGCGCGCGGCGATACGATCCGCAATCGCCGCCATCACACCCTGGATACGCGTGCCGCTGGCCGCTTTCATGACGATGACATCGTTCATCCGTACTGCACCTCATACCATAACAGTTTGCGGAAATTGTACTGCACCGTCTCTGGAATGACCAGCCGACTTCGTCGATACCGGCTAGCAAACTTGGAGCATCGCAATGGACAAGACGACAAGCGGCTGGATCTACGGAATGACGGGCGTGCTGATTTTCAGCGGCTCATTGCCGGCAACACGGGTGGCGGTCATGGATTTCGATCCCGTCTTCCTGACGGTCGCCCGCGCCGCAATCGCCGGCATTCTGGCGCTGTGCCTGCTGCTTGCCTTTCGGGAGAAACGGCCCGTTCGCAGCGATATCATCCCCCTTGCCGTCGTGGCATTGGGCTGCGTCGTCGGCTTTCCGCTGCTGACGGCGCTGGCGCTCAAGCATGTCACTTCGGCGCATTCGATCGTCTTCATCGGATTGCTGCCGCTGGCCACGGCCATATTCGGCGTATTGCGCGGCGGCGAACGGCCGCGGCCGGCCTTCTGGCTATTTTCCGCCATCGGCAGCGCCATCGTCTGCGGCTATGCGCTCGCCCAGGGTATCTCCGCCTCGCCGGTCGGCGATCTGCTGATGCTGGCGGCAATCCTCGTCTGCGGGCTCGGCTATGCCGAGGGTGCGGTGCTGTCACGCCGGCTGGGAGGTTGGCAGGTTATTTCCTGGGCATTGGTCCTGTCGCTGCCGGTCATGATCGCGCTTTGCCTGTTCACCATGCCGCAGGCGATCGGTGGCATCGGCGAGCCAGCCTGGATCGGCCTGATCTATGTCTCGCTCTTCAGCATGCTGATCGGCTTCGTCTTCTGGTATCGCGGACTGGCACAGGGCGGCATTGCTGCCGTCGGGCAATTGCAGTTGCTGCAGCCCTTCTTCGGCTTGGCGCTCGCCGCCACGCTGCTGAAGGAAAGCGTCAGTTGGTCAATGCTTGCGGTGACCCTTGGCGTTGTCTGCTGCGTCGTCGGTGCAAAGAAATTCGCGCGATAGCCTCTTGAAGGCGCTGAACTCACTCTTGCTCTTATAAACCGATCGGTCTAGTGTGGCTACATCGGTCTAAAAGGAGCAAGCCATGGCCACCCCACTCGTGCCGCCGTTCACCCGCGAAACCGCGATCGCCAAGGTCCGCCTAGCTGAAGACGGTTGGAACAGCCGCGATCCTGAACGTGTCTCGAAGGTCTATACCGAAGACAGCCAGTGGCGGAACCGCGCCGAATTTCCGCGCGGCCGCAAGGAAATCATCGAATTCCTCACCCGCAAATGGGCCAGGGAGTTGGATTACCGGCTGATCAAGGAGCTATGGGCCTTCGACGGCAATCGCATCGCCGTGCGTTTCGCTTATGAATGGCACGACGACAGCGGTCACTGGTTTCGCTCCTATGGCAACGAGAATTGGGAATTCGACGCTGACGGCCTGATGCAGCGCCGTTTCGCCTCGATCAACGACATGCCGATCAAGGAAGAAGATCGGAAATTCCATTGGCCGCTCGGTCGCCGCCCGGACGATCATCCGGGACTGTCCGATCTCGGGCTCTAAGACGAAGGCGATGACACGCACCATCTTCGAAAAATCGGATGCCATAACCCTCGTCGCCGAAGTCTTTCGCGAACTCGGCTACGAGGGCGCATCGATGAGCAACATCACGGCGCGCACCAGATTGTCGAAAGGCAGCCTCTATCATTTCTTCCCCGGCGGAAAGGAGGAGATGGCGGCGGAGATCATGGCCAACATCGACGCCTGGTTCGTCAACGAGATGTTCAAGCCGCTCGAAGAGGACGACCCGCGCGCCGCCATCGCCCGCATGTGGGAGACGACAGACACGTATTTCCGCTCCGGCCGCCGCATCTGCCTCATCGGCGCCTTCGCACTCGACGAAACACGCGACCGTTTCGCAGGCGCGATCCAGGCCTATTTCTACCGTTGGATCGAAGCGCTTGCCGGCGCTTTGATGAGAGCATGCGTCACGACGGCGGAAGCAAATGCGCTCGCCGAAGAAGCGGTTGTCGGCATCCAAGGCGCGCTGACACTCGCGAGAGCGCTCGGGGACGATGGGATTTTCGGGCGGACGCTTCAAAGGCTGAGGGAGCGGGTGGAGGCTAGGTTGACCTGAGCTATGCACTCAACCTACCGCTTGCATATTCTGCTAGCATCCTCTATATTGCTAGCATAAATAGCAAGCAGATCAGAACTTTTGCCGCGGTTTTCAGAAACCCGATATCTGGCACGATTGATTGGGCCGATATCGAAAGTCTTCTCATCGCAACAGGCGCAAATGTCATCGAAGGAAGTGGCTCGCGCGTGAAGTTCGAAAAAGATGGCGCGGTTGCGAGCTTTCATCGCCCCCATCCGGACAAGGAAGCCAAGCGATATCAAGTTCGTGATGCCAGAGAATTTCTGATCCAAATCGGAGTAAGGCCGTGAACACCATGAGTTACAAGGGCTATCACGCCCGCATCGAATATGACGATGAAGATGAAATCTTTTTCGGCAAGATCGCCGGCATTTCCGACGTTATCGGCTTTCATGCCGAAAGCGTCACCGAACTTAAGAGAGCCTTTCACGAGGCAGTCGATGATTATGTCGCTACGTGTCATCAGATTGGTAAGGAGCCGCAAAAGCCCTATTCCGGCAAGATGATGTTCAGAGTTGACCCGGAAGTTCATCGTCGTGCCGCCATGGCTGCCGAGCTTTCCGGCAAGAGCCTGAATCAGTGGGCGGAAGAAACCCTTGAAAAAGCCGCCGAGCAGGCAGGTCAGACTCGACGGGCCGGATAAGTTTCCAGAACCAAACTCGGCTTCCCGCTAAGCCAAACAACAGGATGTCTCATGCTCGGTAAGACGAAAAGCGCGCGAGCATTTACTGTCCCGCCAATTGCCGCCGCACGCGCTGCGGATACCACCCCGTAAATCTTACCGCACCGGCAAGCGCCGCCCTCGCGGCGCGCCAGGCGCTTATGGCCGCCGTCCAGGCCCGCACATCAGACACATCGGCATCGCCGCTGAAGATGGCGGCACAGGCGACGGCCCTCTGGTCACTGGTGCATGGCTTCGCTATGCTCCGGCTAGAGGGACGTCTGAACGGCATGATCAGATCGCTTCCCGGCGACGAAACGGCCGATGGTTTGCTGGACGCAGTGCTCGCGGCTATTCGTCTTGTCGATGATTGAGCTTTCTGGAGGCGGCCGCCTGCCGGTATATCCGGCGGACGTTTCCATCTTAAACAATCGTCCACAAAAGCGTGGCAGCATCAATCATCTTTGATTTGCAACTGTCCGAGCTCTTGTGCTCAGCAGAAACGGGGGGCGCCGAGGAGATGGATCAGACAATGCTGCAACAGACCAACGAAGCCGACGATGTGCTGATCGATCGCTTGCAACGTTCAGCCTTCGACTATTTCATGCTCTACACCAATCCGGAAAACGGGCTGGTGGCGGATACGTCGATCAAGACGAGCCACTGCAGCATCGCCGCCGTTGGTTTTGCACTGTCGAGCTACCCCGTCGCCGTCGAACGCGGCTGGATCAGCCGCGCGGAAGCGGCAGAGCGCGTGCTGACCACACTCAATTTCTTTGCCGAAAGCCAACAGGGCGAAGAACGCGGCGCCACCGGTTATCGCGGCTTCTACTATCACTTCCTCTATATGGCGACCGGCAACCGCGCCTGGAACAGCGAACTCTCGACCATCGATACCGGCCTTTTCCTGATTGGCGTCTTGACGGCGGCTGCCTATTTCAACGGCCCCGACCAGGACGAAGTGGACATCCGTAAGCAGGCGCAGTTTCTCTACGAGCGCTGCGATTGGCATTGGGCCCTGAACAAGGGCCAAACGATCAGCATGGGCTGGAAGCCGAGCAGCGGTTTCCTGCGCTGGCGCTATCAGGGCTATGACGAGGCGATCTTCCTTTATGTGCTGGCGCTCGCTTCGACCACCCATTCCGTGCCGTCCTCGAGCTACGACGCCTTCGCCTCGACCTATACCTGGATGATGTTCAAGGACACGCCCTATCTCTATGCCGGGCCGCTGTTCATCCATCTCTTCTCGCACGCCTGGATCGATTTTCGCGGCATTGCCGACCGGCATGTGGCCGACAAGGATACGGATTATTTCCGCAACACCCAGACGGCCATCGCCGTTCAACGCGATTACACCGACCGCAACCCCGGCCACTTCATCGGCTATGCTAAGGACATCTGGGGGCTCTCGGCCTGCGACGGCCCGAACCCGACGGGCACCAAGCACAGCCGGCGTTACAGCCCGAAGGTTCTCGGCTATGCCGCCCGCGGTGCGCCGCTCGGTCCCGACGACGGTACGATTGCGCCCTGGGGGCCGCTATCCTGTCTGCCGTTCGACCGCAAAGCCGCGCTCGATGGCACCAGGGCTATCCTTGCCACCTATCCGAACCTGTTGCTGGACGGCCGCTTTCCCGGTGGCTTCAACCCGAGCGTCAGGGGTCCCGGCCCGGAAGGCTGGGTCGACGACCGTTCGGTTGCCATCGATCAGGGCCTGCTCGTCATGATGATCGAAAACGAACGCACCGGGCTGATCTGGAACCTGATGCGGCAATCGCCGATCCTGCGCCGCGGCCTGGAACGCGCCGGCTTTACCGGCGGCTGGCTGGACGAAAAGCAGGCAGCGCCGGCGATCGCCTGAGCTTTGGATCGCGGGTGAACGTCAGGCATCTCTATCAATGTCGCAGCCATGTGCCTGGCCCCTCACCCTAGCCCTCTCCCCGCAAGCGGGGCGAGGGGACGATCGAGTCAAGCAAATACCCTCTCACGCGTACAAGCCTCATGCATGTAGCGCCTTGTTTGCGCGATAGCTCCCTCGCCCCGCTTGCGGGGAGAGGGCTGGGGTGAGGGGCCGTGCACAAGAGCGCGGCAAAAAATACATTCACCCGACCATCACCGTCGGCGGTTCAAAGCCTCTCTATCGCGGCAATCACTGCGTCCTCGACGTCGATGCCCTCACTTAGCGCAAGACGCCGCGCCGTCTGCCCGCGCCGACCCGGCAGGCGGACATTGGGATCTTGGGTGATCTCGCTTGCCAGCAATGCCAGCCGCTGCGCCGTGTCGACGGCGCTCGTGGCTGCCGGATTGATCGCGATGATCATATGGCCGAGTGCCGGAGGCGCCCCTTGATCATCGAAGAGCGAAGAGGACTCGAAGGCATAATTGGCACCGGTCAGGCCAGCCGCCAGTATCTCGACCATGAGGGCGAGGGCTGCTCCTTTCGAATCGCCAGCGGGAATCATCGTGCCGGCCAAGGCTTCTTCGGCATTGGTGGTCGGCTTGCCGCTGTGGTCGAAGGCCCAATCCGGCGGGATCGGCACCCCTTTCTGCCGGGCGGCCATGACCTTGCCGCGCGCCACTTTCGAAAGCGCTAGATCGATCACGATCGGCTCGTCATCGGGAAGCGGCGCGGCAAAGGCGATCGGGTTGGTGCCGAAGACAGGTCTTTTGCCGCCCCAGGGCGCCATGGAAGCCGGGGCATTGGCAACCATCAGGGCCACCAACCCCTGATCGGCAAAACGCTCCACGGTGAGGCCCATGACGCCGGCATGATGCGAACGGCTGATGGCCGCGAGCGCAATCCCCTGCTCGCGGGCAATGACCGAAAGCTCGGCAACGGCAAGGTCGAGCGCCGGATAAGCATAGCCGTTGCCGGCATCGATGCGCAGCACAGCAGGATAGGGCCGAACGAGCTGCGGCTTGGCGAAGCCGTCGGTCTTGCCGATCTTTGCCTGTGCGGCATAGGCGGGCACGCGGCGCAGACCGTGCCCACTCTGCCCGGCCGCCTCCGCCGCCACGAGGGCAACGGCCACCGAACGGGCGTTTTCGGGACTGACCCGATTTCGCCGCAGCGCCTCAGCAACCAGCGTTTCGGCCTCGGCGAGCGACAGATACATGGGGAGGAACCTTGGAACGATTAAGGAGGGCGAAAGCGATCCTACGCCCACGCCCTCCTCATCGCAACGCGACGATTGCCATGCTCGCCTTACTCGACGTCGAACTTGACGCCCTGTGCCAGTGGCAATGTCCTGCCATAGTTGATGGTGTTGGTCGCCCGGCGCATATAGGCCTTCCAAGCGTCGGAGCCGGATTCACGGCCGCCGCCGGTCTCCTTCTCGCCGCCGAAGGCACCGCCGATTTCAGCGCCGGAAGGGCCGAGATTGACATTGGCGATGCCGCAGTCCGAACCGCGCGCCGAAACGAAGGCTTCCGCCTCGCGCATGTCATTGGTGAAGATCGACGACGACAGGCCCTGCGGCACGGCGTTGTGCAGCGCCAGGACCTCGTCGAAATCGCTGTACTTCATCACATAGAGGATCGGCGCGAAGGTTTCATGCTCGACCGGACCGGCCTGCTGAGGCATCTCGACCAGGGCCGGACGAACGTAGAAGGCATCGGCGGTACCGTTTTCGACGCGTTCGCCGCCGGTCACCTTGCCGCCGGACGACTGCGCCTCTCCAAGCGCCGCCTGCATCTTGTCGAAGGCCTGCTTGTCGATCAGCGGGCCAACGAGCGTGCCCGTTTCCAGCGGATTGCCGATGGTGACCGAGCCGTAAGCCTTCTGCAGCCGCGGCACGAGCTGATCGTAGACGCTTTCATGCACGAAGAGGCGGCGCAGCGTCGTGCAACGCTGGCCGGCGGTGCCCATGGCGGAAAAGGCGACGCCGCGCAGCGTCAGGTCGAGGTCGGCCGTCGGGCAGACGATCGCGGCATTGTTGCCGCCGAGTTCGAGGATGGCGCGGGCGAAGCGGTTGGCAAGACGCGGGCCGACAGCGCGGCCCATGGCTGTCGAGCCGGTTGCCGAAACCAGCGGAATCTTCGGGTGATCCACCAGCACTTCGCCGACGTCGCGGCCACCGATGATCAGGGTCGAGAGATTAGCCGGCGCCTCGCCGCCCTCGGCGACATAGCGTTTCAGCGCCTTTTCGAACAAGGCCTGCACGGCAAGCGCCGTCAGCGGCGTCTTTTCCGATGGCTTCCAGACGGTGGAATTGCCACAGACAATGGCGAGCGCTGCGTTCCACGACCAGACGGCAACGGGGAAGTTGAAGGCGGAAATGATGCCGACCGGCCCCAGCGGATGCCAGCTTTCCATCATCCGATGTTCCGAGCGCTCGGTGGCAATGGTCAGGCCGTAGAGCTGGCGCGACAGGCCGACGGCGAAATCGCAGATATCGATCATCTCCTGCACTTCGCCTAAACCTTCGGAGGTGATCTTGCCGACTTCGATGGAAACGAGGCGGCCAAGCGCGGCTTTGCCGGCACGCAACTCTTCGCCAAGCAGGCGGATCAGCTCTCCACGTTTCGGCGCCGGCACGGCGCGCCAGGAGAGAAATGCCTCATGCGCCTTGTCGATTGCGGCTTTCGCTTCGGCAGCCGAATGCTCCCTGAGCCGGCCGATTTCAGCGCCGGTCACGGGTGAGGTGACGGCAAGTGTTCCGCCCGTATAACGATCGGCGGCAACGCTGAGTTCGGTCAGGATTGCCTTTGTCTCGGCGGCGAGATCGAGTGTGGCGGTCATGTCGTCTTCCTCTTCTTGTTTTGATGGTCCAGTTCCCGTCCCCAGGACGTCACTCGCACGCGGACCGGAGCGACCCTTGTGCGTTCAAACGAACTCACGGCGCTTCAGCCCCTCGCGCCAACAAAATGCGCGGCCTGGGCGCCGGCTTCGTACCACATTTCCTTCAACGCCCGAAAGCTGGGCTCTTTGGGATCGGTCGGCGGCAACGGCAGGTCGGCTTCGGAAACGCGGCCGAGAACATGGTCGGACAATATTTTGCCGAACACCGTGCCGGGCGCGATACCACGCCCATTATAGCCGGAAAAGCCGACGACATTCGGCGCAAATCGGTGGAAGCGCGGCAGGGCGTTGTCGGTCATGCCGATCTTGCCGTACCACTCGCTTTCAAAGGCGATGTCTCCGAGTTGCGGAAACAGCTTCTTCAGCGAACGTCGCACCCAGTTCTTGTGGATGGCGAGCCCGGTATTGCGCAATGCCCCGACGCTGCCGAAGACAAGGCGGCCGGCCTGATCCATGCGGAAGGACGACAGGATCTCCTTCGTATCCCACGCCCCCTCGCGTCCCGGCAGGACCGATTTGCGCAGGTTGTCGCCAAGCGGCACGGTGGCGAAATTGAAATAGGGAAGATGCACCTGCTCACTGCGCACCTGTTCCCAGGGGCCGGTGCTATAGGCATCCGTCGCGACGATGATCCAATCCGCACTGACAGTGCCGCCGGCAGTCCCGACGATCCATCGCCCACCGTTCTTCTCGGTCGCCGTCACGCGACTGCCGGTGTGGATGACAACACCGGCCTTGGCCGCCGCATGCGCCAGACCGCGGACATAGGCCAGCGGCTGCAATGTGCCGGCCCGCATATCGAGCAACGCCCCCGCATAGGCAGAACTCCCCACCCGCCGCGCCGTCTCGCCAGCATCGAGGACGGTGACCGGGGCACCGCGCTTGCTCCATTGACGGGCACGCTCCTCGATCTCCTTCAGCCCCTCGGATCCAACGGCGCAATGCAAAGTGCCGTTGCGCTCCAGCTCGCAGGCGATGCCGTGTTTCTCGATCAGCGCCATCACCAGCTTTGGCGCATCGCCCAGAAGCTCCAGCAGCCTTTCGCCATAGACCGGGCCGAGCACGCCGGGCAGGTCTTCGGGCATGACCCACATGCCGGCATTGATCAGGCCGACATTGCGCCCTGCACCGCCAAAGCCGATTTCATTGGCCTCCAGCAGCACGACCTTGGTTCCAGCTTCCGCCAGATGTAGTGCCGAGGAGAGCCCCGTATAGCCGCCGCCGACCACCACCACATCGGCCGAAACATCGCCGGCAAGCGGCTCTGTCGCAGGCGGCGGCGGAGCAGTTTTCTCCCAGAGTCCGTGAGAGCGAGGGTCATTCAGCATCGAGTCGATCCAATTGCCTAAAAGAATCCGGCCAATCTAGCGCCACCTCCCGACTTGCGGAAGCAGGAACAACGACATCCGGTGGATAGAGAAAAACTTGCATGGCCACGCCGCTTTCGACCATTATAGAGCAAAGCGGCGGCCGCCATCGCGGCCGGGACAGAGTCAAGACAGCCGCCATCGCGGTCGCGGACAGAACCAGGACAATCTCATGAAGCCCATTTTCGTTCAGCTCCAATGCGCCCCCGGCAAGACCTACGAGGTCGCCGATGCGATCTACCAGACGGAGCTGGTCTCGGAACTCTATTCCACCAGCGGCGACTACGACCTGCTGCTGAAGGTCTACATCAAGGACGAGCTGGATATCGGCAAGTTCATCAACGACAACATCGCCAATATCCCCGGCATCGTCCGCTCGCTGACCACATTGACGTTCCGGGCGTTTTGAGAGGTCCGATTGAGTGACGGGTTATGCCTCTCTTTCCGAGATGGCCCCTCACCCCAACCCTCTCCCCGCAAGCGGGGCGAGGGGGCATACAGAGTTCTGTGTCCAGGAGCACGGTCACGCCGCGAACACCGAAGCAGTCCCCTCTCCCCGCCTGCGGGGAGAGGGCTAGGGTGAGGGGCCCGGAGCCGCCGGGCACAAAACAACACCCGCCTGACAAGCCCAACCTTCCCTAACGGAACGCTCCGATATTAACCCTCTTGCTTGAAACGCCGCGGCCTCTCGTCCGCAATTAAGCTCTTTTTAACCGGCAAGATGATGTGCTTTGCGCGCTGATCAAGAGACGGCGCCTTCGTGCGCCTGATCGCCGCGGCTTTGCGCGGCTTAGGGATCGAGGGCGGGTCAATGACATCGGCTATTTCGGATATTCAGGCACAGAATGCCGCGGGACCGCTGATCGTGCATGTCGTGCGCCAGTTTTTGCCCAACAAGGGCGGGCTGGAAGACGTGGTTGCCAATCTCTGCCGGCAGTTGATCGGCCGCGGCTATCGTGTCCGGGTCGTCACCTGCAACAGCCTGTTCTCCGATCCCACCCGCGAACTGGCGCCGGCCGAAACGATCGACGATATCGAGATCGTCCGCATCCCCTGGTCCGGCTCCAGCCGTTATCCCTTGGCGCCGCAGGTGTTCAAGCATATCGCCGATGCCGACCTCATCCACGTCCATGCCGTCGATTTCTTCTTCGACGCACTTGCTTGGGGCAAGCTGTTCCATGGCCGTCCGATGGTTGCCACCACCCATGGCGGTTTCTTCCACACGCCGAAATATGTCGCCATCAAGAAGCTCTGGTTCAACACCGCAACCCGGCTTTCCGCCCTCGCCTACGCTGAGCTCATCTGCTGCAGCCTGTCGGACGAACGGCTGTTTTCCAGCATCGCCGGCCGCCGCACCCGCCTGATCGAAAACGGCGCCGATGTCGGCAAATTCGCCAATTGCGCCGCGCTCGAAGCCCGCCGCCGCATCGTCACCATCGGTCGTTTCTCCGTCAACAAGCGGCTCGACCGCATGCTTGATGTCATGAAGGTGCTTGCTGCCCGCAATCCGGATTGGCATCTCGACATTATCGGCGCCGTCTCCGATCTCGATCAGCCGACGCTGGAAAAGGAAATTGCCGTCCGCGACCTTGGCCGCCATGTGTCGCTACATATATCGATCGACAATTGCGCCATCCGCAACATCATCGCCCGCGCCTCGATTTTCGCCTCGGCCTCCGAATATGAGGGCTTCGGCCTTGTGGCGATCGAGGCGATGAGTGCCGGCCTGCTGCCGGTGCTGCACACGAACGACGCCTACAAGGCGCTCGCCGAGACCCATCCGATGCTAATGCTGTCCGATTTTTCCAATCCGGAAACTGCTGCCGACGCCCTAGCCGCCGCTTTCGCACGCTTAGGGGCCGAAGGCCTCGGCCTCAGGGAAGAACTCATTCATGACGCCCGCGCCTATGCATGGGATGAGGTCGCGCAGCGCTATATCGATGCTTATGCCGAAGCCATGACGCCGCGCGGCGAACGGCATCAGCCCCTGCCCCACCGCGGCCAGGTCGCATAACCTTCCAGAATGCCCATCAGCCAGGCCCGCTTGTAACGGGCCGTATCGGCCCTGCATCGTACCAGCGCCGCCAGCCAGCCGGCGACGGGCCGGCACAGGCGATAGCCGACATAGGCGAGCGGAAAGCGCTGCTTGCGCATCAGCGCGCCGAAGCCGCGGCCATACTTGCGCGCCCGCTCGATCTGACGCGGACCGTATTCACTGGTGACCTGATCGTGATGAACGATCAATTCGGGAAAGAACATCAGCCGCTTGCCGGCAGCAAGCGCCCGCAACAGAAAATCCGCCTCCTCGCCGCTTTGGAACGGCGAGTCCGAACCGACCCCGAGATTCTCGTCGAAGCCGCCGATATCAGGCAGTGCTGCACGGCGCACAAAGATGCTGTTGGAATTGCCGCACTTCAGGTAGTTCCAGCGCGTCACCGCAAGCGAGATTTCGCCCGTCGGGCTGACGGAGGCCAAGCCGCCGGCATCGAGCGTGCGGCCGGTGACGATGGCAAGCTCGGGATGCTCGGCGAACAGCCGCTCCGCCATCTCCAGCGTATCCGGCTCATACCAGCAGTCATCGTCGGGAAAGCAGACATAGTCGCCATTCGCTGCCGCCATCCCATTGTTGCGTGCCCGCGAAAGGCCTTTGGGCGAACGGATATGGCGGATCGCGAAAGAGGGCGAAAAGCTTCCGATCAACTCCAACAGCCGATCGTCCGGATTTTGATCGACGAGGATCACCTCGAAATCCCTCTGGCGCTGATTCATCAGCGACAGAAACAGCCTTTCCAACTGGTCGAAACGGTCGATCGTGCAGACGACGAGGCTGAACAAGGAGGACCCTCCGAACAAACGGCAAGCCAGCCAATATGGGGATATCGCATATTAGCTGAAGTAAAAATGAAAGTTACATTAGGAATAGACGGTAAATATTAAGGCATATGAAATACAGCAGACGCTATTCCATGAAGAGCCGGACATTTGCGGCCACTTTCTGCGACCTGGGAAAACGGTAATCTTCATGACGAAGAGCATCATGGCGAATTCGGCGTTGAACGCAGCGGCGGGGCTGACCCTGCTGGCGACCGGTTTTGCCTGTTCGATTATCGCGGCCCGCCTGCTTGGCCCGGAGGCCAACGGCATCATCGCCTTTTCGCTCTGGTTGACGACGACGGGCGCGCTCGTTGCCGAACTTGGCACCGGCATCACGCTGCTGCGCATCCTGCCGCAACTGAAGGTCCAGGGCTATTCGACGGAGGAGCGGCGCGGTTTTGCGGCCTATCTCCTGCATCCAACGATCCTGTCGACGCTGATCCTGCTTGCCGGCTATGCCGCCTATTATTGGGAAGCGGAGCGGATGCATTGGGCAAACGATGCATCGTCCATCATCGTCATCACCGGCGCGTTTTTCGTCCTGCAGTCGCTCGGCGCCTACAGCAAGAACTATCTGGTCGGCGAACAGCAGCTCGGCGCTTTCTTCCGCATGACCCTGACCAGCTCGGTGCTGCAGCTCGCCACCGTGCTTCTCGGCGCCATCTTCTTCGGTGTCACCGGCGCCCTTGCCGGCTATGCCATCGGTCAGATCCCGATGTTCATCTCGAGCCTGAGGATCGCCGCCGCTCCCCGGAACAGTTGCGGCGTCGGCCTTGGCTATCTCGTCCGTTCCTCGCTCATTCTCTCGGCCGAATTCATCAACAGCTCGATCTTCCTGAATCGCATCGAGCTGGTGTTCCTGCAGCATTATTGGGGCATCGAAGCCGTCGGCTTCTATGCTGTCGGCCTGTCGCTTGCCAATCTGGCGCTGCAGCTTCCGGTACAGTTGAGCGGCAGCCTGCTGCCCTATTACTCCGAGCAGATGCATTCGCAGGCGTCGGGCAAGCTGCCGGTCCATGTCTTCGAAGGTGTGGCGCGCGCCATTTCCTATATCACCCTGCCGATGAGCTTCGGCCTTGCGGCGATCGCCCCCGAGCTGGTGGTGACGATCTTCGGCAAACCCTTCGGCCCGAGCGGTGGCATGGTGGCGCTGCTGTCGCTGACCGCAGCCCCTTACGTCTTCATGCAGATCTGCACGCAATATCTCTATTCCATCGACCGCATGCGTGAGCGTACCATTATCGGCGGCGTCGCCAGCGCCATCATGGTCGTCGGTTGCTTCATCGCAGTGCCTCTCTATGGCGGCGAAGGTGGCGCTCTGGTGCGGCTGCTCGCCTTCACCGCCATGTGCGTGCTGATGGTGCGCCGTATGGAATTCGAAGGCTCGATGCACAGCATGTTCGTTAGCCTCGCCAAGGTGACCGGCGCATCCGCGCTCTGCGCCGCCGCGGCCTACGGTTTCGTTCATGTGCTGCCCGGTATTCCCGGCCTCGCCAGCGCCGTCATCGCCGGCATCCTGGTCTACGGCCTGGCGCTCCGGCTGCTGAATGCCGTGCCGCCGGAGGATATCGCCGCCCTGCAACAAATTGCTGCGCGTCTACCCCGGCGCGCGCATCCATTTGCCGTTCACGCGCTGGCATGGCTGGCGCCGCGCCGAATTTGAGGAGAATGCCATGGCTGCGTTGGGAGCCGCCGAATACCAGGGTCCGCTTAAGGAGATGACCGCCGCCGCCATGCCGGTGACCTTCTCCCGAACTGTCGGCCTGTTCACGCCCGCCGTCGCGCCGACGAGCCAGACGGCCGTATTGTTCCTCAGCCCCTGGGGCTTCGAGGAAATGTGCACCCGCAAATTCTGGCGCATCCTCGCCGAAGATCTCGCCAAGACAGGCATCGCCAGCCTCCGCTTCGACTATGCCGGCACCGGCGATGCGCTCGACGTTGACGATCCAGGCGAAGGATTGGCGCTGTGGGAAAATACGGCGCGCGACGCCGCGGCCTTGCTGCGATCGCTCTCCGGCTGCGAACGCCTGATTCTGGTGAGCCAAGGGCTCGGAAGTGTCGTCGCCCTTAATATTGCAGAGCAGCTCTCCACCGCCGACGGCATCGCGCTGCTGGCCCCCACCATCTCCGGCCGGGCTTATCTGCGCGAATTGACCATGTGGTCGAAAATGATCGACGAGGGCATGGGGCTCACCGAAACACAGCGCCGGACCGAAGGCGTCACCATCGCCAGCCTACATATGCCGGACACTACCGCCGCCGCTGTCAAAAAACTCAACCTGATGACGCTTGCCCATGTCGGCGTGCCGGATTGCCTTGTCCTGACACGGCCCGGTCGCCCCGCCGATGCCGATTTCGCTGCTCATCTCGAAACCCTCGGCCCGCGTGTCGAACGCGCTGCCTATGAGGGTTATGACGAGCTGGTGTCGAACCCGACTATCGCCACCATGCCGCTCGAAGCCGGCCGGAAAATTCTGGATTGGGCGCGGTCGATCGCGACGGAATCCACGACGGCATCGCGCAGAATTCTCCGCACGCCCCGTGCCGAAGCGCTTGAGGGCGATGGTTTTCGCGAGACGCCGCTGCGTTTTGGCGAGGGCGACCGCCTCTTCGGCATTCTCTGCGAACCCGCAGGCGCCCGTGCGGGCGCGACAGCATTGCTCTTAACGACGGCCTATGACCGCCATGCCGGCTGGGGCCGGATGTCGGTGACCATGGCGCGGACACTCGCCCGCGACGGCATCCCCTCGCTGCGTTTCGATACCGCCAATGTTGCCGACAGCCCGCCGCTTCCCGACGCGCAGGAGCAGGTGCTTTATTCCCGCGATCAGCAGCAGGACGTTGACGCCGCACTCAACTTTCTGGAGAATCGTGAGCTGCTGCCCGCCTTTGCCGTCGGCCGCTGCAGCGGTGGTTATCTCGCCTTTCAGAGCGCTATCCGCGATAGCAGATGCCGCGGTCTGATCACCGTCAATCCTTACGCTTTCTTCTGGGATGAAACCCAGCCGGTCGACGAAGCCCTGCGCTTCGTGCCGCGTTCGCTTGAGACCTACGGCCTGAAATTCCTGCAGTTCGAGACCTTGAAGCGGCTCTATGGCGGCCAGATCGACGCCAAGAGCGCGGCGCGCAACATCGTCGTGGCGCTGGCGCGGCGCGCCGTCCGTCTCGGTCGCCCGCTGCTCGGCGTTCTCCCCTTCTTCGCCGGCGAGCATGAAACCGTCATCAACGGCTTCCGCACGCTTACAAAACGTCAGGTCGATATTTCGCTGATCTACAGCGCCCACGACATCGGTCTGGATCATTTCCGCGAACACTTTGGCGAAGACGCCGCCGGCCTGAAGAACTTTCCGGACATCCGCCTCACCATCATCCCCGACGCCGATCACAATCTGACACCGTCCTATGCGCGGAAAGTGTACTTGCACGAGGTGAGAGAGATGGCATTGAGGCTCGGCAAATGAGTGCCTATCTCGCCGCTGGCGAGATAGGTGTCGGGCGGCCCAAAACACTCGCAACACCCTGCACTTGCTGTATACTCGCCCCATGAGGCTCCTGATCGTCGAAGACAACCGCGAACTGGCGTCCTGGCTCGGCAAGGCGCTGCGTCAGGCACAATATGCCGTCGACATCGCCTATGACGGCGAGGACGCCGAACATATGTTGAAAGTGGCGGGTTACGCAGTCGTTATCCTGGATCTGTCACTGCCGAAAATCGACGGGTTGACGCTGTTGAAGCGGTTGCGCCAGGGCGGCAACAAAGTGCCGGTCATCATCCTGACCGCCAATGCCAGCCTCGACGGCCGCGTTGCCGGGCTCGATAGCGGCGCCGACGACTATCTGGCAAAACCTTTCGAAATCGCCGAGCTGGAAGCCCGCGTCCGCGCGGTCGTCCGCCGCGGCCATGACCGCGCCGCGCCCGAAATCGCCGTGGGCGACCTGCTCTTCGACGGCGGCACGCGGCAGTTCTTTCTCGGCGGGGAAACCCTGGCGCTCACGCCTCGCGAACATGCCGTGCTCGAACATCTCATGATGAAGGTCGGCACGACGGTCACCAAGACCGCGCTCTCCGAAAGCGTCTTCGGCTTCGACGATCTCGCCGATACCAGTGCCATCGAAATCTACGTGCACCGCGTCCGCAAGAAGCTCGAAGGCAGTGCCGTGCAGATCGCCACGCTGCGTGGCCTCGGTTACCTCCTACGCCATGCGCAATGACGAAAGCCGCCCCCGCAAAGGACATTTGCGCCGCGCCGTCGCAGGGCTGAGCTCCAGCCTGCGGGCGCAACTTTTTGCCTGGGTGGTGCTGACGCTGATCGGGGCGATCTGCATCAATCTCTATCTCAGCTTCCACTCGGCGAATGCCACTTCGGACCTCGTCACCGACCACACGCTGCTTGCCTCAGCCCGCGTCATCGCCGAAGCCGTGCATGTCGACGGCAACGGCACCGTCCAGGTCGATATCCCACCGGCTGCGCTGGAGATGTTCGATACGGGCTATGGCGATCGCGTCTTCTATCAGGTGGTGACCGCCTGGGGGAACCTCGTCGCCGGCTATCCCGATCTACCGCAGCCAAAGAAACCGCAGGTCGGTGAAGACACGGCATTTCGCAACGATCAGGTCCGCGTGATGATGCTGAACCACCCGATCGTCGGCCTCAGCGAAGACAGCACGATCTCCGTTACCGTCGCCGTCACCCATAACAGCCAATACGCCATGCGTCGCAGGCTGTGGCTCTCGGATTTCACCAAGCAGCTCGTGCTCGTGCTGCTCGCCGGCCTGGTCACCATCATCGGGCTGCAGCGCGGTCTGGCGCCGGTACTCCGGCTGCGCGATGCGGTGCGCGAACGCGGCCGCCAGCGGCTGGACCCGCTGGAACCGGACATGGTGCAGAGCGAGCTGCGCCCCCTGGTCCATGCCCTCAACGATCATATGGAGCGGGTGCAGAACCAGATGGCGGCACAGCGTCGCTTCGTCTCCAACGCCGCTCACCAGTTGCGCACGCCGCTCGCGCTGATCTCGACGCAAGCAAGCGTGGCGGCACGCGAGGATGATAATGCCAGGCGCGACGAAGCGTTGACGGCGTTGCGCTCCAGCACGCGACAAGTGACACGGCTGGCGAGCCAGCTTCTCACCCTCTCGCGGGCCGAGCCCGGCAGCCGCCGTCCGCGCAGCGACACGATCGACCTCGTCGCGACCGCCCGACAGGTCCTGGAGAACCTAGCGGAGGAGGCCCTGAGGCGCAACATCGACCTGGGACTGGAGGCCGATGATGCGCCGGTTCATGTCGAAGGCGACGGCACCATGCTGCGCGAAATGCTGGTTAATCTCGTCGACAATGCCCTGCGGTATACCCCCGCCAGTGGCCGGGTCACGGTCGGCGTCCGGCGCGATGATGACAGCGCCTTGCTGTGGGTGGAGGACAACGGTCCGGGTATCCCCGAGGCCGAGCGCGGCCAGGTGTTTGAGCGCTTCTACCGCATCATCGGCACGGAACCAGAGGGCAGCGGCCTCGGGCTCGCCATCGTCCGCGAAGTCGTCGACGGCGCCGGCGGCACGATAGCGCTGAGCGATGCGACCGGCGGCGGCCTACTGGTGACGGTAAGGCTGCCGGCGGTTTGATCGATTCCCAACTGCCGGCAACCGGATTAAGCGGAACCGCTACCCAGCCACCTGAAGCTGGACTTCGCCCCTGTTCAGGAAAAATGTCTTGTCGAACAGCGCCAGATCCAGCGGATTGGGCAAGCGGACATCCTCCAGACCAGGATAGGCTTTCGCCGACGGATCGTAGGACCGGTCGATCTGCGAGAGGAAGACGATGATCAAACCTCGCTCCTGCGCAAAGGACCTCAACGCCCGAACCTGCACCATCAATTCCGGCTTCTGCCGGTTCTGGTCGAGTATTTGCAGGTAATCGATGACGACAAGCGTTCCCTCGGGCGCCGACGCCAGTTTGTCGACAATATAGTCGGCGCTGATCGCGTCCGAACTGTCAAATTCGAACAAGCCTTCAAAAAGCTCGAACTTAGCGCCGATCACCCGGAAACGATCGAGAACATCACTTTCGGTATCTTCCAACGTGAAGAAGGCGCCCCGATTGCCGGATTTCATCGCCTCGACCGCCAGCCTGAGGCTCATCAAGGTTTTACCGTGGCCACGGCGGGCGCCCAGAAGCACCAGATCGCCACGGTCCAATTGAGCGAACATCTCTTCGGCTGACGTGGTCGTCTCGGCACGCGCTGCGAGCAAGCTCCAGCCGCGGAAACCTTCTTCGACTGCTATCCGGTCAAGTGCTTCGTGCAAGGGAATGTTCTCCTCGCGCGACATGAGCCGGGCTTTACGCTTCAAACGATAGATTGGGCCAGAAAGCCTCATGTGAAAAACCTCCTATTGCGAGCAACGACCGCAACCCCTCCTTATGCTTGGCGCCCGAACAGTCGGTTCGATGATCGATCAGCCCCGCATGAATGATACTTTCCCAGATGGAGGGGGGAGGCATGGGCTTTGCCGGAATCGGACCATAAGCTGATTCTCGTTCGGTGAAAATTGCGCGATTGGGGACCAACCATCACCCGGCGGTTCCGCCGCATATGGACCCAGCTTTGCGCCAAGAGCGGTCATCGCCCGATCAATGCGTCACGCCGCCCTCATTCGACATCGCGCAGCAACGCCGGCAGACGGTTCGCTGCAGGTTAGCGTCCAAGGTCGCTCGCGGCGGCGATGATCTCCGCTGCCGTCGGGAAGATGGAGATGCTGTTCGGTCCGTCCAGCGCCTCAATTTGTACCCAGCGGATTGTGCCGTTCGCATCGACCAGGAAGTGGCCGACGAGCTGGGTAGCGTGGTTCGCGAAGATCGCATTATCGGCTTCATCAAGCTCGAAGCGGTCCTTGGCGTTGAGTATCGTGTTGGCTTCCATCGGGTGTAGCGGTTCCGGCAACTCGCCTGTGGGGTTGATGCGCGCCGCCTGGAACTGCGCCATCGTCGCGCTATAAGGCCATTCGGGCTGCTCGCTGCTCCCATCGGGCAGGAACTCAGCATACGGCACACCGTAGGCCCGATGTGTGCGGCAGTCCGGATCGCAAAGTAGCGTTACTGGCGTCGGACGGTGGCGGAAATACAGGCGAGCGCGTTCCACCGGCGTGTTGATAACGGCCACAGTCTCCACCCCGGCAGCGCGCAGGGTGGGCTGAATGCCGGCGAGCTGTTCTACCTGACGCCGGCAGAACGGACAGTGCAGCCCGCGAAAGAAACCGATCAAGAACGGGCGATCGCTCAAGTCGGCGAAAGAGACCGTTCCGTCGAAGTTGGCCGTGGCTAGCGCGAACGCGGGCGCGGTTTCTCCAGGTTGCAGCGGGCGCTTTTGGTCTCCCATGGAATAATTCCTTTCTCGTATCGTCCAAGATGAAACGACCGAAATTGAACTATATCACTTGTCGCAAGAAGGCCCACCGCCCGATGTTGATCGCCGAGAGTGGCCAGGCACGCTGCTCACCGCTCCGACCGGTGTCAAAGCTGCCCCCGCATCTTGCCTCTTCGGCCGGTAGAAGGTCCAAGAGCCCGTAAGGAAGAACAGGCGGAAGGTCGTCACTTCCGGAATGTGCCAACAGCGGACGAACCACGAAGGGACTAGGCGCCGAAACGATACAATCGGGAAATAGAGATGACATGGTTTGCCTGCCGATATTATGGTGCGCAAGCGAACCGGCGGATAGGGGCCCCTTTATGTCTCGGCAGATCAAGACCAACGCGCGCGACGACGCCTTTGCGGTGCGGCGCGCTGTCTTTATGGACGAGCAGGGCTATGAGAACGAGTTCGATGGCATCGACGACAACCCTTCCTGTGTACATGTAACCCTCTATATCGATGGCGAGCTAGCCGGGTGCTCACGCCTGTTCCCCGAGCTACTGGAGCGCGCCCTTGCGCCCGATAGGCCACCGTCGCCCACATGCACGTTCGACGAGGGCGTGATGGCAGGGGAGACGTACCTGCTGGGCCGCGTAGCCGTGATGCCGGCGTTTCGCCGCCGGGGTTTGGCGAGTGTGATCATCGCTGCGAGCGACGAGGCCGCGCGCGAGGCCGGCGCCAAACTGGTGAAGCTGCATGCCCAGGAATACGCGCACGATCTGTACGCCAAGCAGGGCTATACGCAGATCAGCGATGTCGATTGCGAGGACGAGGGCCAGCCGCACCTTTGGATGGCCAAGCGGCTGTGATCGCGGACAGTTCCCTCAGCAGCAGATCAGACAGTAGGTGTCCCCACCGCTCCGTGTCCACCATAGGACAACTTCAACAGAGGCGACCCGGCGCAGGTGCCGCTTTAGGGCCGGAAGCAGGCGAGAACATCGACATCTCTGCCATTTGCGACGATGCGCTCCGCCCATCCGGGTAATATCAATGTGATCAATCGAGGCGTAGTGTTCCATTTGGCTTTGAGAGGAGGATGCTATGCCTACCATATTGGCCTATCACGACGTCAAAGACGTCAAACACTGGCTTGCTTCACCACGCCGTAAAGAGGTTTTCGAACCCCTCGGGTGCGCAAACATACGCACGTTTATCGATCCGCAAGCGTCGAACCGAGTAGGCCTAGTCATGGACGTTCCCGACATGGACCGCTTGGCGGAATTTATGAAGTCCAAGGCAGCGGCGGATGCGATGGAGTATGACGGAGTATTGCCGGAGACCTTGGTGATCCTCGTTCAATCGTAGCGGGGATGCTGAAGGCATTTTGGCGGATGGAGTTTCTGGCGACGCGGTGACGACTGCTGCAGAGTTCCGGAAAATTGTTCCCATAAGCGTCTTCGCATAGCCGTCGTCCACGCCGGGGCGGCCAACTGGCGGCAAAAAAGAGGCCGGGTGGGGGTGCCCGGCCTTGGGAGGAAACTGAATGCCTCGATGGCTTATTGCACGTCCATGTGCTGCTGCGGACGCCATCTGGTGATGCGGTTTTCGACAAGCGTCATCACGTATTCGGCGCCGAGCGTCACCACCATCACTAGGATGATCGCGGCATAGAGGCCGGCGGCATCATAGGTGCCCTTGGCGATCGAGATCAGGTAGCCGATACCGGCAAGCGAGCCGACGAATTCGCCGACGATCGCACCGATGATGGCGAACGAGAAGGAGATGTGCAGGCTTGCAAAAATCCAGCTCATCGCCGACGGCAGGATCACATTGCGGGTAACCTGCCAGTTCGAGGCGCCGAGAATGCGGGCATTGGCGATCATGTTGCGGTCGGCCTCGCGAACGCCCTGGAAAGCGTTGGCGAACACGACGAAGAACACCATGATGAAGGCAAGCGCGACCTTGGAGGCAAGGCCGAGGCCCATGATCATCACGAAGATCGGCGCCAGCACGACGCGTGGGATCGAGTTGATCGCCTTGATGTAGATCGACAGGATATCGGAAGCCAGCTTGTTGCGGCCAAGCGCCACGCCGACGAGAACGCCGGTGACCGAGCCAATGACGAAGCCGATCAGCGCTTCTTCCATGGTGACGCCGAGATGGTACCAAAGCGAGCCACTTTCGGTGCCTTCGCTGATCCAGTCCCAGAGGCGCAACGCAATGCCATAGGGGCTGGAATAGAAGAACGGATCGATCCAGTGCAGATCGGACGCGACCTGCCAAAGGCCGAGGATGGCAAGGAGAATGCCGACTTGCCAAGCCACGACAACGTACTTGCGGCGGGCGAGCGCCTTCAGCGCTGCAGCTTCGATTTCCGCGTCCGAGGTACCGGCGCGGAAGATCGGGGCATTGCCTGTTTCGAGGGCTGTGTTTGCCATGATCAATCCTCCCTTATGCCGCTTCCGCGGCGCGGCGATAGCTGGTCTCGACCTCTTCGCGCAGGTCATCCCAGATCGTCTTGCAATAATCGATGAAGTTCTGCTCGTAACGGATTTCCGAGACGACGCGCGGACGCGGCAGGTCGATCGTATAGACCGACTTCACCGTCGCCGGGCCTGCCGTCAGCACATAGACTTTGTCGGCGAGCGCCACGGCTTCTTCAAGGTCGTGCGTGACGAAGACGACAGACGCCTGGCGTTCTGCCCAGAGCTTCAGGAGCTCTTCATGCATGACCGTACGGGTCTGGACATCGAGAGCCGAGAAGGGTTCGTCCATCAGTAGGATTTCCGGCTCGTTGATGAAGGTCTGCGCCAGCGAAACGCGCTTGCGCATGCCGCCCGAGAGCTGATGCGGATAGTGATGCAGGAACTTCGAGAGGCCAACGCGGGCAAGCCAGTCCTTAGCGCTCTTTTCGGCTTCCGCCTTCGACTTGCCACGGAACAACGGGCCTGACATCACATTGTCGATGACGTTCTTCCAGGGGAAAAGCGCATCCGTCTGGAAGGCGAAGCCGACGCGTGGATCGATGCCGCTGACGGGTCCGCCCATCAGTCGAACTTCACCGGCGCTGGGTTTGGCCAGCCCGGTGACGAGATTGAGCGTCGTCGACTTGCCGCACCCGGTCGGGCCGACGACGGCGACGAACTCGCCGCGTTCGACGGTCATGTTGAAATCGCGCAGTGCCGTCAGCGACTTGCCGGTTGGGGATACGAAACGGCGGCTGACATTGATGAGCTCGATCGCCGGTGTACGGCGTTCATCCTGTTGCATGGTGCTGATCCTGACGCGTGCCTTCGGGGCGTGCACGCAAAGCCCAGTGAACTGCAAAGTCTCTTGAACTACCGCTTCCGGAACCGGCCGGAAGCGGCGTTATGACTGCTTACTTGACGTTCTTGACGAATTCCGTCGTGTAGGTCTTCGACAGGTCGATCGTCTTGCCCTTCACGTTCTTGGAGAACTGCGAGAGCACGGCGAGAACGGTCTTCGGACCATCTTCCGGCATCACGCCGTCGGCCGTGAACATTTCCTTGCCGGCGTCGAGAGCCTTGATGTAGCCCTCCTTGTCGCCGACGTAGAAATCCTTCGGCATCTTTTCGGCAATCTCGGCCCCGGAATGGGTGTTGATGAAGCGCAGCGTCTTGACGAAGGCGTTTGCAAGCTTCTGCACTTCTTCCTTGTGACCATCGACCCATGCGGCATCCATATAGAGCGACGCGGCCGGGTAAGTACCGCCGAGCGCGGCCTCAGTGCCCTTCAAGGTTCTGAGATCGACGAGAACCGAAGCTTCGCCAGTCTTCAGCATGCGCGAGATCGTCGGTTCGGTGGTCATGCCGGCCTGGATGGCGTCCTGCTGCATGGCAGCGATGAAGGTCTGGCCGGCACCGACCGGAACCGGGGTGACGTCAGCCGGCGATAGGCCTGCCTTTGACGCCATGAAGAGCGTCAGGAAGTTGGTGGATGAACCGAGGCCGGTAACGCCGACGCTCTTGCCCTTCAAATCGGCGAAGGACTTGATTTCCGGATGCTTGGCCGACACCAGCTCGACTTCGCCCGGCGCCTGGCTGAATTGCACGACCGATTCGATGAACTTGCCCTTGGCCTGCAGGTCGACGCAGTGATCGTAGAAACCGACGACGCCCTGCACAGCGCCGGCGAGAAGCTGGTTTTCGGCATCGACGCCGGCGGATTCGTTCAGAAGCTCGACATCAAGACCTTCATCCTTGAAGTAGCCGAGGGATTCCGCCAGCTTGGCCGGCAGATAGATCTGCTTTTCATAACCGCCCACCATGATGGAGATCTTGTCGGCGGCATGCGCCGCTGTCGCGCCGAGGGATGCGGCGGTCATGACCAGCGAAAGGGCTACGGTATGAAAAAGCGTGCGCGATGAACGCATGAATGTCTCCTCCTGTTAGGATGCCTGCGTCACATGTATTCGCGCACGGCATGTGCTTCCTCCACGAAGCTTGGCAAGCCTAGCGCGGGCAACCTTTCAGTAAGCTTTCAGCGGAAATTTCGCGGGACGGCAGTGCGATTTTTTTCGCAGCGCCGCCTGCAGACAGGGTCGAGACGGATAATCCGAGGCGATCGCCGCCGCCGGCATTTGCCGGAAGCGGCACGATGGAACGCCTTACTTGGCGTTATTTACGAACTCCGTCGTATAGGTCTTCGACAGGTCGATCGACTTGCCCTGAACATTCTTGGAGAACTCGGAGAGCACGGCAAGCACGGTCTTCGGCCCATCTTCCGGCATCACGCCATCGGCGGTGAACATCGCCTTGCCGTTTTCGAGCGCCTTCACGTAGCCTTCCTTGTCGCCGACATAAAAGTCTTTCGGCATCTTGTCGGCGATCTCGGCGGCGGAATGTGTGTTGATGAAATGCAGCGTCTTGACGAAAGCGTTCGCAAGCTTCTGCGTCTCCTCCTTGTGATCCTTGACCCACGACTCCTGCATATAAAGAGACGCGGCAGGATAGGTTCCGCCCAGAGCGGCCCTTGTTCCGTCCATTGTGCGCATGTCGATGAGGACCTTGGCCTCGCCGGTCTTCAGGAGGCGCGAGACCGTCGGCTCGGTGGTCATGCCGGCCTGGATGGCGTCCTGCTGCATGGCGGCGATGAAGGTCTGGCCGGCGCCGACCGGAACGGAGGTGAAGTCACCAAGCTTCAAGCCGTTTTTCACCGCCAGATATTGCGTCAGGAAATTCGTGGAGGAGCCGAGGCCGGTCACGCCGAGGTTCTTGCCCTTGAAATCGGCAGGCGACTTGATTTCGGGATGCTTGGCCGACACCAGTTCCACTTCGCCGGGCGCCTGGCTGAACTGCACGACGGATTCGACGAATTTACCCTTTCCCTGCAGGTCGATGCAGTGATCGTAGAAACCGACGACACCCTGAACGGCGCCGGCAAGCATTTCGTTTTCCGCATCGACGCCCGCAGGCTCGTTCAGAAGCTCGATATTCAGACCTTCGTCTTTGAAGTAGCCGAGGGATTCCGCCAGCTTGGCCGGCAGATAGATCTGCTTTTCATAGCCGCCCACCATGATGGAAATCTTGTCGGCGGCATGAGCCGCCGTGACACCGAGTGAGCTGCCGGCGATAACGAGGGAAAGGGCCGCAGAATAAAGGAACATGCCTGACGAACGCATAAATATCTCCTCCTATGGATGCCGAGCGCTTGATCGCTACCTCGACAAATGCTTCTTCCCGAAGCGGGACAGGCATGCATCAACAACCTTTCAGTGAGCTGAAAGGCGTCGGTTACCTTTGAAGCTGGAAGAGCATTGCGGTTCGCAATGCAAATATTTGCGAGTACCGGCGTTTTGCAATGCTTGTGCGAGTTGCATCACCAGCAATTAAAGCAGGAGTTTGTGGACGGCAGAGGAGTTCTGGTGGATCGTCGTGCCGCCGTGCTTGGACGGCCGGGGCTCGCTGACCCCCCTGCTGTGTTGGCATGGCGGGCCCCGCAAAAATAACCAATGAAGGTGGGAAAAAAGGACCCGCTGTTCTTGGTGCAGCGGGCCTAAGGACTCCAGCAACTTGTCCGGGCGCGGGCACGACCGGACGATGGGCATTAAGACCGTCTAATATAACAGGGTCAAGACGCGAATCCGACCAATTTTGGTAATGTCACTCAACCGAAAATAGAGTCGTCCGTTGCGAAATACGCTAGAGCGTTGATTTTATAATAAGAAATATAGCCAAGCCTATCTCGCAAAGAAAAAGCTTTCCCGTAAAAAATTTTTGCTTCCAACCCCGCTCGACTCCTCCAAAGGATGGGCAATTCCCTCATTGACATAGTTGAAAAGACTGACGTTACGTTAAGTAAGAAAAACTTAATGTAACGATCCGATGCCAATTGACCGCTTGAGGCGGCTAACGTGCACGTAAGATGCTGAGCAGCCACAAGAATATTTCGACGTCAATCTTCATCGCAGGAGCGGGATTGCTAATCCGGGAATAGGAGGAGCGCAGAACGGGTCATCGGATTGCGAATGATTTCGCCGGAAGCATTGTCGCAAACGGGCGAATATGATTTTGCGCGTATATTAGAAAACCATAGTATATTGGAATTTTTTTCCAAGAATCCACAGATAGTTTTCAGTATCTCCGCAACAATAGTGACCCTATACGATCGCTACTTCGCCAGTAACTGCCGTGCAAAACCGGCCTATTTTGCGGCTCACGCCAGTGTACCTAGCAAGGATAACCCGATAGGCCGCTGTACAATTTCAGGTCGTCATCAGCCTTTAGTCCACATTGACGCGAGGAATCTTTTCTGACGTTTATCTATCTGACGCTTGAAGGAAAAACTCTGGCGTCAGGACTTTTGGTTGAACTTTATCGACATTTAATACACACTGAACGGGCAGATTGGGGACGTGTCCTTGCCTCTTCCCCGGGCATCTGTAAGGTGGCGCCCGCTGGGGTACCCCCGTTCGAATGAGGAGATTGCGCAGTGAGTGCAAAAGTACCAAATCCGATTGACGCCTATGTCGGCTCACGCGTGCGCATGCGCCGGCTGATGCTCGGTATGAGCCAAGAACGGCTCGCCGAACAGATCGGCGTTACCTTTCAGCAGGTGCAAAAATACGAAAAAGGCACCAACCGCATCGGCGCCAGCAGATTGCAGGCGATCGCGGGGGTTCTGGCTGTCCCAGTCGCTTTCTTCTTCCAGCAGGACAATTCGCAGCCCCTGTCGACGGAAGGGCTGGGCGCCATCAGTGGCCTTGAAGATTTGTCCGATTTTCTGACGTCCAAAGAAGGACTTAGCCTCAACAAGGCCTTCATGAAAATCAACGATCCCACCGTCCGCCAATCCGTGCTGATGCTTATCAAGTCGCTGGCCAATGCCTCCGAACCCTCGGTCGTGCATGCGCCGCCTGCGGCCGAAGCTCCTTTCGGCCTCAGAAACTGATCTCCATGCCTCGCCCCGTTAAAACGGGTGAGGCGCGGATCTTGATCGAGGGGGCAGATTGTCCCCATATCGACGATCGCGGCATCCGCAATCGCAGAAAGTGCTTGAGCGCGATGCGTTCATTCGACCCTAGACGGATGGCTGCGACTTTTTGATCCAGAGCATTTTCCCGCTTTCAGGTGATTCATCTCAAAGCAGGATGTTCTAGCGATTGCGATAGGATAGCAGTCATCGTAGTGTGAAATTCATGAATCGCAGATGACACCTGTGATACACATGACACTGTTGATCGCAAGCAAAACGGGAAATCGCGGTTGCGATATCGGGACGCTGCTAAATGCAGTAGGGGCGTATGGATTTCAGGCTGCTGACATTCGGAGATCTACGTCTGGTGGACGGAACAGGCTCGACAGTGCCTTTTCCGGAAAAGGGCCTGCTGTCGATCTGCTTTCTGCTGACGAGCCCCTCGCCGCAAAAGACCCGTGCGGAGCTTGCAGAATTTCTTTGGGGCGACGTTCCCCTGGATAAGGCGCTCGCCAATCTGCGGCAGACTCTGTCCCGCATCAAAAACCGGCAGGACGAACTCGGAATCACGCTGCTGCTGATCGAGCAGGCAACCGTTAGCGTGAATGTGCAAGCCTTCACCAGCGATCTCACGCTGTTGAATGCGGTTTCGCAAACCAATCCCCACACCGCGCTGGAAGAATTGTTGCAACTCGGCCGCTGGGATTTTCTCGCCCGCACGGAAGTCATCGGTGGTCAGGCCCGCATGTGGCTGCACGCACAGCGGGATCGCATCAAGGCGCAGCTATTGACGACGCTTGGCGATGCCATTGCGGCCATGAGCAAAGACGCGGACCCCACGATCATCAAGGAAGCGGCGCTGCGACTGTTCGAGGCCCATCCCGAAGATGAGGCGGTCTACCAGATCCTTGGGGAGACCTATGCCGGCGAACCCCAGCTTGAAAACGCTCGCCACATTTTTGAGAGCCGCAGAAAATACCGCTGGGGCGAATTGCCTGTCGACCCCGACCAGCAGACGCTCAGCGTTGCGCGACGGTTGTTCGAACGCCAGCGCAGCGTCGTGCCTCAGCTTCGAGAGGTACCAGGCCAGCAGGTGGAAATCGTTCCGCCCGAGCCCCGCGGGCCGCCCAAGCTCGCGCTGCTGCCGCCGGTGAACACCGCCAGCAACCATCAAGCGGCCGTCTTCCTCTCATCGGCACTGCTGGAAGATATCACCGTCGGCCTGTGCGTGCTGAAGACTGTGACGATGGTGGCGCATTACACCGCGGAAAAGATTGCGCTGCACTTCGATCGCGCGGCAATGCTGGACAAATACGGCATCAATTATGTGCTGGACACCAGGCTTAGCTTCGACGGCAACGCCTACTGGCTTTTCGCGCAGCTAATCTACGCCGGCAACGACGAAGTCATCTGGGCGGCGCGCTTCAGTATGGAGGCCCAGGATCTGCCGCGCCAGCATCGCGAAATCGCGCAACGCATCGTGGCTTTTGTCGCCAGCTATGTCGAGCGCAACGAATTTTCCCGCGACTACTTCGAGCGCAACCCGACAGTCTATCACCAATATCTGCAGGGTCAGCGTCATCTGAAGCATCTCGGCCTGCCGGACATTCGTCGAGCTCGCAAGGCATTCCAGGCAGCTTTGAAGGAAAACCCCTATTTCTCGCCGGCCCTAAGCGGCATGGCCCGCACCTATCATCTCGAGTGGTTCTTGACGGCGCGCGGAGATGCGGACCTGCTGAAGCGCATCGAGGAAGAGGCAGGCAAGGCGATCGCCACGGGCCAGGATCTCGCCAACGGCTATCGTGAATTTGCCGCTGCGAAACTCTTTCAGGGCGACTTCGACGAAAGCCTCAATTCCTTTGAACTCGCCGAGACCATCAGCCCACATCATGCCGATATCATCACGGACTATGCGGACGCGCTGGTTCATGCCTCCCAGCCCGGTAGGGCTCTGGAGAAGATGGAGCGTGCCATCAAGCTCAATCCGATGAGCCCGGACTTCTATTACTGGACGGCCGCCGGAGCCAGCTACTTTCTTGAACAATATGATCAGGCAATGACTTATATCGACCGCATGGCCGATCCCGCACCCGCGGCGCGGCTCGCCGCCGCTGTCGCTGGCATGGTAGGCGATACACGCAAGGCGAAACGCCTCGTGCGCAAGGTCAAGGAAACCTATCCAGAATTCGAGGTCGACAAATGGCTTTCCGTCGTGCCCATGCGCGAGCAATGGCAGAAGGAACATTATAGGGAGGGGCTAAAACGCGCAGGCTTTAGTTAGGCGCCGATAAACACCAATTCACACTTTTCCTCAGCTCGTTCTTAACCATCGATCAAATTGGAGATTTAGAAATGGCACACGTCGTAATCGGCATCCCCGGCGATCCGCAACTTTACCTCGCCGACCTCAGCGCAGGCACAGTCACGCCACTTGCACCGCAGGCGCAAAGTCCACTCCACGCAGCCGACCAGTTGCGCCATGCCGGCGCAACCGTCGTCAAGGGCGTCAACTTGGCTGTTGTTGTTGGCGGCGCCGCGAAGGCCGCAAGCGGCGTATTTGACGGCTGATATCGTGACGGCAGACCTATCCCTGTCTCTTGCCGAATTCCTGGCACGGAATTCCAGTGAGCGGGATCTTGTAGCCGCGTCTCTTTATTCAGATCGCGTCTGCACTGCCGAAGAAACGTTTCGGCGCATCGAGCCCTGTCTCACCGGCCACGGCATCACCCGCCTTGGCCGGCTGACGGGGCTTGATCGCATTGGCATTCCGGTCTGGCAGGCCATTAGCCCGAATGCCAAGTCGATCGTCATCAACAACGGCAAGGGCATCACCGATCTCGACGCGAAAGTTTCCGCGGCCATGGAGGCGCTAGAACGAACGGTGGCCGGCGCCCCTGCGGTCAAGACGATCTCTGCCAGTCAACGGGAGCTCTTGGCCAAAGGACAGCATGCCGATCCGCTCTCGTCTCTCATTGCAAGCGGCCAAGCCGACATTGGCGATGACGAAGAAATCGCCTGGACTGAGGGTCGCGATCTCATCGCCGATCGAAACGTCTGGATTCCCTTCGGCGCCATCACGCTTGATCGAACCCCTCTTAACGCACGCTTCTGGCAGTCCTCCGATGGCCTCGCCTCCGGCAATGTGCTGACAGAGGCCATCCTCCACGGCCTGCTTGAACGCATCGAGCGGGACGCCAAGGAACTGTGGGATGTTTCCGAGCCGGCCCTGCGCACGAAAACCTGCGTCGACCCCGCTTCGCTGGCAGATCCAGTGTTGAACGAATTGCTCCGAAAGATTGAGGATGCCGGTCTAACGCTCAAGCTGTTCGACATGACAAGCGATGTGAAAATACCGGCCTACACCGTCTTTCTCGGCCCAGGCGAAATAAACCGGGCAAAGCATGTCCGTTATATCGACGTGACCATGGGCTGCGGCGCGCATCCATCGTCGGTGCGGGCAGCAATCCGCGCTGTAACGGAGGCGGCGCAATCGCGCCTCACCTTCATCAGCGGCGCCCGCGACGATATTCATCCCAAGGATTTCACTCGGGAGCTGCCGGAAAGCATCCGCCGTTATTTTGAGGCGGTGCCCAAAGCGGCGGCAAGACCGGATGAAGCCCTGCCGGATGGCGCAGAGGCCCTGCTGCACCTGACCATCGACCGTCTGCGCCATGCGGGCATCAATTCCGCCATCGCGCTTTCCCTCGGCGATGCCTCGCTTCCCTTTGCCGTCGCCAAGCTCATCCTGCCGCAACTGGAAAATCCGGCTGGGGACCGCAAGCGCCGCTTCGGCTACCGCGCCATCTCGAAAACGTTGCAACTCCTATGAAGATCCTGTTTGTCGGCCCCACGCTTCCCGATGCCACCGAGATTGCCGGTCCCGGCATCGTTCTGAGGCCGCCGGCAAAGCAGGGCGACATCGTCGGCGCCATGGAAGAGGGAGCCAATGTCATCGGCCTGATCGACGGGCTTTTCGAAAATGTCGCGCCCGTCTGGCACAAGGAAATCCTCTTTGCGCTGTCGAAGGGCGTCCGCGTCTATGGTGCGGCCAGCATGGGCGCGCTGCGCGCCTCCGAATGCGCCGCCTTCGGCATGGTCGGCATCGGCCGCATTTTCGAGGCCTATGCCTCCGGTGCGGTTGCAGACGATTCCGCCGTGGCGCAGATTCATGGTCCGGCCGAACTCGGACACCTTCCGCTCAGCGAGCCGCTGGTGAATGTGCAGGCAACATTGGGGGCGCTTGCCGAGACCGGCGCGATCAGTGACGCCGAACATGCCGCTCTGCAGGCGCGCGCCGAAACTATGTTCTTCAAATCACTGACCTATCGCTCCCTGGCGGAAACCGCTGATCTGCCAGATCCAGCACGCCGGCAAACCATTTACGATCTCCTGCGCACCAAGGCGGTCAACCAGAAGCGCATCGATGCGCTGGAATTGCTCCGTGTGATTGCCGACTGCCCGGACGAACCGCAACAACCGCCGCGTGACTGGACGTTCAAGGCCAATAGTTTGTGGCGCAGCGCCTTCCACCGTCTTGAAATTGCATAGTAAAAACTCGTTCGCAATCTCACCTCGTGTCACGCTGTATGTCACGCGCCAACACATTCGACTTGAGTTAATGTCTGCTCATGTTCCTGGCGATGAGTATCTAGTTCTCCAGGAACTGAGGTCAAAGGGGCGTGAAATGACAGCAATACTTCCTATCGAAATGGCACACCACGATTCGGATTCACTGAAAGAACTGGCGTCGATCGCGCGGTTGATCACCTATGCGCGCCAGAGCGCCAAGAGCATGAACGCCGAATTCCCGGTCTGGTGCCTGGATCTCGCACTCGGTGCCGTATTGCAGGAAATGTATGCAAACGGCCTGCAGATGCCACTTTTCGAAGAGGGTATGGACAAAGTGAATAGGGCTGTCGCACACTAAGCGCAGTTTCTCGGATTTCTGGCGGGGGGCCGGAGAAAGATGCCGGTATGGTTCTTCGGAGCCATGCCGGCATTGCTCTTTTGGTGAGAGCGTAGGCTCGAAACGTGCGCGGCTGTTTTCCTGGAAAAGAGCACTGAACCCTATCGCGGCTTCCGATGCGGCTGCACACCCGCGACGAAGATTGCGATGCATTGACGTAAGTGCCGCAGACGGGTTTCGCGGTCGGGCCAGTCGTTCAGCTTGCCGGGATGCGAAATCATCGCGCCGAAGATCATGTTCATCAGCATGCGCGCACCGCTAATGGCATCGACAATTTCGATGAGACCGCGTTTCTGCTGCAGATGGAGCCAATCGGCGAGCATTTGTCGCGACTGTTCGGCGCCGTAGGTGCGCAACAGCGCTGCCATCTCGGGAAATTGCTGCGCTTCGCTCACAATGAGGTGAATGAAAGCTTCGCGGTCCCGCTCCGCCGCCTCATCGATATCGATCATGAAAATTTGTTCCAACGCCCTGTCGAGCGGCAGATTTTCCTCGGGATCGCGCGGCAGGGCCAGCATCGAGGCGCGATGCCTGGCGATGATCGCCATGAAAAGTTCGGTCTTGCTCGAAAACAAGCGATAGAGGGTTTGCTTGGAAATCCGGCACCGTGCCGCCACGAGATCCATGGTCGTACCGCCGTAACCAAGCTCATGAAACGTCGCGCGGGCCTCCGTCAGGATCTCCGCCCGCTTTGCGTCGTCACTCGCCGTCTTCGGACGGCCGCGCGGCCGGCGAGCGGCGGTTTGATCTGCATCTCTTGCCCTTAGCTCCGTCCGAGCTTCCATCTTCACCTCAAAAAAAGCCAAATGAGATTGACATTTACAGCGGTAGAAATATTTTCCGTACTAATTGGTACTGTAATTAAGACGATGGGAAATAGCAACGTGGGAAAGCTCGCCTCTTCTACCCGTGTATTCATACGTCCGGCGACATCCGAACGCCTCCTAGCCTCGCGGATCTCACTGATCGCAGCCGGGGTCGCCGCCACGTTGCTGCTGGCGGGCTGCAATGAGCAGAAGGCTGCTCAAAACAATGCACCGGCCGTCAAGACCGAAGTCAGCGCCATGACGCTGCATCCGCAATCGGTTGCGATCACCGCCGAGCTGCCCGGCCGCACCAGCGCCTATCTGATTGCCGAAGTGAGGCCGCAGGTCGGCGGCATCATTCGCAGCCGTAATTTCAAGGAAGGCAGCGAAGTCAAGGCGGGCGACGTGCTCTACGAAATCGACCCCGCCACCTATCAGGCCGCCTTTGACAGCGCCGCCGCCGCTCTGCAGAAGGCGGAAGGCGCCATACCGAGTGCGCAGGCCAAGATGGACCGTTACAAGGGCTTGAGTGCCCAGAACGCCGTCAGCCAGCAGGATTACGACACTGCGCAGGCGACCCTGGTCCAGGCGCAGGCCGATGTCGCCTCGGCCAAGGCCGCGCTCGAGACTGCACGCATCAATCTCGACTATACGAAATTGCGCGCACCGATCGGCGGCCGCGTCGATGCCTCGACGGTCACCGTCGGCGCGCTCGTCACCGCCGACCAGACGACGGCGCTGACCACGATCCGCCAACTCGATCCGATCAATGTCGACGTCACGCAGTCGAGCACCAACCTGCTTGAGTTCCGCCGCGCCATTGCGGAAGGCCGATTGAAGACCAGTGGCGACAACGTCTCCGTCCACCTGACGCTGGAAGACGGTTCCGAGTACAAGGAAACCGGTAAACTCCAATTTTCGGAGGCCTCTGTCGCCGAGACCGTCGGAACGATCACCGTGCGCGCGGTCTTCCCCAATCCGGAACGCGTATTGCTGCCCGGCATGTATGTTCGCGCCAGCATCGAGGAAGCCATCGCGGAAAACAGCTATCTCCTGCCGCAGCGTGCAGTCTTCCGCAACACCAAGGGCGAACCGACGGCGATGTTCGTGACCGCCGACAACAAGGTGCAGCAGCGTGTGCTGAAGGTGCAAAGAAGTGTCGGCAATAGCTGGCTGGTAAATGAAGGCATGGCCGATGGTGACCGCCTGGTCGTGGAAGGCAGCCAGCGCGTCCGGGACGGCCAGGAGGTCAATGTCGCCGCTGTCACGATCGACGACGCGACCGGCGAAGTGAAGCAGGTCGCCGGGGAGCCCGCCGAACAGGCCAAGCTGGAAAAGACCGATCCCCAGCCCGCCTCCGGCGCTCAGAAGTGAGGTAAGCGATGTCGCGCTTTTTCATCGACCGGCCGATCTTTGCCTGGGTCATCGCCATCGTCATCATGCTGGCGGGGGCGCTGTCGATCTTCACCTTGTCGATCTCGCAATATCCGCAGATCGCCCCGACGACGGTCAGCATCAACGCGACCTATCCCGGCGCCGATGCCGCAACCGTCGAAAATTCGGTGACCAAGGTCATCGAGCAGGGCATGACCGGTATCGACAATCTCGACTACATGACGTCGACGTCGACCTCGACGGGCCAGGCATCCATTTCGCTGACCTTCACCAACAAGGCCGATTCCGACGTGGCGCAGATGCAGGTGCAGAACAAGCTGCAGCTCGTCACGGCGCAATTGCCGCAAACGGTGCAGTCGACGGGTATCACCGTTTCCAAGTCGACATCGAACTTCCTGATGGTCGTGGGCTTCGTGTCGAAAGACGGCAAGCTGAATTCCAACGACCTTGCCGACTATGTTTCCAGCACGCTGAATGACACGCTGAAGCGCATCGAAGGCGTTGGCAACACGCAGATCTTCGGCGCCGGTTATGCCATGCGCATTTGGGTCGATCCGGATAAGCTGGCCAAATACCAGTTGATGGTCAGCGACGTCACCAGCGCGATCCAGTCGCAGAATTCGCAGGTCTCGGCCGGCCAGCTCGGTGCGCTGCCGCAGCGCAAGGGCCAGCAGCTCAACGCGACGGTTACGGCCAAGAGCCGCCTGCAGACGCCCGAACAGTTCAACAACATCATCCTGAAGAGCCAGTCCAACGGCTCGCTGGTCCGCCTCAACGATGTCGCGACGGTCGAGCTCGGAGCAGAAAGCTACAACACGTCGAGCACCTATAACGGCCATCCCTCGGCCGGTCTCGCCGTCATGCTCGCGTCCGGCGCCAATGCCATCAATACCGCAGAAGCCGTGAGATCGACCATCGACAGCCTGAGGCAGACCCTGCCGCCGAATGTCGAAATCGTCTATCCCTACGACACGACGCCCTTCGTCAAGCTATCGATCGAAGATGTGGTCAAGACGCTGTTCGAAGCCATCGTGCTCGTCTTCATCGTCATGTTCGTCTTCCTGCAGAACATTCGCGCCACCTTGATCCCGACGCTCGCCGTTCCGGTCGTGCTGCTCGGCACCTTCGGCGTGCTGTCGCTGTTCGGCTATTCGATCAACACATTGACGATGTTCGGCATGGTGCTGGCGATCGGCCTCTTGGTCGACGACGCGATCGTCGTCGTCGAAAACGTCGAGCGCGTGATGGAGGAAGAGGGGCTTTCGCCACGCGAGGCGACGATCAAATCGATGCAGGAAATCACCGGCGCGCTGATCGGCATCGCGACGGTTCTCTCTGCCGTGTTCATCCCGATGGCCTTCTTCTCGGGCTCCGTCGGCGTCATCTACCGTCAGTTCTCGGTGACGATCGTCTCAGCGATGGTCCTGTCGGTCATTGTCGCGCTGATCCTCACGCCGGCACTCTGCGCCACCATTCTCAAGAAGCCCGAGCACGGTTCCAAGCAACGTGGCGCCTTCGGCTGGTTCAACCGCAATTTCGAACGCGCAACGCTTCGATACCAAAGCGGCATTCACGGCATGATCCGCCGCGCGGCCGTCTTCCTGCTGTTGTTCGTGTTGATCGGCGGCGCCGTCGGCTATCTGTTCAACCGCCTGCCAAGCTCGTTCCTGCCGGATGAGGATCAGGGCATCCTCCTGACCGCGATCCAGCTTCCGCCTGGCGCCACGGAATCCCGCACCTGGGCCGTGCTCAACCAGGTGAAGGACTATTATCTCAACAACGAGAAAGACTATGTCGAAGGCGCATTCGCTGTCGCCGGTTTCGGCTTCAGCGGTCAGGGCCAGAATGTCGGCATCGTTTTCGTCCGGTTGAAGGACTTTGCCGAGCGAAAGACGCCGCAATCGAAGGCGCAAGCGATCGCCGGCCGTGCCATGGGCGCCTTCTCGAAGATCAAGGACGGCAGCGTCTTTGCACTCGCGCCGCCCGCCATTCCCGGCTTCGGCAGCTCTAGCGGCTTCGACTTCTTCATCAAGGACATCAACGGCTCCGGCCATGCCGCGCTGATCGCCGCCCGCAACCAGTTGCTCGGCGCCGCCGCGAAAAGCCCGCTGCTCTTCGGCACGCGTCCCAATGGCCAGGAAGACACGCCGCAATATTCCCTGAACATCGATCAGGAGAAGGCGAGCGCGATGAACATCACGCTCTCCGACATCGACACGACGCTGTCGACCGCTTGGGGCGGCACCTATGTCAACGACTTCATCGATCGTGGCCGCGTCAAGAAGGTCTATGTCCAGGCGGATAAGAAGTTCCGCATGCAGCCCGAGGATTTCGGCCGCTGGTATGTGCGCAATTCCGATGGCGCCATGGTGCCCTTCTCCGCCTTCTCGAAGGGCGAATGGACCTATGGCTCGCCACGTCTCGAACGCTACAATGGTTCCTCCGCCGTCGAAATTCAGGGCGCTGCCGCTCCCGGCGTCTCGTCCGGCGTCGCCATGAACCAGATCGACCAGATCATGGCGTCTCTGCCGCCGGGCTTCAGCCACGAATGGACCAGCCTGTCAGCCCAGGAAAAGCTTTCCGGCAACCAGGCGACCCAGCTCTATGCCATCTCCATCCTGGTGGTCTTCCTGGCGCTGGCGGCCCTCTATGAAAGCTGGTCGATCCCGCTTGCCGTCATGCTTTCGGTGCCGATCGGCATCTTCGGCGCCCTTCTCGCCGCCACCATTTTCGGCCAGTCGAACGACGTCTATTTCAAGGTGGGCCTGCTGACGACCATCGGTCTGGCGGCGAAAAACGCCATCCTGATCGTCGAATTCGCGATCGAGCAGCAGGCGAACGGCAAGGATCTGATCCCGGCGACGTTGGAAGCAGCCCGTCAGCGCCTCCGACCGATCCTGATGACCTCGCTCGCCTTCATCCTCGGTGTGATGCCGCTGGCGATCGCTAACGGCGCGGGTTCCGGCAGCCAGAATTCGATCGGTATCGGCGTCATGGGCGGCATGATCTCGGCGACCGTGCTCGGCATCTTCTTCATCCCCTTGCTCTTCGTATCGGTGCGTCGCATCTTCAAGGGTGGGAAGCGGCCGACGACCGCGGCATCGGAGCCAACTCCGGACACGGCGCACTAACAAGCGTCACCTGCATGCGGCTTATGGGAGGAGAATGCTGTGATCAAGGCTTTGATGATCGAGGCGGAAAACGTGACGCGCTTCCACGACGTCGCGGAAGCGTCGCTCGGCGCCGGCCAGGTCCGTGTCGGTGTGCGGCACATCGGCCTCTGCGGCAGCGATCTCAACACCTTCAAGGGCCTCAACCCGCTGGTGAAGCTGCCGCGCATTCCCGGCCATGAAATCGGCGGCGAGATCCTTGCCGTCGGCCCTGGTGTCGATCCCGCCTATGCGCCCGGCCGCCGCGTCATCGTCATGCCCTATACCAATTGCGGAGAGTGCACCTCCTGCCGCAAGGGCCGCCTCAACGCCTGCCGCTACAACAAGACTCTCGGCGTGCAACAGGATGGCGGTTTGGCTGAAGAGATCGTGCTGCCGGCTGAAAAACTGATCCTCAACGATACGCTGCCGCCGCGCCACCTGGCACTGGTCGAGCCGCTATCGGTCGGCTTTCACGCTGTCGAACGCGGGCGCGTAGCAAAAGGCGAGCGCGTCGTCGTCCTTGGCTGCGGCATGATCGGCATGGGCGTCCTGATCGCCGCCGTCGCCCGCGGCGCCGAGGTCATTGCCGTCGATCTTAGCGAGGAAAAACGCGCGCTCGCCCGGCAATTCGGCGCCGTCGAGGCGATCGATGCCGGCAGCGAGGATGTTGTCGCCAAGATCAGCGAACTGACAGGCGATGACGGCGTGGATATTGCCTTCGAGGCCGTCGGCCTGCCCGCGACCTTCACCCAGGCCATCGATCTCGCATGCTTCGGCGGCCGCGTCGTTTATGTCGGCTATTCCAAGGCGCCGGTCACCTACCAGACGCAGTTCTTCAACCTGAAGGAACTCGACATCATGGGTTCCCGCAACGCCCTGATGCGCGATTTCCAAAACGTCATCAGCCATCTTGAGAAAATCGGCGACAAGGCCGACGCGCTGATCTCGAAGGTCTTTCCGTTTGAAGAGGCCGAAAAAGCGCTGCCCTATTGGGACAGCAACCGCAATGCGCTGAAGATCGTGATTGAGCGCGGCGCCTGACATTCGCACATTCCCGAACCGCCCACTCAAGACGTCGAAGATATCGGCGTCTCTACTTGCTGCTTCGTCGACCACCTACTGTGCAGTTTGGCTAGCATCAGGTAGATGATCGGCGTCGTGTAGAGCGTCAGGACCTGCGATACGATCAGGCCGCCGACGATGGTGATGCCGAGGGGACGGCGGAGTTCTGCGCCGGGGCCGGTGGCGATGATCAGCGGGATGGCGCCCATCAGGGCGGCGAGCGTGGTCATCAGGATCGGACGGAAGCGTTTCAGGCAGGCTTCGTAGATTGCCTCGTCCGACGGCAGGCCTAACATGCGTTCGCCCTGCAACGCGAAATCCACCATCATGATACCGTTCTTCTTGACGATGCCTATCAAGAGAATGATGCCGATGAAGGCGATGATCGTCAGTTCCGTGCCGCTGATGACCAGCGCCAGCAGAGCGCCGAGACCGGCTGAGGGCAGCGTCGAGATGATTGTCAGCGGATGCGCCAGGCTCTCGTAGAGGATCCCGAGAACGATATAGACCGTGAGCAACGCCGCCAGAAGCAACAGTGGCTGGCTGCTCGAAGATTGCGTGATGCTGGCCGCATCGCCGGCAAAATCCGCATGCAGCGTATCCGGCAGATGCATTTGCAGCACCGCCTGTTGGATGGCATCGTTTGCTGCTTCAAGCGTCGTATTGAGCGCCAGATTGTAGGAGATGGTCACGGAGGGATATTGCCCCTGGTGATTGACCACCAGCGGCGCCAGGGTCCGCTCGACCGACGCCACGGCACTGAGCGGAATCTGAATGCCGCCCGACGCCGGCACATAGAGCTTGGAGATATCGTTGGGATCGCGGGCGTAGCTGGGATCGGCCTCCAGCACGACGCGATATTGATTGCGCTGGGTATAGATGGTCGAAACTTGCCGCTGCGCAAAAGCATTGTTGAGCGCTGCGTCGATCGACTGGATACTGACGCCGAGCCGCGAGGCTTCGGCGCGGTTGATGTTGACCGTCGCCTGCAAGCCGTTCGGCTGCCGGTCGGTGGCGACATCGGTTAGCCCTGGCAGCTTCTGCATGCGAGCGAGCACTTTCGGCGCCCAATCCACCAGCTCGTCGTAGTTCGCACCCCAGAGCGTGAATTGATATTGCGACTGCGATTGGCGCCCGCCAGCGCGGATATCGCCCGGCGAAAACAGGAAGGTGCTGAGACCGGGAATGGCCATCAGTTGCTTACGCAGCCGGTCGATCACCTCGGCGGTCGAAACGCGTTCCGATTCGGGTTTCAGCGAAATGAACAATTGCCCGCGATTGATCGAACTCGAAAAGCCACCACCACCCACGGAAGAGCCGACACCGGAGACGGCCGGATCCCTGCCGACCATATCGGCCGCCTGTTGCTGCAACTTGGCCATGGCGGGATAGGAAATATCGGTTGCCGCCTCCGTGCCGCCCTGGATGTAGCCTGTATCGTCCTGCGGAATGAAGCCTTTCGGCACCTTGACATAGAGATAGCCGGACATGACGACGCAGGCGAGGATGACGAGGACGGAGAGCACGCGATGATGCAGCACCGCCTTCAGCGTCCGGCCATAGAAATTGGTGATTGCGCCGAGCGTCCCTTCGACGATCCGGCCGAACAAACCCGGTCGGGCTTCCATATCGCGCGCCCGCAGCCGGTGGCCGCAGATCATCGGCGTCAGCGTCAAGGACACCAAGGTCGAGACCACGATGGTGAAGCCGAGCGTCAGCGAGAACGTCTGGAAGAAACGGCCGACGATGCCGCCCATGAAGAACAGCGGAATAAAGGCGGCAAGCAAGGAGAGGCTGATCGAAACGACCGTGAAGCCGATCTGTTTCGCGCCTTCGAGTGCGGCCCGCATCGGCTTCATGCCGATTTCGAGATTGGCGTAGATGTTCTCGATCATCACGATGGCATCGTCGACGACGAAGCCGACGGAAACGGCAAGCGCCATCAGCGACAGATTGTCGATCGACAGTCCGAAGAGCCACATGGCGGCGAAGGTGCCGCAGAGCGACAATGGCACGGTGACCCCGGCCGCGAAGGTGGTTGTTGCGCGCCGCAGGAAAACGAAGACCACAGCCATGACCAGGCAGATGGTGGCGAGCAGCGTCCATTGCATGTCGGTGACGCTGGCATGGATCGTTGTGGTGCGGTCGGAGAGAACCGCGATGCGGACACCGGACGGGATGAGGCTCTGCAATTCGGGGATCAGCGCCTTGACGCCATCAACCGTGGCAATGACGTTGGCGTCCGCTTCCTTGGTGATGTTGAGCAGCACGGCCGGTTTGCCGTCATACCAGGCATCCGAGCGGCTGTTGCGCACGCCCGGCTCGACCGTGGCGACATCGGAAAGGCGAACGGCCGTGCCGTCGCCGCTTTGTACGATGATCCGGCCATAAGCCTCAGGGGTCCGTAACTGACCATTCATGGAAATGGAGAAGGCAGCGCTGTTGCCGTCGATCGAGCCTATAGGGCCGAGCACATTGGCATTGACGATTGCCGTACGGATGCTGTCCAGCGACAGGCCCATGGCGGAGAGCCTATCGGGATCGAGCCTCACGCGCACGGCCGGCTGATCGGCGCCGCTGACGGTGACGCCGCCGACGCCGTCCACCTGCGAGATGCGCTGCACCACCACGGTATCGGCCGCGTCGTAGATGGCGCTCGGCGATACATTGTCCGATGTCAGCGCCAGGATCAGCACAGGTGCTGCGGCCGGGTTGATCTTGCGGAAGGAGGGCAAGGTCGGTAGATCGCCGGGCAGATCGGTCGCGGCCGCGTTCAGCGCAGCCTGCACATCCTGCGCCGCGCCATCGACACTGCGCGACAGATCGAATTGTGCGACGATGCTGCTCGATCCAAGTGAGCTGACCGAGGTCAACTGCGTGATGCCGGCGATGGTGCCGAGATGTCGCTCAAGGGGCGCTGCGACGCTTGCCGCCATGCTGGCGGGGTCGGCGCCGGGACGGCTGGCGGAAACGACGATCGTCGGCAGATCGACGGTCGGCAGGCTCGCCACCGGCAGGAAGCGGTAGGAAACGATGCCGAGGATCATCAACCCGATCGCCAGAAGCGTCGTCCCGACAGGACGTTTGATGAACGGCTCGGAGAGATTCATGTCCCGCCACCCGCAACTTCGTCCAGTTCCTGAGCCGGCGTGCCGGTCGGCCGTCCGACGATCCGGGCTCGCAGGTTTTCGAAAGCGAGGTAGATCACCGGCGTCGTATAGAGCGTCAGAAGCTGGGACAGCACCAGGCCGCCGATGATGGTGATGCCGAGAGGGATGCGCAGCTCCGCTCCGGTGCCTTGCGCCAGCGCCAATGGCAGGGCGCCGAAGAGGGCCGCGAGCGTCGTCATCATGATCGGGCGGAAGCGCAGGATCGAGGCTTTCAGTATAGCCTCGCGCGGCGCCAGCCCCTCCTTGCGTTCGGCCTCCAGCGCGAAGTCGATCATCATGATCGCGTTCTTCTTGACGATACCCATCAGCAGCACGATGCCGATGAGCGCGATGATCGACAGGTCCTGTCCGAACAGCATCAGCGCCAGCAGCGCACCGACGCCCGCCGACGGCAAGGTCGACAGGATCGTCACCGGATGCACCGCGCTCTCGTAAAGCAGGCCGAGAACGATATAGATCGTCACGACAGCGGCGAGGATCAGCCAGGGCTCACCTGCAAGCGACGAGGCGAACTCCTCCGCATCGCCGGAATAGTTGCGCTGAATCGTATTTGGCATGCCGATATCGCGTTCCGCCGCCTGGACTTCGGTAACGGCCTCGCTGAGCGACGCGCCCTTGGCGAGATCGAAACTGAGGGTCACGGCCGGAAACTGTTCGTCATGGCTGATGACCAGCGGCGCCGTCATGAACGAAGCTGTCGTAAAGGCGTTGAGCGGCACCTGCGTGTCGCCGGCGCCTGCGACATAGAGCTTGTCGAGCGATTTCGGGTCGGATTGATATTGCGGTGCGGCCTCGAGGATGACGCGGTATTGATTGGCCTGACCGTAGATCGTGGCGATCTGGCGCTGGCCGAATGCATCGTTCAGCGTGTCGCTGACGGCCTGCATCGACACACCCAGTCGAGAGGCGGTTTCGCGGTCGACATTGACGAAGATGCGGCCGCCGCCCATCTCGACCTCCGAGGCGACGTCGATCAGCTTCGGGCTCTCCTGCAGCCGCTGCGCCAGTTTCTCAGCCCACTCCACCACGGTCGCGGTGTCCGTGCCGGTTAGCGTATACTGATAGGGTGCGCGGCTGACACGCGTACTGATCGAGATGCCACGCACGCTCTGGAAGGTAACGTGGATGCCCGGCAGATCGACCACTTCACCACGCATGCGGTCGATGATTTCGGCTGCCGACGCCGCGCGCTGGCCCCTGGGCTTCAATATGAGGCTGAGATTGCCGGTGTTGGACGTCAGGTTGCTGGCGCTGGTGCCGACGACCGAGACGATACCGGTTACGTCAGGGTCTTTGCGCAGCCGCTCAGCCACAGTCTCCTGCGTCTGTTTCATCGCTTCGAAGGAAGTGGTGGGCTCCGTCTCGACGACGGCGGTGATCAGGCCTGTATCCTGCGCCGGCAGGAAGCCCTTGGGAATGACGATGTAAAGCGCGATCGTAGCGGCAAGCGTCACCACCGTGACCAGCAGCATCAAGGCGCTGCGGTCCACCACCCAGACGAGGCTGCGGCGATAGCCCTCGATCAACCGTCCCATGCCGCGATCGGTACCCGCCAGCAAACCGCCGCGATGCTCTTTCGGCTTGCGCAGGATGCGGGCGCACATCATCGGCGTCAATGTCAGCGAGATCACCGCCGACACCACCACAGCGATGGTTAGCGTCAACGCAAACTCGCGGAACATGCGCCCGACGATGCCGGTCATGAACAGCAGCGGGATGAAGACGGCGATCAGCGAGAAAGTCAGCGAGATGATGGTGAAGCCGATTTCGCCGGCGCCCTTCAGCGCCGCCTGCATCGGTTTCTCGCCCTCCTCGATGTGGCGGGCGATGTTCTCGATCATCACGATGGCGTCGTCGACGACGAAGCCGGTACCGATCGTCAGCGCCATCAGCGATAGATTGTCGAGGCTGAAGCCGGCAAACCACATGACACCGAAAGTCGCGATCAGCGACAGCGGCAAGGCTACGCCGGCGATGAAGGTCGCCGTCACCGTTCGCAGGAACAGGAGAACAACGAGGATGACCAGGCCGATACTGACGACGAGCGTCCATTGCACGTCATGGATCGAAGCGCGGATCGTCTCGGTCCGGTCGTTGACGATGTCGAGCGAGATACCGGCCGGCAGCGCCTGCTTTAGTCGCGGAAGCTGCTGCAGCACGCTCTCGACCGTCTGAATGACGTTGGCGCCCGGCTGACGCATGATGTCGAGGATAACCGCTGGCTGGCCCTGATACCAAGCGCCGACGCGATTGTTTTCCAGCCCTTCGACAACGGTGGCGACGTCCTTCAACTGGACCGGCGCGTTGTTGCGATAGGCGACAATGACGGATTTATAGATGTTGGGATCGACGATCTGGTCGTTGGCGGCGAGCGTGAAGCTCTGCTGCGTACCGTCGAGCGCCCCTTTGGCGCCGGCAACACTGGCATTGGTAATTGCTGTGCGCAGATCCTCCAGTGCCAGGCCGTAGGAGGCAAGCCGTGGAAGGTCGGCCTGGATGCGGATTGCCGGCTTGACGCCGCCCTGAATGTTGACGTCGCCGACCCCTGTGACTTCGCTCAGCCGCTGCGCCATCATCGTATCGGCGAAATCGCTGAGTTCGCGGATCGAATAGCTATTGGAGCGCAATGCCAGCGTGACGATCGGCGTATCGGCCGGGTTCACCTTCGAGTAGGTCGGCGGATAGGGCAGCGTGCGCGGCAATGTCGAACCGGCGGCATTGATTGCCGCCTGAACGTCCTGAGCCGCGCCATCGATATCGCGGCCGAGATCGAATTGCAGCGTGATCTGGCTGATGCCGAAGGCGCTCGACGAGGTCATCGACGCCAGCGACGGGATCTGCCCGAGCGGCCGTTCCAGCGGCGCGGTCACCAATGCCGCCATCGTATCGGGATCGGCACCTGGCAATTGCGTCGTCACCCGGATCGTCGGAAAATCCACCTGCGGCAGCGGCGCCACCGGCAGGAAGAGGTAGCCGAGAATGCCGCCCAGCAGCACCGCGACCCCGAGAAGCGAGGTGGCAACCGGCCTGGAGATGAAGAGCGACGAGACGTTCATTGCTGTTGCGTTGACGTAGCGGATGGATTGGTGGAAGCGGCGTCGCCCCCGCCTGTATTACCGTTGGTATTGGCGTCATTGCCGCCGGCACCGTCCGCATTGTGCCTGCGGTGGCCACCGTTGCCGGCACCCTGGCCGCCATTACCGTTCTGGCCCCCACTACCGCCCTGGCCATTGTGCTGGCGATGCGGACGCTGGCCATCGCTGGCCGTATTGCCGTCAGTTTGAGCCTGATTGGGTTGAGCTGCGTTTTCGGCAACCGGCTGACCATCGACCGCGGGCGGCGTTGCGGCCGGTGCAGCCGCGCCGGCTCCGGCGGAAATCTGCACTTTCGAACCGTCCTGCAGCCGGGCAAAGCCCGTCGTCACCACCTTGTCGCCGGGGGCTAGACCATCGGCGATGACAGCCTGCACATCGTCCTGCTGGCGCACTGTTACCGGCTTCATGGCAACCGTTTGATCCTGCCGGACGATATAGACAAAGGTGCCGTTCGGGCCGCGCTGCACGGCGGCGGTCGGAATGACCGTCACACCCTTCAGCGTCTCGACGAGCAGGCGAGCGTTGACGAAGGCGCCCGGCCACAGCGCCAGCTTGTCGTTCGGGAAATTGGCTTTCAGCTTCACCGTACCCGTGGTCGGATCGACCTGGTTGTCGACCACCGCCAGCGTGCCGTTGTCGATCACCGTCTGGCCGTTGCTCGCGATCGCCTGGACGGAAAGTGCCCCCGTCGCGCTCGCTGCGTTAACGCGGGCAAGCTGCTGCTGCGGAATGGAGAACAGGACGGAAATCGGCTTGATCTGCGACAGCGTCACGATGCCCGTCGCATCCGACGAGCTGACGAGATTGCCGACATCGACATTGCGGATGCCGGTGCGCCCGTCGATCGGCGCCTCGATCGTCGTATAGTCGAGCGTCGCCTGCGCGCTTTCGATGGCTGCCTGGTCGGACTGGATCTGCGCCGTATATTGCGCCACCAGGGATGTCGAGGTATCGACCTGCTGCTGGGTACCCGAAGCGGTCGCCACCATGCGCTGAAAACGCTCGAGATCGCGTTTCGCACCAGCCAGCAAGGCCTCGTCCTGCGCCTTCTTGGCGATGGCCTGGTCGAGCTGGGCCTTATAGACGGCATCGTCGATGCGGGCGATGACGTCGCCCTTCTTGATATCCTGGCCTTCCTCGAAACCGATTTCGACGATCTTGCCGCTGACCTGGGCGCGCACCGTCACCGTGTTCAGCGCCTTCACCGAGCCGACACCGTCGATATAGACGGGCACATCGGTGGATTTTGCATCCGCCGCCAGCACCGGGACCGGGCCAGTGAATTGCGAAAGGCTGCCACGCCGCCGTCCGCCGCCTTGACCAAAACCCTGACCCTGATTGCCACGGCGTTCGCCCTGGGCCTGCTCGCCGGGCGCAGCCGCGCTCTGATAGCCGAGCAGACGCTCGGCGCTGCCAAGCCAGCGCTCACGCGTCACATAGGCGCCATAGGCCACGGCGCCAATCACTGCTATCGACATCAGGACCCGAAATGTCCGAGCCATCAACACACCTTCCTTCACAGCTCCGGCTTCAATGATCTGCCGGTGCGATACAGGCGCGACTTTAGCTTGCAGCTCGTCGCTAAGGAATTTGGTATGGCCATTAAATTTTGTCCATTTTTGTGTGGCTTAGCGCAACAAACTGTTACATTGGACGAAAATCAAGATTGCGGTTGTAGGCGAGGAAACCGCGGAGCACGTCCTCCTTGTCTTACAAACTCTGGGCAACGCCTATGGTTCGAACGCCTTGGTGTTTCCACTCAGGCCTTGCCGCCGGCGCCTCTCGCTTTACGTGTGGACGCCGATAAAATGCGGATATTAGGTGGGCTAGTCGTCCGGCAATCGACGGGCCTGCTGGGACAGAAGTCACAGGCCTTCCAGCAGTTCCAGAAGGCCACCGTCGCTGTTGCGGCGGCCGATGACCGACAGCCCTACCGGTCCGCCATCCATCTTGCCGGCCGGCATGGAAATCTGCGGCAGGCCGGCATGGCCGGCGATGGAGAGAATACCGAGAGCCTGCTGGCGGTAGACTTCGAACATCTCTGGCGATGAATCCTTGCGGGGAGCAGGCCCCGGCGCCGTCGGAATGATGATCACCAGGCCGCCGGCAAGGGCTGCGTCCATCGCTCCGGCAATCTCGCGGCGAGTGGCATCCACCCTGGCAAAGGTCTCGTCGCTGACGGATCGGGCCGCAGCAAAACGCGAGGCGATATCCGGGCCGAGTTCGGCATCATGCGCCTTGACCCAGCCGCCCAACGCTTTCCATGCATCATAGCCCTGCCAGAAGCGATAGACCTCGGACCTTTCTTCCGGCCCGACGATCGGCAGCGGATCGGTAACGGTTTTGCCGAACCGGGCCGCGATCTTTTCCGCCGCCGGCCGCAGCAAGGCCGCAAGCCCCGGATCGATGCCTGTCCAGATATCCGAAGGCAGCCAGGCGGCCGAAAAATCCGTCTTGCCGGCAAGGCCGAGCGCGCGGCCGACACGAACCAATGTCCCGGCATCGCGGGCGAACCAGCCGAGCGTATCGAAACCCGGCCCGAGCGGCACCACGCCGCCCATGTCGATCGCCCCGTGACTGGGCCGCATGCCGAAAATGCCGTTGAAAGAGGCCGGCAGCCGCACCGAGCCGCCCGTATCCGTCCCCAGCGCGAAATCCACGAGACCGGCGCCGACCGCCGAAGCCGAACCAGAGGAGGAGCCGCCGGGCACACGGTCGGGCGCGGCACTGTTCAGCGGCGTGCCGTAGTGCGCATTGGTGCCCATCAGGCTATAGGCAAATTCATCCATATGCGTCTTGCCGGCAAGCACTGCGCCCTCGGCCAGCAGCCGGGCGACGACAGGTGCATGCGCCGCCGCCGGGCCATGCGCGCGCCGCCAGACCGGATTGCCATTGCCGGTGATCCGCCCTTCGACATCGATATTGTCCTTGGCGGCAAAGGTCAGCCCGGCCAACGAGCCGCTATCCCCGGTGCGAACGGGTTGCGCGAAGAGTTCGATGAAGGCATTGGCGGTATCGATCAGCGGCATGGGTGCCTTTCCGTGAAGGTAGGATAATAGGCTAGCGGCATTCCGCTCTGCGGACAATGACGGCTCTACCTTTCGATGAGCAATCTAGTGCAAGTCGCGCAAAAGTGTGCGGCGGTTTTGCGAAAATGACATGCAAAAACAAGGAGCTAAAGCGTTGGAGCGAATCTGAAGGATCGCGACGAGCTTTAGCGCTCACCGCGTCAAAGGACACCCCAGCCGCGATAGCGCCCGCGTCCTGTCATCTCGCGTATGCCGAGTTCGGCCACCAGATTGAGAGCACCACGGGAGGTGACGCCGACATGGCGTGCAACCATGCTGGCGGAGACGATGGGCCGGGAAAGCACGATCTCGATAACGCCGGGCAAACTGCTGTTCGACCGCCGATCCTTCAGCCGCTGTTCCATCTGTATCTTGGCGAGCGACAGGCGATCGAGCTCCTTCAGCCCCGCCTCCGCTGACAGTGCCATGGCCTCGAGAAACGCCGCCAGCCGTATCGTGCCGTCAGACGAGCGGCGGCGCTCGCGCCGAACGGACTTGAGGCCGGTATTGAGGCAGAAAAGATGTGACGTGACCTTGCCGCGGCTGCGAAGATAGGCACTGACGAGCAGGCTGCCCAGCCAGTGCTGCCGCCGCAGAGGCTCGATTCGCTCCCAGGCATCGAACAGCACGGCAGCCCCCAAAGCCGGCGGCAGGAGATCGGCCTGATGGATGACGGCGCGCCAGTTCTCCAGCCGCTCGTTTTCGTCCCAATCCTGATCTCGGATCAGGCCGAGCGGATCGTCCGTGGTCACAACCTTGGCTTCCGGGATCTTTCCATCCAGCACTTGGCCGGAGCGGGCGATGATGGCATCGATTTCGGCAAAATCCATGCCGAAATCATCTGCGTCATCGTCGTCGCCATCTTCTTCTGCTTCCGCCCTCTCCACGGAGATGAAGCGCGGCGTGGCCGTTTCCTCGGCATCACCGACATCGCCGCGCAAGGCGGCAAGACCGGCCATTCCCAGCCCCCAATCCGGCTCGCCGCTCCATAGCCGCCGCCGGGCGCGCAGCACGGCATGGGCGATGGTCAGCTCATGCGTCGGCGCGCGGGCATCCACATGCGCATCGTGCAGCACCAGATCCTCGACATGCACCAATTCGCCGCCGACCCAGAGCGCGCCGACCGCATCGAAAAAATGCCCACGTTCGCGAAAACCGTTGCCGACCACATGCCGCAACACCCGCTCATCCAGCCGCGCCAGCATATCCTCCGCCCTGGTCATCGCGGGCAGAAGCGTCGTCAGCGGTAGGGTGGCAAGATCATATCGCATTGGAATCACATGATTGATTCGATCTTACGGAAGTTAACACCCCTGGCGGCACCGGGATAGAAAGCAGCCTCTTTCAACTGTGGACGGTGATCACCATTTTTCCTCTTGACCTTCCAGCAACAGGAAGGTTCATAAACCTATCCGACGCCCGCTTCCGGTCACTGGAGTTCCCATGACATTGCATGACGAACACGAACACCACCACCATCAAGATGCACCGCAGGATGCGGTCATCCGCGATCCCGTCTGCGGCATGACCGTCGATCCTAAGGCCGGCAAGCCGTCATTGGATTATCGTGGCCATACTTTCCACTTCTGCAGCGAAGGTTGCCGCAGCAAATTCGAAGCGACGCCTGAACATTATCTGACGGCCAAAGACCCGGTCTGCGGCATGGATGTCGACCGCGCCACCGCGCGGCATTTCCTGAAGCATGAGGGCGAGAAATTCTATTTCTGCTCCACAGACTGCAAGGCCAAGTTCGAAGCCGATCCCACAGCCTATCTCGACGGCAACAGGCCGGCACCGAAGCCGATGCCGAAGGGCACGCTCTATACCTGCCCGATGCACCCCGAGGTCGTCAGCGACCATCCCGGCGATTGCCCCAAATGCGGCATGGCCCTGGAGCCAATGGGCGTACCGGCCGCCGATGAAGGCCCGAATCCGGAACTGGTCGATTTCACCCGCCGCCTCTGGGTCAGCGCCGCGCTGTCGCTGCCGCTGTTGACCCTTGCCATGGGGCCGATGCTCGGCCTGCCCTTGCGCGACCGGATCGGCGAGCCCGCTGCCACATGGATCGAGCTGCTGCTGGCGACGCCGGTCGTGCTCTGGGCCGCCCTGCCCTTCTTCCGCCGTGCATGGAATTCGGTTGTCAACCGCAGCCCCAACATGTGGACCTTGATCGGCCTCGGCGTCGGCACAGCCTATCTCTACAGTCTCGTGGCGACGCTGGCGCCCGGTATTTTCCCGATGAGCTTTCGCGGCCATGGCGAGGCTGTGCCCGTCTATTTCGAGGCGGCTTCGGTCATCGTCGCCCTGGTCTTCGTCGGCCAGGTGCTGGAGCTGAAGGCCCGCGAGCGCACCGGCTCGGCAATCCGCGCCCTGCTCGACCTCGCGCCAAAGACCGCCCGCCGTATCGGCAGCGACGACAGCGAGACGGACGTGCCTGTCGATGATATCCAAGCCGGCGACCGGCTGCGCGTACGGCCCGGCGAGCGCGTGCCGGTGGACGGCTCAGTCATCGACGGACAGTCGACCATCGACGAATCGATGATCACCGGCGAACCGCTGCCGGTCGAAAAGGCCGAGGGCGATGCGCTGACGGGCGGCACGATCAATAAAAACGGCACGCTGATCATGATTGCTGAAAAAGTCGGCGCGGAAACGACGCTGTCGCGCATCGTCGAGCTGGTCGCCAAGGCGCAGCGGTCCCGTGCGCCGATCCAGACGATGGTCGATCGTGTTTCGGCCGTCTTCGTGCCCGCCGTCGTGGTGGCCGCCATCATCGCCTTTGCGATCTGGGCCTTTGTCGGACCGGAGCCAAGGCTGGCGCATGCGCTGCTTGCCGCCGTCGCCGTCCTGATCATCGCCTGCCCCTGCGCTTTGGGGCTTGCAACGCCGATGTCGATCATGATCGCCACCGGCCGAGGCGCGCAGGAGGGAGTCCTGGTGCGCGACGCCGAGGCGCTGGAGCGCTTCGCCAAGGTCGACACCCTGATCGTCGACAAGACCGGCACGTTGACGGAGGGCAGGCCGAACCTGACCGATATCATCCCTGCCGCCGGCGTAGACGAGGCCCGCCTGCTGTCGCTTGCTGCGAGCCTGGAACGCGGCTCCGAACATCCGCTCGCCGAGGCGATCGTCGCCGGCGCGCAGGAGCGCGGCGCGAGCCTCGTCGATATATCCGACTTCGCAGCAAAAACCGGCAAGGGCGTGGAGGGTCGCGCCGGCGATACGGCGATCGCTCTCGGCAATGCCGCGATGATGACCGATCTCGGCGTCGCGACCGACGCGCTGCAGGCTGAAACCGAGCGTCTGCGCGGTGATGGCAAGACCGTGATGTTCGTCGCCCTCGATGGCCGATTGGCCGGCATTGTTGCCGTCGCCGACCGGATCAAGCCGACGACAGCGGCAGCCATCAAGGCGCTGCACGACAGCGGCCTGAAAATCATTATGGCGACCGGCGACAACGCCCAGACCGCCAAGGCCGTCGCCGCCCATCTCGGCATCGACGAAGTCCGCGCCGACATGTTGCCCGAAAGCAAGAAGGCACTGATCGACGAGCTCAGGGCCAAGGGTAATGTCGTCGCCATGGCCGGCGACGGCGTCAACGACGCGCCGGCGCTGGCCACAGCCGATGTCGGCATCGCCATGGGGACCGGCGCCGATGTTGCGATGGAAAGCGCCGGCATCACTCTGGTAAAAGGCGACCTCAATGGCATTGTCCGGGCGCGGCACCTTTCGGAAGCCACGATCCGCAACATCAAGCAAAACCTGGCCTTCGCCTTCGGCTACAACGCCCTCGGCGTGCCGCTTGCTGCGGGCGTGCTCTACCCGGTCTTCGGCCTGCTTCTTTCGCCGATGATCGCGGCGGCGGCCATGAGCCTTTCCTCGGTCTCTGTCATCGCCAACGCGCTGCGGCTGAGACTGGCGAAATAAGGAGAGTTCAGATGAATATCGGCGAAGCATCCCGCCGTTCCGGCCTGCCGGCGAAGACGATCCGCTATTACGAGGATATCGGCCTGATCAGCCCCGATCGCTGTGAAAATGGCTACCGCGACTACGGCTCGGACGACGTGCACAAGCTGCGTTTCCTGCACCGCTCCCGCAGCCTGGGCTTCTCCGTCGACGAGTGCCGGCAACTGCTGGCGCTCTACGAAGACAAAAGCCGCGCCAGCGCCGACGTTAAGGAAATCGCCACATCGAAGCTCACCGAGATCGACCGCAAGATCCGCGAACTGACCGAGCTGCGCCGCACACTGGAGCATCTGGTGCATGCCTGTCATGGCAACGATCGGCCGGATTGTCCGATCCTCGAGGAGCTATCGGAGGGGTGAAGTTGCTGCCTCGGCAGGTCAGGCGAATGCGTTGATGCCGGAACGACGTACCTGGCCCCTCACCCCCCTCTCCCCGCAAGCGGGGCGAGGGAGCTTTTCGTGCCCTACACTGCCCTCCGGCGGAGTGAAGAGGCGTTGTTTTGCACCGTCGTCCCTTCTCCCCGCATGAGCGGGGAGAAGGCTAGGATGAGGGGCCATGCCCGCAGGCGCGGCATCGGCAGACGCGCCTGACTTGCCCCATAATCCCTCCGGTCAATTCACCCGCTCCACCGCAATCGCCGTCGCCTCGCCGCCGCCGATGCAGAGGGCGGCGACACCCCGCCTCGCGCCCTGGCGCTGCAGCGCATGCAGCAGCGTCACGATCAGCCGTGCACCGGTGGCCCCGATGGGATGACCCAGCGCACAGGCGCCGCCATTGATGTTGAGGCGGTCGCGGTCGATACCGAGATCCTTGGCGGCGGCCATGGCGACGACGGCGAAGGCTTCGTTGATCTCGAAGAGATCGACATCGCCGACTTTCCAGCCGGTCTTGTCCAAGACCTTGCGGATCGCGGGGATCGGCGCGGTTGTGTACCAGGCCGGCTCTTGGGCATGGGTCGCATGCGCTCTAATCTCGGCGAGGATCGGTAGTCCTTCACGCTCGGCGATCGAGCGGCGTGTCAAGACCAGCGCAGCCGCGCCGTCCGCATTGGCCGAGGCGCTGGCGGCGGTGATCGTACCGTCCTTGCGGAAGGCCGGCTTCAGCGTCGGGATCTTTTCCGGCGAGACCTTCTGCGGATGCTCGTCCTTGTTGATCGTCACCGGACCGCCCTTGGCGGCAACGGAAATCGGCGTGATCTCGGCTTCGAACGCCCCCGTCTCGATCGCCTTGCGCGCACGCGTCAACGTCTCCACAGCATAGGCATCCTGGTCGTCGCGGCTGAACTGATAGGCTTCGACGGCCATCTCGCCGAATTCGCCCATCGAGCGGCCTTTTTCGTAGGCGTCTTCCAACCCATCGAGCATCATGTGGTCGAAGATGCGGTCATGGCCCAGGCGGTAGCCGCCCCGTGCCTTGGCGAGCAAATAGGGCGCGTTCGACATCGACTCCATGCCACCGGAAACCGCGATCGAGGCGGAGCCGGCAAGGATCAGATCATGCGCCAGCATGGTCGCCTTCATGCCCGAACCGCAGACCTTGTTGATCGTCGTAGCGCCGACCGCATCCGGCAATCCTGCGCCTCGCGCTGCCTGTCTGGCAGGGGCCTGCCCCTGCCCCGCCGGCAAGACGCAGCCGAACAGCACCTCATCCACCTTCTCCGCGGACAATCCGGCACGCTCCAAAGCAGCACGGATGACATACGAGCCAAGTTCCGGTGCCTGCAACGGAGACAATTCGCCTTGGAAACGGCCGAGCGGCGTGCGCGTAGCGGAGACGATGACGACAGGATCGGTGACAGACATGATGGCTCCTCACAATTTGCAAGTTAAGTGATCAAAACCATTGCTACCACGTTAAATGATGTTCGTCATGTAAATATCTCGGAAACATTTCCTCGCACAAAAAGCGTCCGCTATTGCACGATTTGGAATTGCCGGAATGATTGTTCGTTTCGCCGACATGCATTATGAATATCCATAATTTAGAAATTGGATATCCCATGCCTCTCTACATCAAAGACGATGCCATCGACCTGTTAGCGCGGCGCTACCAGGCGCTGACGAAAACGTCCACTAAAACCGAAGCCGTGCGGCTGGCATTGCAAAAGGCGCTGGACGAGGAGCTTGCCAAACCGTCGCTCGTCGATATCGCCGTCACCTTCTGTCGTAACCTGAAGCAGAAGGCAGCCACCAAAGAGACGGCCAATCCTCTTCCCGGGGAGGATGCCTGATGTTCATCGATGCTTCTGTGCTTGCCGCCATGATGACCGATGAGAATGATGCGCGTGAATTTGCCACGCGCATGCAGGCCGATACGGTGCGTATGACCTCACCTTCGACAGTGGCGCAGGCGGCGATCCATGTCGCCGCCATGCTCGATCTGTCTTTTATCGATGCCGGCGACGCGATCAGAACGTTTTTGACGCTGGTAAACATTCAACTGCTGGCCACGCCCCCGCGCGCGGCTTTTCTCGCGCTCGAAGCCTATGAGTGTTTCGGAAAAGGCCGCCATCCTGCCGATCTCGACTTGGACGATTGCATGGCCTACGCCTGCGCCCGCTATTATCGGCAACCGCTATTGGCGAAAGGCGACCGGTTCGGCCATACGGATATCGATATGGCCTAACCGGTCTGTATCGAAACTACTGTCCAGGGCAACGCGAGGTCGGACCGGCGGCATATGTGTTCGAAACGCCAACGGCGTTCGGCGCTGCGGCGCATTGCAACCTCGTTATCGCATCACCCGCACGGATGGGACCGGTGACCGACGGATCGGTGTTGATCGTGCCATCCGGAAGGATTGCGTCCTTGGAATGATCGACGACGCCAAAGTCGGTCTGGATTGCCTGTGCGTCGAAGGTCGTTGTGCGATGTTTGTGAGCGGGGCCAGCCAAAGCTACGCTGGATGCGCCAACGATGAGGGCGGAGATGGTAAGAGCCTTGAGCAGCATGGCACGTGTCTCCTATGAAGTTGAAACCCATTTTATATTATGAATCACGAAGATATTTTACACCATCGCATGGCCACACGTCACGCTTGTTTGATGGACCTGCATCACGTGTTCACGCGATGCCGCGACACTTCCGCGCCCGCATCATGCGGCAGGCGGAGGAATCGCAACGCCGACACGGCCCCGATCAGGCTGACAACGATGAACGCCCAGTGGAAATCGACCAGGGAAAGGCTTTCACCGCCATGAATGGTGCGCGAGAGATTGAGAACTGCGGCAGCGACGGCCACGCCGAGCAGCAACGACACTTGCTGCAGCATGCTCGATAGGGTCGAGGCGGAACTGCGCTGTGCGGCATGAATATCGGCAAAGCCGAGCGTATTCAGCGCAGTGAAGTTCATGGACCGCGAAAGTCCGGCAATGAATAGCAGGCAATATATTACGATGTCCGGCGTCGACGGGAACAGAAACGCACATGCGCCGATGCTGGCCGAGGAGATCAGGCCGTTGACGACGAGCACGTTGCGGAAGCCAAAGGCTTTCAACATCTGCGTGGTGATCGCCTTCATGCCGAGATTGCCGACGAAGTAGAACAGCAGATACGTACCGGCAGAGATCGCCGTCCGCCCAAAGCCCACCTGGAAGAGCAACGGGACCAAAAAGGGCGTGGCATTGATCGCCACCCGGCTCGCCGTTCCCGCCGAAAGCGTCGACATGGCGAAGGTCTGCACCTTAAAGGCGGAGAGATCGAGCAGCGGCGCATCGACCTTCATGAAATGCCGGGTGGCGATGACGGAGAAAAGCACGCCCGCAGCGATGAGCCCGAAGCTGGGAACCAATCCGGTCGTACCCTGCACGACGAATTCCAAACCGGCGAGCAGGAAGGTCAGCCCTGCCGCCGACTGGAGGAAACCGATAAAATCAAGCGGCGCAACCTTCTGCTCCCGCTGATCCGGCACGAACCGCAGCACGAGACCGAGACCGATGATGCCGATCGGGATGTTGATCAGAAAGTTCCAATGCCAGCTCAGATAGGTGGTGATGAAGCTGCCGAGCACCGGGCCGATAACGGGCGCCGTCAACGCCGGCCAAGTGATCATCGACATGGCATGCACGAGATCGGATTTGCGCGCGTTTTTCAGCACGATGATGCGACCGACCGGCGTCATCAACGCGCTGCCGATACCCTGCACCGCACGGGCGATGACGAATTCGGTCAAATTGCCGGAGAGGCCACAGAACAGCGATGCCACGGTGAAAACCGTGATCGATGCCAAGAACACCCGCCGTGCTCCATAGCGATCGCCGGCCCAGCCCGCCAGCGGCACGAAGGCAGCCATGGTGAGCAGATAGACCGTGATGCCGATGCTCATCGCCACCGGCTCGACACCGAACGTCGCCGCCATCTGCGGCAATGAGGTCGTGACGATCGTGCCGTCCAGGATCTGCATGAAGAAGGCGACGGCGACGACGAAAGCGATGATGCGGGATTGCCGGCCGAAATTTTCTTCGGAAGGCTGCTCTGTGGTCCGAACAACGGTCATGACATGAAATTTCAGAAAATGGCGTTAAGGGGCCGGGTGTCCCCGACAACAATCATACGATCATTGAATACGCCTGTAGGCATTGCTTGCAAAGCCGCAAACCCATGCCGGAGCCATCAAAAACTGGCACGGTGACATAAAAAATCGCGATCTCTGCCGGGTTTTCTTCGGTCGCACCTTCGGCCTGCAACGTCGTGCAGGGGTCAATCGTCCGAGTATCGCTGCTCCCGCCAGGGGTCCCCATACATGTGATAGCCGTTCTTTTCCCAGAAGCCCGCCCTGTCAGCACCGATGAGCTCGATGCGGCTCAACCACTTGGCGCTTTTCCAGAAATAGAGATGCGGCACGACGAGGCGCATCGGCCCGCCATGCTCGCGCGTCAGCGGCTGGCCTTCCCAGGCGGTGGCAAGGATCGCATCCTCGGCCGCGAAGTCCGCAAGGGGCAAGTTGGTGGTGTAGCCGTCATAACTCGTCAGCAGCACATGCTGCGCCTCGGGCGTCGGCATGGCGAGATCGAGCAGATCGCGCGTCGAGACACCCTCCCATCGGATATCATAACGCGACCATGTGGTTACACAGTGGATGTCGCTGACATGGGTGCTTTGCTCGATCGCCTGGAAAGCCACCCAATCGAGACTGAGCCGCTTTTCCACAAAGCCGAACACGTCGAGCCGCCAGCTCAAAAGCGACACCTGCGGCTGCTGACCGAGATCAAGCACCGGCCAGTTCCTGACGAGATGCTGCCCCGGCGGCAAGCGCTCTGTTTCCGGCCGGCTGATCCGCCCGGTCAGAAACTTGCCCTCCGCCGCCCAGCGGCGCTTGGAGGTAGTGAGCTTGCTATCGGCGGGGATCGGATCGTCGCTCATGCAGGTATCCTCTCTGCGGCGCAGAAATAGGATAGCGGAGCCGGGTGGGTGTCAAGTCGGAGGGCTGCTGATAGCCGACTATATTGCCTCGATGGCGATGCAGAATAGCTGCGCCTGGCCGGAGACCAAATGTCGCGTGGCGCCATCGTTAGAAAGCAAGAGACAATCGCCCACGGCAAGTGCCGTACCATCGATTTCGACATTGCCACGATGGCAAAGAACTACGCTGGTCCCGCCCTTGAAAGCGACTTCGCTGTTTCCATCAACCGAAACGCGCCATACCGAATGCGTATATCTGCCCCGCCGCGTCATCACGTTGAGGTCCGTGATCGTCCCGTCGATTAGAGTCGCCGAGGTCGGCGCATCGGCCGCGAAGGGCAGCGGATCGCTCGCCTGTGTCAGGCGTTCAGGCTCCCGCCCTTCGATGAAAAGGGTCATGCCCTCGCCCTCGAGAATGGATAGCGTGCGATCTATGCCTGGAAAGACTGAAAACGGTCCATCCGTGGCAACGGTCGCCATGCTGACGCGCCAGTCGAAGTCGGCAAGCCCGGCGCCGTCGGGCGAAACGGCGATCTCCACCGTTTCGCCGCCGCCGTTTTTCCAGGGCATGCGCTTATGGTCGCTGGCGCGCAGCAGCTTCATCTTAGTTCCCCAGGATGGCCGGCAGGCGCAGGCCCTGCTTCTTGGCCCAGTCGAGGGCAATGTCGTAGCCTGCGTCGGCGTGGCGCATGACACCGGTTGCCGGGTCGTTCCAGAGAACGCGTTCCAGACGCTTGGCCGCATCATCCGTGCCGTCGGCGCAGATGACCATGCCGGAGTGCTGGCTGAAGCCCATGCCGACGCCGCCGCCGTGATGCAGCGATACCCAGGTGGCGCCCGATGCGGTGTTGAGCAGCGCGTTCAGCAGCGGCCAGTCGGAAACGGCATCTGAGCCGTCCTTCATGGCTTCCGTTTCGCGGTTCGGCGAGGCGACCGAGCCGGAGTCGAGATGGTCACGGCCGATGACGACGGGCGCCTTCAGCTCGCCGTTCCTGACCATTTCGTTGAAGGCGAGGCCAAGACGGTGACGATCGCCGAGACCGACCCAGCAAATGCGTGCCGGCAGGCCCTGGAAGGCAATGCGCTCGCGCGCCATGTCCAGCCAGTTGTGCAGGTGCTTGTTGTCCGGCAGCAGCTCCTTCACCTTGGCGTCGGTCTTGTAGATATCCTCCGGATCGCCCGAGAGAGCAGCCCAACGGAACGGACCGATGCCGCGGCAGAAGAGCGGACGGATGTAAGCCGGCACGAAGCCCGGGAAGGCGAAGGCGTTTTCGAAGCCTTCATCCTTGGCGACCTGGCGGATGTTGTTGCCATAATCGAGCGTCGGCACGCCAGCATCCCAGAAGGCGACCATGGCTTCCACATGCACCTTCATAGAAGCACGGGCGGCAGCTTCGACGGCCTTTGGATCGCTCTCGCGCTTTGCCCTGTGTTCGGCGACCGTCCAACCGGCCGGCAGGTAGCCGTTCAGCGGGTCGTGGGCAGAGGTTTGGTCGGTGACGATATCCGGGCGTGGGCCGCCGGCCTTCATGCGCTTCACCAGTTCCGGGAAGATTTCGGCGGCGTTGCCAAGCAGGCCGACAGACTTGGCTTCACCGGCCTTCGTCCATTTGTCGATCAGGGCCAGCGCTTCGTCGAGCGTCTTTGCCTTCTCGTCGACATAGCGGGTGCGCAGGCGGAAATCGATGCGGGTTTCATCGGATTCGACGGCGAGGCAGCAGGCACCGGCCATGACAGCCGCCAGCGGCTGTGCGCCGCCCATGCCACCGAGACCACCGGTCAAGATCCACTTGCCCTTGAGGTTGCCGTTGTAATGCTGGCGACCGGCTTCAACGAAAGTCTCATAGGTGCCCTGCACGATGCCTTGGGTGCCGATATAGATCCACGAGCCGGCCGTCATCTGGCCGTACATGGCAAGGCCCTTCTTATCCAGTTCGTTGAAGTGATCCCAGGTCGCCCAGTGCGGCACGAGGTTGGAGTTGGCGATCAGTACGCGCGGCGCATCCTTGTGGGTGCGGAACACGGCGACCGGCTTGCCGGACTGCACCAGCAGCGTCTCGTCCTCGTTGAGCGTCTTCAGCGTCGCAGCGATGCGGTCGAAATCGTCCCAGGTGCGGGCAGCGCGGCCGATGCCGCCATAGACGACCAGCTCATTCGGGTTTTCCGCAACGTCCGGATCGAGGTTGTTCATCAGCATGCGCAGCGGCGCTTCGGTCATCCAGCTTTTGGCGTTGAGCTCCGGGCCGCGAGGTGCGCGGATTTCGCGGATATTATGGCGTGGGTTGGTCATGTCATATCTCCAGAGAGGGCAGGATGCCGGCGGATACGGATGCGTTGAGGGCGCCGGAAGCGACGAGGTCGCTGGCGGCCTTGAGGTCGTTTGCCATGTAGCGGTCTTCATCCAGCGTGGGTGCTGCGGCGCGGATGGTGGCAATGGCAAGGGTCAGTTCGGGACTGGTGGTCAGCGGCGCGCGAAGCTCGACGCCCTGCGCCGCCGTCAGCGCCTCGATGCCGACGATGCCGAAGAGATTGTCGGTCATCGGCAGGAGCCGGCGTGCGCCATGGCAAGCCATGGACACATGGTCTTCCTGATTGGCGGAGGTCGGCGTCGAATCGACCGAAGCCGGATGCGACATCTGCTTGTTTTCCGACATCAACGCGGCGGAGGTGACCTCGGCAATCATCAGTCCAGAGTTCAGACCGGGCTTTTTCGCGAGGAAAGCCGGCAAGCCATAGCTCAGGGCCGGATCGACCAGCAGAGCGATACGGCGCTGCGAGATCGCACCGATCTCGCAGATAGCGATCGCGATCTGATCGGCAGCAAAAGCCACCGGCTCGGCATGGAAATTGCCGCCGGAGACTACGGAATTGTCCGACAGGACAAGCGGATTGTCGGTGACGGCATTGGCCTCGATTTCAAGCGTGCGGCCGGCCGAACGCAGGAGATCCAGGCAGGCGCCATCGACCTGCGGCTGGCAGCGGATGCAGTAGGGATCCTGAACGCGCTCGTCGCCCTCGATATGGCTTTGACGGATCACCGAGCCGGCAAGCAGGCCACGAAGGGCAGCAGCAGTGTCGATCTGGCCCTTATGGCCGCGCAGCGTGTGGATATCGGAATGGAACGGTGCGGAAGAGCCCATGGCGGCATCCGTCGACATCGCGCCGGTGATCAATGCTGCCTGCGCGGCGCGATGGGCGCGGAAAAGGCCGGCGAGCGCGAGAGCCGTCGAAACCTGCGTCCCGTTGATCAGCGCCAAACCTTCCTTGGCGGCAAGCACGACCGGCGTCAGTCCAGCCTTTTTCAGCGCGGCTGCGCCATCCAGCCGTTCGCCGGCATAGAAGGCCTCGCCATGGCCCATCATCACGGCGGTCATATGCGCGAGCGGGGCGAGGTCGCCGGAAGCGCCGACGGAACCCTTCTCGGGGATGACGGGCACGACGCCCTTTTCAAGCATCGCCTCGATCAGCCGCACCAGCTCCAGCCGTACGCCGGAAGCACCGCGGCCGAGCGAGATCAGCTTCAGCGACATGATCAGGCGAACGACGTTCTCCGGCAGCGGCTGGCCGACGCCGCAGCAATGCGAAAGAATGAGATTGCGCTGCAGCGTGGCGACATCGGCGCTGTCGATCTTGATGGAGGCCAGTTTACCAAAGCCGGTGTTAATGCCGTAGACCGGCGCGTTGCCGGCGGCGATCTCGGCAATACGCGCAGCGGCTTTGAGAATGCCGGCATCGAAGGAGGCATCGAGCTTGGCAGGCTCGCCAGTCCAATAGATCGCGGCCAATTGTTTCAGCGAGACGGAGCCTGGATGGAGTGTGACGGTCATCGGTCGAATTTTTCTCCCTTGAAGACGCGGGCATGAAGCGGATTGAAGCCGATGCGATAGACAAGCTCGGCAGGGCTTTCGATGTTCCAGATGGCGAAATCGGCCGATTTTCCGGCCTCCAGCGTCCCGGTCTTGGCGAGCAGGCCGAGAGCACGGGCACCCTCACGGGTGGCACCCGCGATGCATTCCTCGACGGTCAGGCCGAAGAGGGTCGCTGCCATGTTCATCGTCAGCAGCATCGAAGTCAGCGGCGAGGTGCCGGGATTGCAATCGGTGGCGATGGCGATCGCAACACCTGCCTCGCGCAGCGCCTTGACCGGCGGCTTCTGCTTTTCATGAATGGCATAGAAGGCGCCGGGCAGGATGACGGCGACCGTGCCGGCATCCGCCATGGCCTTCACGCCGTCCTCATCGAGATATTCGAGATGGTCGGCGGAAAGAGCGCCATAGGAGGCGGCAAGCTTGGCGCCGCCGAGATTGGAAAGCTGCTCGGCATGCAGCTTCACCGGGATGCCAAACGCCTTTGCACGATCGAAGACGCGGGCGATCTCGGCCGGCGAAAAGGCAATCCCCTCGCAGAAGCCGTCGACGGCATCGGCCAGGCCCCTGGCATGCGCTTGCTCCAGACCCGGCAACACGACGTCGGAAATATAGTCGTCGTTCCGACCCCTATAGTCCGCCGGCGTCGCATGCGCGGCGAGATAGGAGGTGACGACGCGGATCGGACGGGCGTCTTCCAGCGCACGAGCGGCTTGCAGCATCTTCAATTCGGATTCGACGCTGAGACCATAGCCGGACTTCACCTCGATCGTGGTGACACCTTCGGCAAGCAGCGTATCGAGGCGGGGCAAGGCCGTCGCAATGAGATCATTGACGGAAAGCGCGCGCGTTGCGTTGACGGAGGAGACGATGCCGCCGCCGGCCCGCGCGATTTCTTCGTAGCTCGCGCCTTCCAGCCGCATCTCGAATTCGCGGGCGCGGTTACCGCCGTGAACGATGTGCGTGTGGCAATCGATGATACCGGGCGTGATCCAACGACCTTCCAGATCGACGACTTCGGCATCGCCGGTCTCAGGCACATCGCTTTCATTGCCCGCAAAAACGATGCGGCTTCCCTTGGTCAGGATCGCACCCTTCTCGACAATGCCGAGCCCTAGCCGATCGCCTTGCAAGGTCGCCAGACGGGTGTTGCGCCAAAGGCGGCTTTTGCCCTCGGATCTCACGCTATCGCTGGAAAAATTGTTCCCACTCATCAGCTTTACGCCTTTCCTTATGGGCTCATAATGTATATACATATTAAAAGAGCTGACAAGAGGGATTTTGGACTCAGTATCCAAAAGGAAAGAGCTAGGTCATGACGAAACTTCATGCACGTTCGGCGCTGCTTCACGATGGCTGGCGGGAAAATGTCCGCCTGACTCTGGAGGACGGCCGCATTGCCGGCATCGAGGCTGATGTTGCAGCAGAGGCCGGCGACGAGCGGCACGACATTCTGGTCCCTGCCATGCCCAATCTCCACAGCCATGCCTTTCAGCGCGCCATGGCCGGCCTTGCGGAAGTTCGTGGCCCGGCTAACGACAGCTTCTGGAGCTGGCGGACCGTCATGTACAAGTTCGCGCTCTCGATGACCCCCGATCATGTCGAGGCAGTGGCCGCGCAGCTCTATATGGAAATGCTGGAAGCGGGCTTCTCCCGTGTCGGCGAGTTCCACTATCTGCATCACGACAAGGACGGCAGCCCTTACGCCAATGTCGCCGAGTTGGCCGAGCGCATCGGCGCAGCAAGCGCCGAAACGGGCATTGGGTTGACACTGCTGCCGGTCTTCTACGCCCATTCCGGTTTTGGTGGCGCGGCTCCCATCGATGGCCAGCGGCGCTTCATCAATTCGCTCGATCGATTCGAAGCGCTGATGGCCGGCTGCCGGACGATCGTTGGCCGGTTGCCAGGCGCCGAACTCGGCCTCGCCCCGCACAGCCTGCGGGCGGTAACACCGGAAGAGCTGGAAAAACTCGTGCCGCTCGCCGGTAACGGGCCGATCCATATCCATGTCGCCGAACAGGTGAAGGAAGTGGAGGATTGCATCGCCTGGTCGGGTGCCCGCCCCGTGCAATGGCTGCTCGATCACGCCCCGGTCGACGGGCGCTGGTGCCTCATCCACGCAACCCATATGACCGATGACGAAACCCGGCGAATGGCGAAAAGCGGCGCGATCGCCGGCCTCTGCTCCGTGACGGAAGCCAATCTCGGCGACGGCACTTTTCCGGCGCCGCTCTTTCTGGAAGAAGGCGGCCGCTATGGCATCGGCTCGGATTCCAACATTCTGATCTCCGTTCCGGAAGAACTGCGGCAGCTCGAATATTCCCAGCGCCTGGCGCTGAGGGCCCGCAATGTCATCGCCTCGTCGGGCGGCTCGACGGCGCGCGCGCTGTTCGACCATGCCATTGCCGGTGGCGGCGCAGCCTTGAAGGCACAAGTCGGGCTCGCTGTCGGCCGTTACGCCGACGTTGTCTCGCTCGACGTCAACGCCGTTCCCTACCTCTCCGGCGATCAGATCCTCGATCAATGGATGTTCGCCGGCGGCGTTACAGTCGACAGCGTCTGGGCACAGGGCCGCAAGCAGGTCGAAGGTGGCCGACATAAGCAGCGGAAAACGATCGCTGCCCGATTCCGCGCCGCTATGACCGAACTAATCGGTTGAAAAAGCACTTTTCCTCGCGACAATGAAATCCTAAATGAACACAGTGGCGATCACCCAGGTCTCACGAGGAAACGGTCGGCGGCATGACCACAGCTAAAGAAGCGACCCTGCATCAGCGTATCCTGAGCGATATCGAGAGCCGGATCGTTTCCGGCGATTGGCCGCCCGGCCATCGGATACCCTTTGAGCTTGCTTTGGCGGAACAATATGACTGTTCGCGCATGACGGTGAACAAGGTGCTGACGCAGCTTGCCCGGGCAGGCTTGATCGAGCGGCGCAAGCGTTCGGGAAGCTTCGTCACGCAACCGCAGGCGCAATCGGCGGTGTTGGAAATCCACGACATCAAGTCCGAAATCCTGTCGCTGAACCTGCCCTACTCCCATAAGATCGTGAAGCGCGCCAAGCGCAAGGGCCGCCCCGACGATGCGCGGAGGCTGCAATTTGCCGGCGCAGTCTCGGTACTGGACATCACCTGCATTCACTATGCCGGCCGCAGGCCTTTCTGTCTGGAAGATCGGGTCATCAATCTCGATGCCGTCCCCGAGGCGGCTCAGGTCAATTTCGACGAATTGCCGCCGGGACCGTGGCTGATCAATCAGGTGCCTTGGAGCACGGCCGAACACCAGATCCGAGCCATCCCGGCCGAGGGCGAGGCTGCCGCAAGCCTGGATATCGCCAAGGGCACCGCCTGCCTCGTCATCGAACGACGCACCTGGAGCAACCTCGGACCGATCACGCACGTCCGCCTGACCTATCCCGGCGATCGTCATACATTGGTGGCGCGCTTCACGCCCTCGAGCTGAAACCGCGCGATCCTTTGTTTTTACGCATTCCGAACGGAAAACCGCTTCGCACTTTTCCTGGAATTGCTTAGCCGCTACTGGCGCTGCACGGGCTCGCTCTGCATCGGGATAAGCGTGTCGGATTGATGGATGGGCTTCACGGGATTGACCAACAAGATACTGAGCGCAATCAGCACGAGCGCCAGGATAAGGATAATGCCGATCAAAAATGGACGAATGGCGATCATTTCGGTTCTCCAATCTTCCGCGTTTGATGCCATAACGTGACAGGAAGGGGATTTTGAGGCAACCGGCTTTTTTGCGCTCAGACATTGCGTGAAACTATAAAGTTTCAACCCTATTCCCCTATTTGCTGAATTCTCGGCGACGAAACGGATAATCCGAGCGACTTGACAGGCACCCTACCAATAGGTAGGCAAAACGAATGAGCAATATTTCGACAAAAGCCGACGAGATCGTCCAATCCGCACGCGGCCTGATCATCGCCGGCGGCTACAACAGCTTCAGCTTTGCCGATATTTCGGCAGAGGTCGGCATTCGGAAAGCCAGCATCCATCACCATTTTCCGACCAAGGCCGATCTCGTCAGGATCGTCGTGGCGCGCTATCGGGAGGAGGCACGGCAAGGCCTCGCGAGGGCCGACGCCGATATTGCCGATCCCGTCGCGCGCCTTCGCGCCTATACGGGCTTCTGGGAAGCCTGCATCAAAGACGATACCGCCCCCTTCTGCCTCTGCGCCATGCTTGCCGCCGAACTGCCGGTGTTGCCGGCCGATGTTGCCGCCGAAGTGCGCGGACATTTCCGCGATCTCTCGGGGTGGCTTGCCACTGTCATGGAAAAAGGCGCGGCCGAAGGCCGTCTCGTTTTGCCCCGCCCGGCAGCCGAGGAGGCCCTGTCCTTCATGGCAAGCGTACATGGCGCCATACTCTCGGCGCGAGCCTTTGGCGACCCGGCGGTCTTTGCCACCATTGTCGAACCGCTGTTCGACCGACTGGCCTTTCCCCATTGAAATTATTCATCATTTCGTGATTTCGATGGGTAACGTGCCTCTCACGCTTGTTTGATTGGCGAAGCTACCGAGTGGTAGATAGGATCGCCCCCGTTGCAGATCGGGATGACGATCTTCCGATCCTCCCATGCAAAGAACTCTATTGGCCGATCCCGGCCGTCTGTCGAAAAACCTACCGATTAGTAGGTATATCAAGGAGACTAATCATGGATCGCAAGCTTCTGACCAAGGGCATGTTGGCCCTGGCCGCCGGCGCTGTCGTAACGCTGGCCGCACTGCAGGGGGCCAATGCCGCCGACCGTGTCCGTGTGCGCGGCACGATCGAAAGCCTCGATGGCGATACTCTCAAGGTCAAGTCCCGCGACGGCAAGGACATCAGCGTGATGCTGAAATCGGGCTGGGCCGTCACCGGCGTAACCAAGGCTTCGGCAACCGATATCAAGCCCGGCGATTTCGTTGGCATCGCTAATGAGCCGACGAACAGCGGTGTTGCAGGCGCCATCGAAGTCGTGATCTTCCCCGCCGCGATGAAGGGCACGGGCGAAGGCGACCGGCCCTGGGACTCGAAGCCAAACAGCTCCATGACCAACGCCACGGTGGCCAATGCCGTCAAGTCGGTCAACGGCCCGACGCTGACCCTGACCTACAAGGGCGGCGAGAAGAAGATCAACATTCCGGACGGCACTCCGGTCGTGACCCTCGTCTCGGCCACCAAGGACGATCTGAAGGCCGGCGCCGGTGTCTTCATCACCGGTGAAACCTCTGGCGACGGCATGGTTTCCAGCGATCGCGTCGCCGTCGGCGTCAACGGCACCATTCCACCCATGTGATCTTCCCGTCAAAAAGATCTTCCCGCCAAGGGAAGCTCGCAGGCCAATCGGCATCCGCCCGCCGTCGGCCTGCCACGCGGCGCTCCATGTTTAGCCCCTGGCGATGGAGCGCCGCCACATTCCCGGTCGATTTATGGTACTATGCGGCCGGGTTTCCAGAGGGTTCGTTAGATTTCGAGAGGAGCCTAGCCATGGCCGACATCGATGCGACCGGTGCGCCGCCTGCGCACCCCCGGACGATCTACATTCGCCGGCATTCGATCGTCACCCGCCTGACGCACTGGCTGAATGTGCTCTGTCTCTCCCTGCTGCTGATGAGCGGCATGCAGATTTTCAACGCCCATCCCGCCCTCTATTGGGGTCAGTACGGCGCCAATGCCGATCCGTCGTGGCTGCAGATATCGGCCACCGATGGCGACAACCAGCCCTACGGCACCTTCCGCATCGGCAACCTGACGATCCCGACGACCGGCATTCTCGGCGCTTCGAAAGAGGACGGTGAGTGGACCGAACGCGCCTTTCCCGCCTGGGCGACGATCCCAAGCTACCAGGATTTGGCCGACGGCCGACGCTGGCATTTCTTCTTCGCCTGGCTCTTTGTGTTCAACGGCCTGATTTATCTGCTCTACGGCTTCATTGCCGGCCATTTTCGACGTGATCTGGCGCCCTCGGGTGCCGAAGTTTCGCTGCATAATCTCTGGCACGAGATTGTCGAGCATGCCCGCCTTCGCTTTCCGAAAGGCGAGAAGGCCAAGCGCTACAATGCGCTGCAAAAGCTCACCTATCTCATCGTCATCTTCATTCTGCTGCCGCTGATGCTGGCGACCGGGCTTACCATGTCGCCCGGCATCGACGCCGGCTACCCATTCCTACTCGATATCTTCGGCGGGCGGCAGACGGCGCGCAGCATTCATTTCATCACCGCCTGGACGATCGTGCTCTTCGTCCTCGTACATGTGGCGATGGTCATCCTGTCCGGCCTCTGGAACAACATGCGCTCCATGGTGACCGGCCGCTACGCCATCCGCACGGAAGGAGAGGACGCATGAGCAAGATCGTCAGCCGCCGCCGCTTCCTCATCGGCTCCGCCGCCAGCCTCGGCGCCATCGGCCTTACCGGCTGCGACGACATCACCGAGAACCAGAACGTCCAGAAGGTTTTGGCATTGGCCGAAGGCCTGACCATGGGCACGCAACGCCTGCTCGTCTCGCCGCAGGCGCTTGCCCGTGAATATACCGACAAGGACATCTCGCCGACCTTCCGCCCGAACGGCACGGATAATCCCGGTAGCGAAGACTATGCCGCGATGGTGGAAAACGGCTTTTCCACCTGGAAGCTGAAAATCGACGGCATGGTCAACAAGCCGATGGAATTTTCGCTGGCCGATCTGAAGAAACTGCCGTCGCGCACGCAAATTACCCGCCATGACTGTGTCGAAGGCTGGAGCGCCATCGGCAAATGGACCGGCGTACCGCTCGGCCTCATCCTGCAGAGCGCGGGGCTGAAGCTGGGCGCGCGCTATGCAGTGTTCTACTGCGCCGACGAGTTGGAGCAGACGCTCGACGGCAGCGGCCGCTACTACGAGAGCATCGACCTGATCGATGCCTTCCACCCGCAGACGATCCTCGCCTATTCGATGAACGGCAAGGATCTCGAAGTCGCCCATGGCGCGCCGCTGCGTCTGCGGGTCGAGCGTCATCTCGGCTACAAGCATGCAAAATACGTGATGCGCATCGAAATCCGCGACAAATTCGACGATATCTGGGGCGGCAAAGGCGGCTTCTGGGAGGATCGCGGCTACGAATGGTATGCCGGAATCTGAAACAGCATCGCGTCGGCATGATCCAATTTGTCGCAGGCCGGCGCCGGAACACTCATGGCGGGTATGCGTTTGTTAAAAGGGCGATTATGCCCTTTCGGAGGAAATGCACATGCTGAGATCGATTTTGATCGCTGCCGTGCTTGCGGCTGCGGGCACTATGCCTGCCTATGCTGCATCTATGGCGAAATGTGACGATGCTTCCATTTCGGCCTTGCAGACCAAGGTGGATGCAATGACCGACCAGACGAAAAAGACAGCCGCCACCAAACAGGTGGCCATGGCGAAGGATGCCATGAAGGCCCACAAGATGAAAAATTGTGTGACCCACATGGAAAATGCCGAGAAGGGCATGAGCAAGATGTAATGGCTCGCCGCCACTTTGGTGGATCCGGAGGATGAGGCCCGGACTTCCGGGCCTTAAGTTTGTTAGGGCGCGAGAGGGCATATGTTTCGGTGGCAATAGGCTCTCCCTACAAACCGGCCCGTTTTGAAAATCGCAGCTATATCGCCCGGGGCATTCTGCCCAACTTCCTTATCGGCGCTCATGTGGCTATCGGCGGCTTCTCCGTGCTGAAGGGCGACAGGATGGATTTGCAATAGCGGCGCACCTAAACTTTCGCAAGAAAATGCTTGCGATAATGTTGTCATATATGACAACATGCGCCCCATGAGAGAGATTGCATGGGTTCGGGCAGCGCTGAGAGATTTTGAGGAGTTCCCTCAATCCGTTCAGGATAGAATGAAAGATGCCCTCGCTATCGCAAGCATGGGCCAAAAGGCTGATATCGCGAAGCCCATGAAAGGCTTGGGGTCGGGCGTGTTTGAAATCGCCCTGCCATACCGCACGGATGCTTACCGGGCTATCTATGCGGTTCAGTTGGGAGATGCCATTTGGGTGGTTCACGCCTTCCAAAAGAAATCCACCAAAGGGATAGCAACGCCTCAAAAAGAGATCGAGCTGATTCAAGCCCGTTTAAAACGAATAAAGGAGATGTTGTGATGAGCGACAATGACTTTGAAGTCGTCCGGGGCAGCGGCAACATTTACGCTGATCTAGGCGACCCCGACGCCGATGCAAAGCAAATGAAGACGCAGCTTGCGGCCGAGATCATTGCGGCGCTCGATCGGCGTAAGCTGACCGTGCGCGACGGAGAAAAGCTAACTGGCGTAACTGCCGCTGACCTTTCCCGCATTCGCAATGCAGACCTAAGCCGCTTCACCATTGATCGGCTTGTGCGAGTTCTTAATGCACTCGACCGCCATGTAACCGTCAAAGTCACGCGAATGCCTAAACGCTCCAAGGAACCGGCCGCCGCGTCAGCTTGATAAGCGAAAAGTAAGGCGGAGGAAAGCTTGTGGGGTTTCCCCCGCCTTTTCCGTTAGAGGTATTTCGACGCAAACCTACGCCACAGCGACGGCCACCTGGTCCGCGACCTGACTGCTTTATGCACCCAAACGCCGGCTAACGGCTACCCGCGGATATGCCGCGCCGCATCGGCAAACGAGATATCCGACTTGATCTCCCGCGTCGACATCGACGTCACCGTGTGCCGCACGCCGGGCAGCCGGTTCAGTTCCTGGCGCAGCAGCCGGTCGAGGGCGGCCATGTCGGCAGCCAGTATATGCAGGAGATAATCGGCCTCGCCCGTCGTCGCATGGCAGCGCCAGATCAGCGGATGGCGGCGCACAGCGGCTTCGAAGGCATCGAAGCGCTCGACGTCGATCGATACTTGCACGAAGGCTTCCAGACCGAAGCCGAGCTGCGCCGGATCGAGAATCGTCCGGTAGCCTCGGATCACACCGGCCTCTTCCAACGCCTTCACGCGCTTCCAGCACGGCGTCTTGCTGAGACCGACCCGTTCGGCAAGCGCGGCAAAGGAGATGCGGGCATCGGCTTCCAAAGCGGAGACGATTTTGTGGTCGAGCGCGTCCAAGTCCATCGTTCTCTCCATTGTCCCATTCAAAGCCATTCGTACTCTCAATTGCCAATTTTGAATGACAATCAGGAACAATGTTCAAGCGAAATTTTCGTATCCTTCCACAAGGGCAAAATGCCAGCGGCAATGGCCGGGATAAAGGGAACGAAGATGCAGAAGAAAGAATATTACGCGCGCATCGAGGCGCCAGACATGCGCGACTATGGTGTCTATCTGCAATGCGACAAGCTGCTCGCCTGCCAGAAACCATTAAACGAGATGGTCAATGGCGACGAGCTGCAGTTCCAGATCGTCCATCAGGTGGAAGAGCTCTGGATGAAGCTCATCGCCTATACGCTGGTCGATGTCATTGCCTTCATCGAGGAAAACAATACCCATCGCGTCGTGACGCTCCTGGGCCGCGTCCACCGGCTGATGCGGATGATGACGGCGCAGCTCGATCTGCTCGAAACCATGTCGCCGAAGGAATATCAGCAGATCCGCCTGCAACTCGGCAACGGCAGCGGCCAGGAATCGCCCGGCTTCAAGTTCCTGTTGCGCCTGCCGCCCGATCTCTGGCGGGCCTTCAAGGCCTATTATCTCGATGCGCCAGGATTGACGGTAGTGGACCTCTATGACGGCAAATACGATCACGGTGACGGCTATGTCGTGGCCGAGGCGCTGGCGGAATTCGACGAGCTCTTCCAGAAATTCCGCGCCAACCACATCTACCTGATCCAGCGCTCGATCGGTCTCGGCTCGAAATCCCTCAAGGGCCGGCCGGTGGAGTTGCTGCAGGCCGGCGCCCACCATCGCTTCTTCCCCGATCTCTGGGATATCCGCGCCGAGATGACCGATCGCTGGGGCAGCCAATACGGCGTGGTGCGCGATTCCATTTCCAAACACGACGCGGCGGAATAAAGAGCGAGCGCCCTGATCACCCGTCGCGCTGCATGGCGCGACGGAATGCTTTCAGCGTTTCGGCGCTGACGTGATGCTCCATGCCCTCGGCGTCGATCCGCGCCGTCTCGGCGCTAACGCCGAGCCACCGCAGGAATGCCTCGACGGTCTGATGGCGGGCGCGGATGTCCTGGGCGATCTTGCCGCCCGCCTCCGTCAGAAAAACGCCGCGATAGGGGCGCCGCGATACGAGCCCATCTTCGCAGAGCCGCGCGAGCATCTTGGCGACCGTCGGCTGCGACACGCCAAGCCTTGCCGCGATATCCACCTGCCGCGCCTCATTGCCGTCATCGATAAGATCGGCGATCAGCTCGACATAATCCTCCACCAGAGCGCCACGGTTGGCCTCCCGCGTATGGCGGAAACCCTCCGAATGCGTCTCGGCATCCGGCAGCGGCTCTTCCCGATGGATTGGCAGTTTTCTCTTCGGCAATGCGTTCGGCTCCCCCGAGATACGGATAAACTCGCTTTTATCTTTATAGCACCGGCTTCAATCTTGAAAGCGGATGATGATTTTTGCGGGTGGCAGCGTGATCGCGCCACTACAATGCCGATACTATAAAATATAGCCTATTGCATAATGTTGATATCCGGCATATTTGTTTAGTCATGTCATAGACGATCCCGGAGCCCCGCATGACGCAGATTCAGGAAGCAGCCGCACCGAGCGCGTGGAAATTTGCCCACCCCGATGAAGATGCGCGGCCGAGCCTTCCGGAAGTCAATGCCACAGTTCATGTTCCGCACACCGGCACTTGGGTTCGGCGGCTGATCGCCTTCCTCGGACCGGGCTACATGGTTTCCGTCGGTTATATGGACCCCGGCAACTGGGCGACGGATCTCGCCGGCGGCGCGCAATTCGGCTACACGCTGCTTGCCGTCATCATGCTGTCCAATCTGATGGCGATCCTGCTGCAAGCACTCGCAGCCCGGCTCGGCATCGTCACCGGCCGCGATCTGGCGCAGGCCTGCCGCGACCATTATTCCAGGCCGGTCAATCTGGCCCTGTGGTTTGCCTGCGAACTTGCCATCATCGCCTGTGATCTCGCCGAGGTCATCGGCACGGCGATCGCGCTGCAATTGCTCTTTGGCATCCCCTTGATCGGCGGCGCGCTGATCACCGCGCTGGACGCCTTCCTGCTGCTGCTCCTGATGAATAAGGGCTTCCGCTTCCTGGAGGCCTTCGTCATCGCGCTCCTCATTGTCATCGCCACCTGTTTCGCCATCCAGATTGCCGCCGCCGCTCCTCCGGTCGCCGCTATCCTCAACGGCTTCATCCCCTCGCCCGAGATCGTCACCAATCACGAGATGCTCTACATCGCCATGGGCATCATCGGCGCGACCGTCATGCCGCATAATCTCTACCTGCATTCCTCGATCGTGCAGACCCGCGCCTACAAGCGCACCGACGAGGGCCGCCGCGATGCGATCAAATGGGCGACGACCGACAGCACCATTGCCTTAATGCTGGCGCTTTTCGTCAATGCTTCGATCCTGATCGTCGCAGCCGTCGCTTTCCACAACAGCGGGCATTCGGATGTCGCCGAAATCGGCCAGGCCTTCGAGTTGCTGTCGCCGCTGCTCGGTCTTGGCATCGCCTCGACGCTTTTTGCCGTGGCGCTTCTTGCTTCTGGCCTCAATTCCACCGTCACGGCGACGCTCGCCGGCCAGATCGTCATGGAAGGCTTCCTGCGCCTGCGCATTCCGCACTGGGCAAGGCGGCTTTTGACGCGTGGCCTCGCAATTATTCCAGTTGTTTTTGTTACCGCATTTTATGGTGAAAAAGGTACTGCGGATTTGCTGGTTTTGAGCCAGGTCATCCTGTCCATGCAACTGCCTTTTGCCGTCATCCCGCTCGTCCAATTCGTCACAGATCGCGGAAAAATGGGCAGATTCACCGTTTCAAGGAGTGTTGCCGTCCTCTCCTGGCTGGTTGCCGGCGTCATTTTGGCGCTGAATTTCAAGCTGCTTTACGACACCATCTTCGGTTGACGAATCGCTCGCAACGCGCGAATCTGCACGCGCTGAAGATCACGGTAATTAACCCATCTGTAATATTTGCCCAGATTTTGACATGATTTGCCCTAGTTTGGGCCCACCGCCGTCTGCAGGGTTCCTCAATTCATGGCCGAAAGTCCATTGCGCGTCCAATTTCCTGCAGAGGCTGCGATTCAGGCGCGGCCACATCATGAATTTTATATTCCTTTTCTGCCCCACTCAGCCCATCTTCGCCATCTGATCGCCATCGGCCTTGCCGGCACCGCCTCCTTCGGCCTTCTCGCGACCGTTCTTTATCCGCTGCTCGCCCGCCACACGATCGAACAAGCCGTGCCGATCCACATAGCCCAGCTCGTCCGATCACAGCCGGCATTGCGCAAGAGCGACCGGCTTGCCACGAAACAGCGTTTCGACGGCTCCCGCTTTGCGCAGGTGGCGGAAAAGACGTCGAACGGCGAAACCCGCATCTTTACCTATCATCGCACGACGCTGGTCTTCAAAGCCGAGGATAGCGATCCTTCCGGCGGCGATGCCGCGGCCTTCAATGCGGCCTATGACGGCGATACCCAGTCCGAGCCTGCTCTCTTCTCAGCGCCGTCGCTCGCGGATATCCGCCCGGGTATCTATCCGCACGCCAATCGTTACGATGCAGTCCGGCGCTCACGCTTCCCGGTCCGTGGCGTACCGTTGAATGTCAGCGTGTCGAAGGCGACCACGGGCGAGGCAGGCCGCGAATTCAAGCGACTGGTTTCCATGCCGAAGGACCGGCAGGACCTGCAGGATATCCTCGCCTCCGCCGGTCTCGACGGAAATGCCGGCGACGAGCTGCAGCGAGCCTTGGAAACCGATACGGTTTCGCCCGGCGACAGCCTGGAACTGCTGCTCGAGAAAAAGACCGCTGATGCACAACCGAAGCTGATCATGGCCCGCCTTAGCGGCGGAAAAACGCCGGAGCGCATCGTCGCACGCGACGATGCCGACAGCTTCGTGCCGCTCACCGACGACCGGCTGTTTTCCACGCTCTATAGCGAGAGCCAGGCTGATGCGCCGTCCTCTTCGGAAGTGGCCGCCGTCGACCTCAAGAGCATCGACAGCGACGATCGGTCGACGATCCGCACCAAACTGGAGAAGGCGGGGCTTTCCGACGAATGCGCCGACCAGCTCATGAAGCTTGCCAAGGCAAATGGCGTTGCATTGACGGGTGACGATACGCCCGACAGCGTCGATCTGCTGTTCCGCAAGGCGGACAATGGCAAAAGCGAACTGATGTTCATCGAGTTCCACACCGATGGCGATACGCACCGCTTCTACCTGCACAAGGACGGCGGCATAGGCCCCTCGGAATTCTACGATGAGGGCGGTCATTCCGTCGCCAAAGTGCTGACCCACCGCCCCGTACCTAACGGCACGCTCGGTGACGGATTTGCCTGGCGCATTCATCCGATCCTCGGCGTCCGGAAATTCCACAACGGCGTCGATTTCCGCGCCCCGATGGGCAGCCCGATCATGGCCGCCGGCGACGGCACCGTCGAAAAGATTTCCTGGGAAACGGGCTACGGCAAATATGTCCGTATTCGCCACGATGGCGGCTACGAGACCACCTATGCCCATATTGCCTCGACACCGTCGGACCTGCGTGTCGGCGAGCGCGTCACGCAGGGCCAGGTCATCGCTTATGTCGGCTCCACCGGCTATTCCACCGGTCCGCATCTCTACTACGAACTGCGCGTCAACGGGCGCTACGAAAACCCGCTGACTGCTCAATTGCCGGCCGGCACCAATCTCACCGGCAAATCGCTGGACAGCCTGCGCTCGCAGGTCAGCCACGTCGACAATATCATGACCTATCTCGACGTGCCGCCGCCAAACGAAGCCCGCCCCTTCTCGGCTTTCGACCAGGGACCGGAGCGAGGCCCGGGCCATTTCGGCAGGCCCTGATCGGCGCGATTACGGCAGAGCTGCCTCGCTGGGCACCACCAGCATTTTTTCCCTTAAGTGACGAAATTTTGATTCAAGGCTGGAAAAGCAGACCAGCCTTGGACGCCTACTGCACGATGTTCAATGGGATCGCGTTGCACCGCCGTAGGTTTGAAATATCAACGCGACCCGCTTCAGAAAACGGAGGGTTTTCCCATGGCTGATGCCCGATGCACTTGCGGCGCTCTTACACTGACGCTTTCACAACCGTCAAAATTGGTGGTCGCCTGTCATTGTCTCGACTGCCAACGCAGGACCGGTGCGCCATTTGGCGTCGGCGCCTTTTATCCGGCCGACGCCGTTGCCATTTCCGGCACGTCGAAAGAGTTCACCCGCGAGGCCGCAAGCGGCGGAAAGGTCCACACCTACTTTTGTCCCAACTGCGGATCATCGGTGTATTGGAAGGCCGAAAACCTGTCGTCCTTCGTCGGAGTTGCAGTCGGCGCGATGGCCGACCCCAAATTCCCGGCCCCCGCCAGATCGGTTTTTGAGCAGTCGAAACACGATTGGGTTCAAATCGAAGGCGCCGAACACTTCCAGCAAAGCAGCGCAGCAAAAAATTCGAACTGAGCGCCTAACGCAAACGATTAGCCGGCTCAGCAGGGCCGCTATTCACATAGATCGCATAGAGCGAAGTCGTGGCGGTAATGTAGAGCCGATTGCGCTTCGGGCCACCGAAGCAGAGGTTTGATACGACCTCGGGAATGAGAATGCGGCCGATCAACGTGCCATCCGGCGCGTAAACCCGAACGGAATCACCGCTGGAGGCAAAGATGTTGCCGTGGCGATCGACCCGGAAACCGTCGAACAGGCCGATTTCGCAAGTGGCGAAAACACGCCCCTCACTGAGGCTGCGCCCGTCCGGATTGACCGAATAGGCCGTGATCGTCGGCGGCAGGCCGGGCACATGCGTACCGCCGGTGTCGGAGACATAAAGTACGCTTTCATCCGGGGAAAAGGCAAGACCGTTCGGTTTGACGCGGTCCCTGGCAACCAGCGTCACCGCTCCATCGGCCGGATCGATGCGGTAGACGTTGGACGCGTTGATTTCGGACGGTGCGGCAAAGCCCTCATATTCACTGTCGATCCCGTAGGTGGGATCGGTGAACCAGATCGAGCCATCCGACCTTACGACGACATCGTTCGGCGAGTTCAACCGCTTGCCGTCGAAGTGCTCGGCAAGCGGCCGCCAGCGGCCGTCATGATCAAGCCGGCTGACACGCCGACGTCCATGCTCGCAAGCGATGATACGACCTTCGAAATCGAGCGTGTGGCCGTTGTGATAACCGACAGGGCTCTCGAAGACGCCGGCTGCGCCCGTTACCTCGTCATAGCGCAGGATTCGGTCGTTCGGGATATCGGACCACACGACATGGCGCGCGGCCGGCACATAGACGGGTCCCTCGGTCCAACGCCCGCCCGTCCACAACTGCTCCAATTGCGCAGACCCGTTGATCAGCGCCTTGAAGCGCTGATCGAGAATATCATACTGGCTCATGATGCTCCGCCCTGTTCCTCACAGCCAGCCAACCTCCGACCGGCCTCCCATAATCAGAAGCCAGTCTAGTGACAGCAATCATCGGCTGTCAAAAACAAGCTGAGGATATGACACGCTTTTGACCGGCGTCATTGCGTCACTGGAAGTGTAGCGTCGTCCCCTCTCCCCGCGAGCGGGGAGAGGGCTAGGGTGAGGGGCCGGGCACAAGACCACGTCAACAGCGGCCTCGCCCGACCATCCCCAAAATCCCTCAAAATTACAGCAGCTTCTCCAGCGTAATCGGCAGCTCGCGTATCCGCTTGCCCGTCGCGTGGAAAACCGCATTGGCAATTGCCGGCGCCACACCGACGATACCCAGTTCGCCGACCGCTTTACCGCCGAGCACGGAGGCGTGCGTATCGGGAATCCCGACCGAGATCACTTCGATGTCGGGAATATCGGCATTGGTCGGCACGAGATAGTCGCCGAGGTTATTATTGATGACACGGGCGAAGCGCTCATCGACGATGCCCTCTTCCAGCAGCGCCTGGCCGATGCCCATGATGATGCCGCCCTTCCACTGGCTTTCGGCAAGCTTGGGATTGTAGAGCCGGCCGGAATCGAGCGCCGAGACGACGCGCGAGACGCGCACGGTGCCGAAATCCTCATCGACGCGCACCTCGATGAAGTGCGCGCACCAGCTATGCATCGAATAGTCGCCGTCCGTGGGCGACAGCATGGTCGCGATGGTCGAGAAGTTGCGATAGTGATCCGCATTGCTCTGCTTGTCTTCTGGCAGTGTGTTACGCAGCACCTCGATCTTGTCACGGCCGATCTGCCGCAGAAGCTCGGCAATGGCGATGCCGTCGCCACCATCGCGCGGCGGCAGAATGCGGCCTTCCGAAACGGTCAGCGTATTGGCCTGCAGATCACGAAGCGGAGAATTGGGATCGTTGATCGCCAGTCCCACCAGCTCATCGCGGGCGGCGACCGCTGCCTTGTAAACGGCGCCGGTCATCAGGTTGGCAAGCTGCGATCCGCCGGCGACGGGCGCCCGCGGCAGGGCGGAATCGCCAAGTTTGACGCGGACCTGTTCGACCGGGATGCCGAGCGTTTCGGCCGCCGTCTGCGCCAGGATCGTATAGGTGCCCTGGCCCATGTCGATGCCGCTGCTCGCCACTTCCGCCGAGCCGTCGGCAAGAATGCGCACCAGCGCTTCACCCGGCGTGCGGCGCACCGGATAGGTGCCGGCGCCCACCCCCCAGCCGATCAGATGCTTGCCGTCGCGCATGGAGCGCGGCGCATGCGAGCGCTTCGCCCAGCCGAAAGCCTTGGCCCCAGCCTCGAAAGCCTCGCGCAATTGCCTTGTCGACCAGGGCTTGTCGGCTTCCTGATCCCGCTCGGCATAGTTCTTGAGCCGGATTTCCAGCGGGTCCATGCCGAGCATGTAGGCGAGCTCATCCATAGCGCTCTCGATACCCCAGGCGCTCGGATTTTCGCCGGGGGCACGCAATGCGCCGGGCTTGACGGTGTTCACCGCCACAATGTTCTGCCGCGACGAGAGATTGGGCGTCGCATACATGAGCGAGGTTACGACACCCAATGGCTCAACTGCCACGTCGCCGATCGAAGTCTCGTTGGCGCTGGTATGGATGATGGAGGTGAGCCTGCCGTCCTTGGTCGCGCCAAGCGCAATCCTCTGGCGCGTGCAAGGCCGGCCACCGAAGGAGGTGAAGGTCTGTGGCCGGGTGATGACCAGCTTCACCGGACGGCCGAGCAGCTTCGCCGCCATGACACCAACAGCGCCATGCGGCAATGCCAGCGCCTTTGAGCCGAAGCCGCCACCGATATAGGGCGAGATCATCCGCACATTCTCGAAGGGAATGCCGAACCACTCCGCATAGGTGCGCGCCATGCCGTCGATCCACTGGCTTGGCTCCCAGAGGGTCAGCATGTCGCCATCCCATTTGGCGATCAGCCCATGCGGCTCGATCGGCACGTTGTATTCCCGCGGCGTCTTGTATTCGGCTTCGATCTTGACCGGTGCTGCGGCCAGGGCCGCTGCGGCATCGCCCCACTCCCTGGTCATCGGATCGATCGGGAAACCCTCGCCACCCTTCGGATCTTCAAGGCTGAAGATCGCCGGAGCTTCCTCATAGGTGACCTTGACCAGTGCCGCCGCGGCTGTCGCCTGCTCGAAGGTTTCGGCAACGACGATGGCGACATGCTGGCCGCTATAGGTAATCTCCCTGACAAGCGGCCGATACGGGCCTTCCGGGCCGGGGGTGTCGAGCCAGGTGGTCGGTGAATTCAGATCCGGCATCGTGTCCGGCGTCAGCACCAGCAGAACGCCCGGCGCTCCCTCCGCCGCCGCCGTATCGATGCCAGTCATGCGACCGGCGGCAATCGTGCTTTGCACCATCACCGCATGGGTCAGCCCCTCGAGATCGCGCTCGGCCGCATAGTCGGCCTCGCCTTTGATCTTCGCGGTTCCGTCCAGGCGGGACAGCCGCCCGCCGAGCGCGCCATCGGCAGCGCCATGTTTTCTGGTTTCCATGATGGTCATGCCATTTCTCCCATCGTCAGGATGGCGCGCTCGACGACACGCGGCGCAAGCGTAATCTTGTAGTGATTGCCGCCATGATAGACGGCGCCTTGGACAGCGAGCAGGCTGGCGCGCTTCACAGCAGCCGTATCGAGCACCTGGCCTTTCAATGCTTTTTCGACGGCGCGGGCACGCCAGGGCTTGGTGGCGACACCGCCAAGCGCCACCCTGATATCCCGGATCGTCCTGCCATCTGCCTCCAGTTCAAGCCCGACGGCGGCGCTGGCCGCCGCGAACTCGTAGGACTGCCGGTCGCGCACCTTGAGATAAGTCGAGCGGTGTGCAGCGTCGGAGGCCGGAATGGTGATCGCCGTAATCATCTCGCCCGGCTCGATCGCATGTTCCCGGTCGGGCGTCGTTCCCGGCAAAAGGAAGAAATCATCGATCGCGACCTGACGGCTGCCGAGATGCACGACCGCATCGAAGGCCACCAGAGCAACCGCCAGATCGCCGGGATTGGTGGCGATACAGGCCTCGCTCGTGCCGAGAACCGCATGATTGCGCGTGACGCCGCCGATTGCCGAGCAGCCGGAACCGGGCGCGCGTTTGTTGCAGGCGGCGAAGGTCGCCGGATCGCGGAAATAGGGACAGCGCGTGCGCTGCATCAGATTGCCGCCGATCGTCGCCATGTTGCGGATCTGCGCCGAGGCCGCAAGCGACAGCGCCTCCGAAACGGCCGGGAACTGCGCCTTGATATTGGCATCGTCGGCGACACGGCTCATCTTGGCGAGCGCACCGATCGTAACACCCTGATCGGTCAGGGAGATGGCATCGAGGCCAGCAAGATGGCTGATATCCACCACCGTCTCGGGCTCGGCAACGCCGCATTTGGCGAGATCGAGCAACGTCGTGCCGCCGGCAAGCAGCATGGTGGCGGAAGAGGCAGCGGCTTGCCGGACCTCATCGACCGAGCCGGCGCGGAGATAGGAAAAGGCCTTCATTGGGCGGCCTCCGCTGCTTCGCGCACGGCGGCAACGATGTGCGGATAGGCACCGCACCGACAGAGATTGCCGGCCATATATTCGCGGATTTCATCATCGGAACCGGCATGGCCTTCGCGGATGCAAGCGACCGCCGACATGATCTGTCCCGGCGTGCAATAACCGCATTGGAAGGCATCATGTTCCAGGAACGCGGCCTGGACCGGATGCAGATCGCCGTTTTCCGCCGCCAGCCCTTCGATCGTCGTGACCTTGCGGCCTTCGGCCTGAGCAGCCAGCGTCAAGCAGGAGAGCACACGTTCGCCGTCGACATGGACGGTGCAGGCACCGCATTGGCCCTGGTCGCAGCCCTTCTTGGTGCCGGTCAGACAGAGATGCTCGCGAAGAGCATCGAGAAGCGTGACACGCGGATCGAGCGAAAGCTCGTGCTCGTGTCCGTTGATATCGAGATAGACGGTAGTCATCAGCTCACTCCCTGTTCGGGTCATCATCTTTTGCAATCGTCAGGATCTGCCAGCCGTGACATCAGCTCTTGACGTCAGCCCGGCCGGCGCCAGGTAATCAGGCTACAGCGCTTTTGCCGGCGCGTGCGGCTTGTGGCGGGACGCCGGGGAGGGCCGCTCTTTCACCGTCTTCGATCCTCCGATCAGACGGCAATGGCATCCTGGCCCATTATGCGATAACAATCCTCTGGTACTCCAGATTAAACGGAGGCGCCTCCGTTTATTATCCTAGAGACTTGTCGGATATCGTCAAGTCGCAATCCGCATGGAGCGAAAATTGGCTTCGAGGCCATCGTCAGAGCTGAAGGACGACACGCCGCCAGGCGCAAAAACTCTACGCGCGGATGCACGCCGCAATCGCGACAAGCTCATCGAAGTCGCGGCGCAAGCCTTCGCCAACCACGGCACCGCCGCCTCGCTCGAAGACATTGCGCGCCGCGCAGGTGTCGGCGTCGGTACGCTCTACCGTCATTTTCCAACCCGCGAACATCTAGTCGAAGTCGTCTATCGCCATGAGGTCGAGGTGCTCTGCAATGCGGCCGAAGAGCTTTCGCGCGAACGCGCGCCGGATCAAGCGCTGGAAGAATGGATGCACCGCTTCGTCGGCTATATCGCCACCAAACGCGGCATGGCCGACAGCCTGCGCATCCTGCTCAACAGCAATTCCGAACTCTTCGCCGACAGCTACGGCATGGTACCAATCGCGCTCCGCGGCCTGATCGAACGGGCAGTGGCCGACGGCTCGATCCGCGCCGACGTCGACAGCACCGACGTGCTGCATGCCCTGTCCGGCACCTATTCCATGCCCAATTCGCCGGAGTGGCACGACCGCTCCCGCCGCCTCGTCCGCCTGCTGATGGACGGCCTGCGCTGGGGTGCACCGAAAGCGCTGAAGCCGCAGGGGGCCTGATAATCGGCAGGATGCTTCCTATATGCTTTTGAACTGAGATCGTCAGGCGAGTTTCTTGCTGTCGCCGCTTATGTGCCTGGGGGCCCTCACCCTAGCCCTCTCCCCGCCAGCGGGGAGAGGGGACGACAGCGCAAAATAGCGCGCTGCTTCATTGGGGCGGAAGCGCCTTAATCACCGTAGAGCCCCCTCTCCCCGCAATGCGGGGAGAGGGTTGGGGTGAGGGGCCAGGCACATAAGCACGGCAGAACCAATCTCACCTGACATTCAGCAAAGCTGAGGAGAGCAAGAATGTCCGAAAAGCTGGTCAAGATTCCCGGTCCCGATCATCCCATCACGATCGAGAACAAACGTGCCCATGTCACCGTTTCGGTTGCCGGCAAGGTCATTGCCGATACCCATGACGCGCTGTCCCTGAAGGAAGCCTCCTATCCGGCCGTCATCTACGTGCCGCGCAAGGATGTCGACATGTCGGCGCTCCAGAGAACCGACCATGCCACCTACTGTCCCTTCAAGGGCGATTGCTCCTATTACAGCATCCCCGTCGGCGGCGAGCGCTCGGTGAACGCTGTCTGGACCTACGAAAATCCCCACGCCTCGGTAAGCCAGATCAAGGATTACATGGCCTTCTACCCGGATCGGGTCGACGCCATTAACGTTGATGCCTAAAGCAATTCCAGGAAAAGTGCGCAGCGGTTTTCCGTCCGGAATTGCGTGAAAGCTCTAAAGAGCAAGCCCGCTTCCGCTGTCGAAAACGTAGACCTGATCGGCATTGACGGTGACCTTCAGTTGTTCGCCATAACGAACCGGAGCCTCACCGTCGACGACGGCCGTAACCTGCTCGCCAGCCAGATCGAACAGCACATGCGTCTGTGCGCCCGTCGGCTCGACCAGCAAGGTCTGGCCGGTGAGCGGCGAGCCATTGCCCGTTAAGCTCAGATGTTCCGGCCGAAGGCCGATCTTCACGCTTTGCCCGGACTTCACCTTGCGTTCGCCAGCGATGCGCACCGGCGTGCTATCCCTCAGCCGCACTGCAGGGGTGCCATCGACGCCTTCAACCACACCGTCGAGAAAATTCATCGCCGGCGAGCCGATGAAGCCGGCAACGAAGAGATTGGCCGGCTGGCGATAAAGTTGGATCGGCGTGCCCTGCTGCTCGATCTTCCCCTGGTTCAGCACAACGATGCGGTCGGCAAGCGTCATCGCCTCGATCTGATCGTGGGTGACGTAGATCGAAGTGGTCTGCACCTTCTGATGCAGCGCCTTGATCTCCGAGCGCATCTGCACGCGCAGCTTCGCATCGAGATTGGAGAGCGGCTCATCGAACAGGAAGACGGCAGGGTTGCGCACCACGGCGCGGCCCATGGCGACGCGCTGGCGCTGGCCGCCCGAAAGCTGCGCCGGCTTGCGGTCGAGCAACTTTGTCAGGTCCAGCATGCGCGCGGCCTCGTTGACCCGCTGCTCGATCACCGGCTTGGCCTCGCCTGAGAGCTTCAGGTTGAAGCCCATGTTCTCGGCGACCGTCATATGCGGATAAAGCGCGTAGGACTGGAAGACCATGGCGATGTTGCGCTCGCGCGGCGTCATGGCATTGACCACCTGCCCACCGATCGACACGTCGCCATCGGTGATTTCCTCAAGCCCGGCGATCATTCGCAGCAGCGTGGACTTGCCGCAGCCGGAGGGGCCGACGAGCGCGATGAACTCGCCGTCTTCGATCGCCAGCGAGATATCGTGAATGACGGTCAGCGCCCCATAGGCCTTGTGGATGTTGTGCAGTTCGACGGATGCCATTTGTTTGTGCTCCAATAAGGCTCAGGATTTCACGGCGCCGGCGGTAAGGCCGGCAATGATGTGCTTCTGCGCCAGGAAGAAGACGATGACGGTGGGCAGGATGGTCAGCGTGATGAAGGCAAGCACCAGCTCCCATTCCGTGCCGAATTCGCCGCTATAGACCATCATGCCGAGCGGCCAGGGATAGATCGAATCCGAATTCAGCATGATCAGCGGCAGGATGTAGCTGTTCCAACTGCCGACGAAGGAAATGATGCTGACGGTCGCGATGATCGGCCGCGAGAGCGGCAGCGAGATATGCCAGAAAAAGCGGATATAGCCGCAACCATCGACAAATGCTGCCTGGAACAATTCTTCCGGAAGGTTTCTAAAATAGTTCCGGAAGAGCAGGATGCTCATACCAAGGCCGAAAGCCACCTGCGGCAACACCACGCCCCAATAGGTATTGAGCAGGCCAAGATCGCGGATGCGGATGAAGAGCGGCAGGATGGCGGTGGCCGCCGGAAACATCAGCCCGATGAGGAAATAGTTCAGCAGGAAGTTCGAGCCGAAGAACTTCACATGCGCGAAGGCGAAGGCGGCCATCGCCGAGACCGACAGCGTCAGGAACACGGTCAGCACAGCGATGATCAGCGAATTCATCATCTGCCGCCAGTAGCGGTCGCCAAACAGGATGCCGGTATAATTCTCGAAATGCCACTCGGCCGGCAGGCCGAAAGGATTGGTGCGGAGATCGCCGAGCGTCTTGAAGCCGCCGAGCGCGGTCGTCAAAAGCGGGATCAAAACGATGGCGGCGATGATGGTCAGCGACACATAGAGATAGATCTTCGTGCCGGTGGTCATGCGAACGGATGAGGCCATATCAGTCATTGCGCATAAATATCCGTTTGTAGCCGAAGGCGAGGGTGACGCAGATCACGAACAGCACGACGCCGACAGCGCTGCCGAGGCCGACCTGCATGCGCGTGACGCCGAAATTGTAGAGGAAGGTCACCATCGTCTGCGTCGAGTTGAACGGGCCGCCGCCGGTGAGCGGCATGATCATGTCGAAAAGCTGCAGCGATCCCACCACCGCGAAGAAGACGGAAAGGCGCAGCGTCGAGCCGAGCAACGGCAGCGTCACGTAGCGGAACTTCTGCCAGCCGGTGGCGCCATCAATCTCGGCCGCCTCCAGCACGCTCTTGTCGAGCGACTGCATGCCGGCGATGAACAGCATCATGTGAAAGCCGAAATATTTCCACACGATCACGCCAAGCACGGCATACATCGCCAGATTCTTGTCGGCGAGCACGTAGGGCGTCGGGGTGCCGAGGAAATGCGCGATCGCGGCGAACAGGCCGTAGTCGCCGTCATAAACGAAGCGCCAGATCAGGCCGGCGGCCACTTCGGCCAGCACATAGGGAAGGAAGAAAATCAGTCGGAAGAGCACGACGCCGCGAATACGATGCGCCAGCATCGTCGCCAGCCAGATGGCGAGCGGCACCTGGATGGCGATCGAAACCAGAATGATCAGTGCATTGTTCTTCAGCGACGTCAGGAAGGCGTCGTTCTTGAAGAGAACCTGGAAATTGCGCAGGCCCACGAACTCGGTCGGTGGGCCATAGCCGTTCCAGCGATAAAGGCTGTACCAGGCCGCTTCCCCCATCGGCAGGATGACGAAGATGGTGAAGAGCAGCAGCGCCGGCGGCAGGAACAGTAGAATGACGGGCAGACGGCCGCGCGCGGCGGGCGATTTTCGCTTCGCTGTGGGCCTCGCTCTTGCGATGGAAGGCATGGCGGTCGTGGCGCTGACATCGGTCATGGGCGGTCTCGACGATTGTAATTCAAAGAAAAACCGGCGCCGGCGCAAGGGAGAGGCCGGCGCCGGATGGCGCTAGAGCTGGTCCTGTTCGAATGAGTCCTGAACCTGCTGCGCTCCATCCTTTGGCGAAATCTGGCCGGAGACGATACCAACAGCCACATCGTTGACGACGCGGCCGACCGAGGGGCCGAGATCCTGGTCAAAGAAGTTCTGGTGCCAGGTCGAATGCGCCAACTGGTCGGCGGCTTCGTGCATCAGCGGACCCTTGACACCATCTTCGGCGCCGACAGCGACCGGGACGATCATGCCGGCCTGCGCCAAGGTACGCTCGTTCTCGGCATTGGTCAGATAGGCAAGGAAATCGAGTGCTTCCGGTGGGGCCTTCTTGGTGACGGCCCAGCCGTTCAAGCCACCGAGCGTATCGGTCGGAAGGCCGGCGCCACCGGTCACGGCCGGGAAGGCGAAGCGGCCGATATTGTCATCCGCCAGGCCCTTAGCGTCGCCGGCATTGGTGCGCTGGTTGGCAACCGTATTTTCGAAGCCGAGGATCATCGCAGCCTTGCCGTCACCAAAGACGCCAAGCGCCTGCGGCCAGGTGATGCCGAGATAACCGGGCTGGAAGGGTTCGAGCTTTCCGAGTTCGGCAAGCTGCTCGCCCGCCTTGATGATCGCCGGATCGTTGAAACCGTTGCCCTTACCGTTCTTGGCATCGTTGAAGACCTGCTGACCGCCGTCGCGCATCACCAGATAGCTCCAGTAGAAGTGGATCGGCCACTTCTCACCGCCGCCGCCGGCGATCGGCGCAATGCCGGCAGCCTTGAGCTTCTTGACCGCGGCCAGATAATCGTCCCAGGTCTTGATGGCGCTAGCATCGACGCCGGCCTTGGCGAACAAGGCCTTATTGTAGAAGAAGGAAACCGTGCCGAGCTTATAGGGCACGGCGCTGATCTTGTTGTCGAACGTCAGGCCTTTCACCGCCGCGGGATTATAGCTCTTCACCCAGGCGCCATCCTTGGCATTCATCGCCGCAGTCAGGTCCATCAGCGTGCCCGTCGCCTGCTGCTGCTTCAGCACGCCACCGCCCCAGCTAAAGAAGAAATCGGGCGCGTCCTTCGATTGCAGCAGTGTCGGCAGCTTGGCCTTGAAGGCCTCATTGGCCAGGAACTGCATCTCGATCTTCGTACCGGGATGCTTGGCCTCATACTGATCCGCGATCTTGCGCCAAACGGCGACATAATTCGGATCGGTTTCCAGATGCAGCCATTTGACGACCGTGTCGGCGGCAGCGCTCGACACACCTGCGAGAATCGTCAGCCCGGTGGTTGCAGCAATAGCGGCGATGCGAAGGGCCTTGGCCCCACGTAGATGGATCATGATTTTCTCCTCCCAAGGGAACCAAGAGCCTCAAATATTTTTTCCCTTATGCGGAATAATTCAACGGAGCTTTGCTGAAATGTCAACCACCATCGTTAAATTTTGGCAGATTACCCGCAAAACGGCTTGACATTGGGCGATGACCATAGGTTATTTAATTCGCATTCCGTTAAAAATATCAGGCCGCAGCCGAGCGGGTCCATCATTCGGCACCATTCTCATGAAAACAGCAGATCCCGAGCTTATGCGGGCGATAAACCGCTTCAATGTGCTGGACACGATCCGGCGGGCGGGCTCCATCGCACGTATCGAAATCAGCGACCGCACCCAGCTTTCGACCACGACAGTCTCGGCGATCACCGCATCGTTGCTGGATGATGGGCTGATCCTGGCGCGCACCGAAGGCGACCTGCGCGAGGCCGCCGCCCGAGGCCGGCCCCGCGTCATGCTGGAGCTCAATCCGGACGCCGCGCGCGTCGTCGGCGCGAAAATCGCCGCCAACCGCATGGTCTTCGTCGTCACCGACTTTCGCGGCGAAGTTCTGTCAACGCTGACGCTGGCGCTCCGCGTCGACCGGCAGCCGATCGGCGTCATCGCCGATCTCATTGAGGATGGCGTGCGCCGCTGCGTCGTCGATGCCAACCTGGCTCTGGACGAGATCGATTCCGTCTGCCTCGGCCTGCCCGGCGTCGTCGAACACCGTACCGGCCATGTCCGCACCAGCCCGATCTTCCGCGAAACCGGCGTCGATTTCGCCAAGGAAATGTCCGAGCGGCTGGGCGTGACCACCATTGTCGAAAGCGATGCGCATGCCATCACGCTGGCGCATCACTGGTTCGGCAAGGCGAGAGACCTGGACGACATGGTGCTCGTGTCGTTGGAACAGACGCTGGGGCTTGGCGTTCTGCATGGCGGCCAGCTCTTTCGCGGCGCCGGCGGCCTCAGCCACAATCTCGGTGATCTCGTGCTCGGCATGGGGCCACAGGGCATTATCCGATTGGCAAGCCTTGCCGGCGAAAGTGCCATTCTCGGCGATCAGCCGAGCGGCCGTTTTGCCGAAGCTATCCGCCTCGGTCGCGGCATGGCCCATGCCAAGACACTGATCGACGCCGAAGACAACGCGCTGATCAATGCAGCAATCCGCGCCGGCGAAGCCTGCGGCATGGCGCTCGCCAATATCGTCACGCTGTTTGCTCCGCCGCGCGTCATTCTGGTCGGTTCGAGCCTGGCGCTCGGCCAGCCCTTTCTCGACAGCCTGCGGGAGGCCTATTCGCTGGCGATCCCGCCATCGATCAAAGGCGTGACCGAACTCGTTTTCGACCAGTCGACCGACGAGACCTGGGCGCAGGGCGCCGCGGTCGTGGCGCTGCGCGAACTCTACGAATCGCCCTGGGGAACGACGGGACCGGCACCGGCCCTCTGATCCCCAAAGCAATTCCAGGAAAAGTGCGCAAGCGGTTTTCCGTCCGGAATTGCATCGAAACAATAGGATGGAGCGGTTCAGCGAATCCGTGAAACGCTGAACCGCTCCAGGACAGCCAAAGACAATTCATCTGGAGGAAACCTATGAACAAGGTCGGCATCGGCATTATCGGCTGCGGAAACATTTCCGGCGCCTATCTCACCGCCATGAAATCCTTTCCCATTCTCGACATCAAAGGTGTGGCCGACCTCAATCGCGAGCTCGCCGAGGCAAAAGCTGCCGAATTCGGCCTGAAGGCAGTCGATATTGCGGTCTTGCTCGCCGATCCCTCGATCGAGATCATCGTCAACCTCACGATCCCGAAGGCGCACGTCGCCGTTGGTCTGCAGGCGCTGGACGCCGGCAAACATACCTATTCGGAAAAGCCACTCGGCATCAATTTCGCCGAAGGCAAAAAGCTTGCTGATGCAGCGGCCGCCAAGGGCCTGCGCATCGGCGCAGCCCCCGATACCTTCCTCGGCGGCGGCCACCAGACGGCGCGTGCCATCATCGACGAAGGTGCCATCGGCATCCCGGTCGGCGGCACCGCCACCTTCATGTGCCCTGGCCACGAACGCTGGCATCCGAATCCGGCTTTCTATTATGAAGTCGGCGGTGGCCCGATGCTCGATATGGGTCCCTATTACATCACGGATCTCGTCAACCTGCTTGGCCCCATCTCCCAGGTCGCCGGCTTTGCCGTCACGCCGCGCAAGGAGCGCATCATCACTAGCGAGCCGCGCAACGGCGAGCACATCCCCGTGCATGTGCCGACGCATGTCGCCGGCGTCATGGCGTTTGCCAATGGCGCGGTCGTCCAGATCGGCATGAGCTTCGATGTCGCCGGCCACAAGCATGTACCGCTCGAAGTCTACGGTACCGAAGGCACGCTGATCGTGCCCGATCCGAACCGTTTCGGCGGCCCGGTGGAGTTCCTGAAGAAGGGCGGCGAATTTGCCGAATGTGAGATCACAGCGCCCTATGCCGATGGCAACTACCGCTCGCTCGGCGTTGCCGACATGGCGCATGCCATCCGCTCGAACCGTCCGCATCGCGCCAATGGCAGCCTCGCGCTGCATGTGCTCGAAGTTATGGAAGCCTTCCAGACGGCCTCCGACAGCGGGCGCACGGTCACCATCACGACGCAAACGGAGCGTCCGGCCGCTCTGTCCGACTCCCTGGTGGATGGACAGATCGGCCGCTAATCGCACAATTTCAGGAGGATTATCATGCGGGAAGCACTTATCGTCTGGGGCGGCTGGAGCGGCCACGAACCGCAGGAATGCGCCCATATCATCCGCGACATGCTGGAAGAGGACGGCTTCAAGGTCTACCTCGAAAACAGCACCGAAGCCTTCGCCGATCCCTCGATCCACGATCTCAGCCTGATCGTGCCGATCGTCACCATGTCGAAGATCGAGAAGGAAGAGGTGAAGAACCTTGCCGATGCGATCGAAAGCGGCGTCGGCATTGCCGGCTATCATGGTGGCGCTGGCGACAGCTTCCGCGAAAGCGTCGAGTATCAGTTCATCATCGGCGGCCAATGGGTCGCCCATCCCGGCAACATCATCGATTACACGGTCAATATCACACGCCCGGACGACCCGGTCATGGAGGGGATCACCGATTTCCCCTACACGTCGGAGCAATATTACATGCATGTCGACCCGTCGAACGAGGTGCTGGCGACTACCACCTTCACCGGCGATCACGCCTACTGGATCGACGGCGTCGTCATGCCGGTTGCCTGGAAGCGCAAATACGGCAAGGGCCGCGTCTTCTATTCCGCGCTCGGCCACCAGGCCAAGGAATTCAACGTGCCGCAGATGAAAACCATCTTCCGCCGCGGCGCCAACTGGGCAGCGCGCTGAGGGCGCCTGCCCCTTCGGAGCAAGCATTGCCCCTAACCCTAGCCCTCTCCCCGTTTTGACGGGGAGAGGGGACGACCTCTGTATCCATCTCATCTTGCCACCCGGACCCGAACTGATAAAATGCTGCCAGCACGCCGCAAATACCTGTGCTGCTTGCGCTTTTTGCTGTCATGGGGGATGGATGGGTCAAGGCGAAGTATCGAAGACCTCGACAGTCAGTTACGGCACAGAACCGGGTTTGCGTTTCGCCTCCCAGCTCGACGGACATGGCGGCTGCAAGCAGCTCTGCATGGACGAGGTCAGCACCTGGAAACACGGAGAGGGCGTGACCTGGCTGCATCTCGAGCGCGACCACCCCGCCGCAGCCGACTGGGTTACACACAAAAGCGGCTTCGACCCCTTCGTCATCGAAGCCCTGCTCGAAGAAGATTCCCGCCCTCGCGTCGAACCGGTGGGCGACGGGCTGTTGATCATCCTGCGCGGCGTCTGCGCCACGTCGCCGGATGGCGCGACGCAGAAACCCGACGATATCGACCTTGTGCCCATACATCTCTGGGTCGATGGCGAGCGCATCGTTTCGCTCCGCGACAGCGGCCATTACATCACGGCGCTCCGCGATATCCGTCTGTCGCTGGAGAAGAAAAAGGGACCGCAGCGCACCGGCGACCTCCTCGCCCTCATCGGCGACAAGTTGGTGCGCGACCTCGAACCCGTGCTCGACGCCATGGACGAAGAGGTGGACGAACTCGACGAACTGATCTTCCACGGCGAAGCCGGCCAGGTGCGCGAACGTCTGAAGCTGCTACGCCGGCGGGCCGTACAGCTTCGCCGTTATCTCGCCCCGCAGCGCGACGCGCTGAACCGCATCGAGCACGACGATGCGCCCTGGCTTGCCGAGCGGGATAAGCTGCGCATGCGCGAAGTCATCGACAAGCTGATGCGCTATATCGAATATCTCGACGCCATCCGCGACCGTACCAGCATCCTGCACGACGACTTGTCGACCGTCATCAGCGAACGCATCGCCCGCAACTCCAACCGCCTCGCCGCCCTCGCCGCCCTGCTTTTACCGCCAAGCGTCGTGGCCGGTCTCTTCGGCATGAATGTCGGCGGCATTCCCGGCGTCAACGACACCTGGGCCTTCGTCATCATCGTCGTCTTCGTCACGGTAAGCTCGATTGCGACCCTCTGGGTGCTGAAGCGCATCAACTGGCTTTAGAGTACTCTGATACTGGTCAGCTTCAGGTTTCGGCCACGCTTCCCGCGAACTTTATGGCTTTCGAATACACGATTAGCGATCCGGACCATTGGCACGACACCATCGAAGGACTACCGGAGGTAATCGCCAAGAACGGCTTCATCGAAGTCATCGACCAGCCCGGTAAGGGCGTCGATCTCATTCCCGAAAAGGCCAGGCGCTATCTCGCCGAGGACAATCGCGACTTTTCCGCCTGATTTTTCGACCTATTTATAGAGTGAAAGCCGGGCATACGTCACAAAATCGCCGCCTCGGCTTTTCGCAATCGGGGCGGATTTCAGGGCCATTCTCGATGCCGAGCAAGCGAGTATATTGCAGTTAAAAGCATGTGCCCCGATACGGTTTCGGCCGGAAATTGCAGCTAACCCAATTTTCGTTTGACATTCCTTTATCTTCATTTATCGTCATTCTAGTTTCGGTTTTCGCGTGAGGGGTGGAAATCGAAACGAGGGGAGATACAATTGTCCAAAACTCAAATCGACGTCACGGATGTCATTGATTGCGGTGCGAGCCGCAGTCGCGTCGAGTGCGCTTGCCGCATCCTTCCAAGCGAGATGCAGGCGTCCGCTACACGCGTTCCGAACCGTATTCGCCATGATTTGCGCCATCGCGAATTCCTGGCATCCGGATTGACGCAATTCGTTTCCCCACGACCATCACGCCGCGCCCGAATCTGTCGAAAGGGCGCGGCTTTCGGTGTCGGTGCCCGAGTCAATTTGGCAACAGGCATCGCTCAGTGAAGACATAAGCGATCGGGGCGGGGTCATATCCTCCGGATCGTTACCCAATGGGCAATAAACAGGCCTTACGGCCAGCAATCCGTCGCAGCGTCGCCATACGACGCACGGAAGGAGCATATCGTGCTTGAACTTAGAAATGTGTCGAAGGCGGTCGGCGGCGAAATGCACATCGCCGAAACGAACCTGACGCTGCAGCGCGGCTCGTTGAATGTCCTCCTCGGACCGACACTTTCGGGCAAGACGTCGCTGATGCGTCTGATGGCCGGGCTGGACAAGCCGACTTCGGGCACGATCCACGTCGACGGCGCCGATGTTACGGGCGTGCCCGTGCAACGCCGCAACGTCGCGATGGTTTACCAGCAATTCATCAATTACCCCGCCATGACCGTTTACGACAATATCGCATCGCCGATGCGCCTGCGCGGCGTCAATGCGGCGACGATCGACCGCGAAGTGAAGAAAGCGGCCGATCTCCTGCGGCTCGGTCCCTTCCTTGACCGCCTGCCGCTCAGCCTCTCCGGCGGCCAGCAGCAGCGCACGGCTCTAGCCCGCGCCATCGTCAAGAATGCCGGCCTGGTGCTGCTCGACGAGCCGCTCGCCAATCTCGATTATAAGCTGCGCGAAGAGCTGCGCGCCGAATTGCCGAAAATCTTCGCCGAATCCGGCGCCATCTTCGTTTACGCCACGACCGAACCCTCGGAAGCTCTGCTTCTGGGCGGCAATACCGCCACCTTGTCGGAAGGCAGGATCACGCAGTTCGGACCGACGATCGATGTCTTCCGCAAGCCGAAAGACCTGATCACTGCCGTCACCTTCGCCGATCCGCCGCTGAACACGATCTCGCTCGACAAGCGCGGCAATCTGTTCGTGTTGAACGGTAATATGAGCCTGCCCGTACCGCAGGGCCTCGAAGCCCAGCCGGACGGCCCCTACACCATCGCCTTCCAGCCGCATCATCTGGCGCTGAAGCCGCAGACATCCGAGGCGGTCGCAGCACCTGCCAGGGTGATGGTGACCGAAATCACCGGTTCGGAAAGCTTCATCCACATCGATTTCGCCGATCGGCGCTGGGTCATGCTGACCCAGGGCGTCGAGGACATCGATGTCGACGACGCGATCGATGTCTACATCGACCCGCGCCACATCATGGTGTTCGACACCAACGGCGCCGCCGTCACACCCGCCCTGCAACGGGCCGCCTGAGGAGAGACACGGCCAATGGCACGCATCGACCTTGACCACATAAGACACGCCTATAACGACCATCCGAAATCCGATGCGGACTATGCGCTGAAGGAAGTTCATCATAGCTGGGAGGACGGCAGCGCCTATGCGCTGCTCGGGCCGTCCGGCTGCGGCAAGACCACTCTGCTCAACATCGTTTCCGGCCTCGTGCGCGCCTCGGAAGGCCGCATCCTCTTCGACGGCAAGGACGTGACCAAGCTGTCGACGCAGGAGCGCAACATTGCCCAGGTCTTCCAGTTTCCGGTCGTCTACGACACGATGACGGTCTATGAAAACCTCGCTTTTCCCTTGCGCAACCGGCACGTTCCGGAAGCCGAGGTGAAGCGCAAGGTCGACGAGATCATCGAGATGATCGGCCTTTCCGACAGCGCCCATCGCAAGGCGCGGGGATTGACGGCCGATGCCAAGCAGAAAATCTCGCTCGGCCGTGGCCTGGTGCGCTCCGATGTCAGCGCCATCCTGTTCGACGAACCGCTCACGGTCATCGACCCGCATATGAAATGGGTGCTGCGTTCGCAGTTGAAGCAGCTCCACCGCCGCTTCGGCTTCACCATGGTCTATGTCACCCACGATCAGACGGAGGCGCTGACCTTCGCCGACAAGGTGGTGGTGATGTACAACGGCGAGGTGGTGCAGATCGGCACGCCGAATGATCTGTTCGAGCGGCCGCGCCATACCTTCGTCGGCTATTTCATTGGTTCGCCGGGCATGAACGTCATGCCAGTAGAGATCGAGGGCCGCAACGCCCGTCTCGCCGGCAGCACTGTCGCATTGCCCGGCGCTCCCGTGAATGGCCAGGCGGGTAAGACCGAACTCGGCATCCGCCCGGAATTCGTCCGCCTCGGCCGTGAGGGCATGCCGGCGACCGTGACCAAGGTCGAGGACCTCGGCCGCCGCAAGGTGGTGCGCGCCAAACTACAAGGGCAGGAGATCACGGCGATCATCGGCGAAGATCAGACCGTGCCGGCCGAACCGCACATCGCTTTCGATCCTGCCGGCATCAATATCTACGCCAACTCCTGGCGCGTCGAGATGGGAGCCTGATCATGGACAAGACCTGGAACAACAAAGCCTGGTTCATGCTCATTCCCGTCCTGGTACTGGTCGGCTTCTCGGCCGTCATCCCGCTGATGACGGTGGTGAACTATTCGGTGCAGGACACCTTCGGCAACAACGTCTTCTTCTGGGCGGGCACACAGTGGTTTGAAGAGATTCTTCATTCCAGCCGCTTCTGGGATTCGATGTTCCGCAACCTGATCTTCTCCTTCGTCATTCTGGCGATCGAGGTGCCGCTCGGCATCTTCATCGCTCTCAATATGCCGAAGAAGGGTATCGGCGTGCCGGTCTGCCTCGTGTTGATGGCGCTGCCGCTGCTGATCCCGTGGAACGTCGTCGGGACGATCTGGCAGGTGTTCGGCCGCAGCGATATCGGCCTGATGGGTTATGTCCTCGTCAATCTCGGCATCGACTACAACTACGTATCCAATCCGGCCGATGCCTGGGCGACGATCATCATCATGGATGTCTGGCACTGGACCAGCCTCGTCGTGCTGCTCTGCTATGCCGGCCTCGCCTCCATTCCCGACGCCTTTTACCAGGCCGCCAAGATCGATGGCGCCTCGCGCTGGTCCGTCTTCCGCTACATTCAGCTCCCGAAAATGAACCGCGTGCTTTTGATCGCCGTGCTCCTGCGCTTCATGGACAGTTTCATGATCTATACCGAACCCTTCGTCGTCACCGGCGGCGGCCCCGGCAATTCGACCACCTTCCTGTCGATCGATCTCGTCAAGATGGCCCTCGGTCAGTTCGATCTCGGCCCGGCGGCGGCAATGTCGCTCATCTACTTCCTGATCGTGCTTCTGCTGTCCTGGGTCTTCTACACCGTCATGACCAATTACGATGCGGGAGCGACGCGATGAGCGGCAAACCTCTTATGACCTCCGCAGGCGATAGCGCCGTGAACAAGGTGGCAGCAGCTTCGACCCCGGTCGCCGGCGTCACCGCCACGACCGGCACGCAGCCGGTCAGCCGGCACCGCGAGGAAGGCCGCTGGTCCTGGGTGGTGCCGACGCTCTACATTATCTTCCTGCTTCTGCCGATCTACTGGCTCGTCAACATGAGCTTCAAGACCAATGAGGAGATCGTCAGCGGATTGACGCTCTATCCGCATCAGCCGACGCTGCGCAATTACACGATCATCTTCACCGATCCGTCCTGGTACAAGGGCTATATCAACTCCATCACCTATGTCGTCATGAACATGGTGATCTCGGTTGCCTGCGCCCTGCCCGCGGCCTACGCCTTCTCGCGTTACCGTTTCCTCGGCGACAAGCACGTCTTCTTCTGGCTGCTAACCAACCGCATGGCGCCGCCGGCGGTCTTCGCGCTGCCTTTCTTCCAGCTCTATTCGGCCTTCGGCCTCATCGACACCCACATTGCCGTGGCGCTGGCGCACTGCCTGTTCAACGTGCCCTTGGCGGTCTGGATCCTCGAAGGCTTCATGTCCGGCGTGCCGAAGGAAATCGACGAGACGGCCTATATCGACGGCTATTCGTTCCCGCGCTTCTTCCTGAAGATCTTCATTCCGTTGATCGCAAGCGGCATCGGCGTCGCGGCCTTCTTCTGCTTCATGTTCTCCTGGGTAGAACTGTTGATCGCCCGCACGCTGACGACAACGGACGCCAAGCCGATCGCAGCCATCATGACGCGCACGGTCTCCGCCGCCGGCATGGATTGGGGCCTGCTTGCCGCCGCCGGCGTGCTGACGCTCATCCCTGGTGCGCTCGTCATCTATTTCGTCCGCAATTACATCGCCAAGGGCTTCGCGCTCGGCCGCGTCTAAGAGGAAACCGCCATGAATACCGATTTCTCCTGGATGGCCTGGACGCTGCCGACGGTGCTGTTCTTCGTGACCATCCTGCTGCTTCTGCTCGGCATGGCCGTTTGGGAATATTTCTCGCCCGGCGGCAATCCGCGCGTCGGCATCCTGCATTTCGAAACGACGCGCGGCGACCGGCTGTTCGTCTCGCTGCTCGGCGCCGCCTTCATTCATGTCGCGTGGCTGGGCCTGGGAGGGCCTAACCTGTGGTGGGCGGTTGCCATTTCCGTGGTCTACGCCATTGGCGTTTTCCGCCTGGTCTAACGGTTTCAAAGAGTTACCGCGCCCCTTTGCCCATTTCCGGACAGGTGGCGCCGTAAGAAAAGTCGATACAGATGGCCGGGGGGTCTGGCCGTCTGACAATGCACTCGCAACCTGTAGGGAGGAATATATGCGAAGACATCTCTTGACGACGACGGCTGTCGCCCTGCTGGCCTTGGCCGGTACGGCCCACGCCGGCATGAACGAAGCCAAGGCGTTCCTGGACAAGGAGATCGGCGATCTTTCGACGCTCTCGCGCGCCGACCAGGAAAAGGAAATGCAATGGTTCGTCGATGCGGCCAAGCCTTTCCAGGGCATGGAAATCAAGGTCGTTTCGGAAACCCTGACGACGCACCAGTATGAATCGCAGGTTCTGGCGCCGGCCTTTACCGCCATCACCGGCATCAAGGTCACCCACGACGTCATCCAGGAAGGCGACGTCGTCGAAAAGATCCAGACGCAGATGCAGACCGGCCAGAACCTCTATGACGGCTGGGTCAACGATTCGGACCTGATCGGCACCCACTGGCGCTACAAGCAGGTGCGTAACCTGACCGACTGGATGGCAGGCGAAGGCAAGGACGTTACCAATCCCGGTCTCGACGTTTCAGACTTCATCGGCACCAGCTTCACCACCGCACCGGACAAGAAGCTTTATCAGCTCCCCGATCAGCAGTTCGCCAACCTCTATTGGTTCCGCTACGACTGGTTCAACGACCCGAAGAACAAGGCCGACTTCAAGGCCAAATACGGCTACGATCTCGGCGTGCCGGTCAACTGGTCGGCCTATGAAGATATCGCCCAGTTCTTCACCGGCCGCGACGTCGACGGCAAGAAGGTCTTCGGCCATATGGACTACGGCAAGAAGGACCCGTCGCTCGGCTGGCGCTTCACCGACGCCTGGCTGTCCATGGCCGGCAACGGCGACAAGGGCCTGCCGAACGGTCTGCCCGTCGACGAATGGGGCATCAAGGTCGACGCCAACTCCCGCCCGGTCGGCTCCTGCGTCGCGCGCGGTGGCGACACCAACGGCCCGGCCGCTGTCTACTCCATCCAGAAGTATCTCGATTGGCTGAAGGCTTATGCACCGGCTGAAGCCCAGGGCATGACCTTCTCGGAATCCGGTCCGGTTCCGTCACAGGGCAATATCGCCCAGCAGATCTTCTGGTACACGGCGTTTACCGCCGACATGGTCAAGCCGGGCCTGCCGGTCATGAACGCGGACGGCACGCCGAAATGGCGCATGGCTCCCTCGCCGCATGGCGTCTATTGGAAGGACGGCATGAAGCTCGGCTACCAGGACGTCGGTTCCTGGACGCTGATGAAGTCCACACCGGTCGATCGCGCCAAGGCTGCATGGCTCTACGCGCAGTTCGTGACGTCGAAGACCATAGACGTGAAGAAGAGCCAAATCGGCCTCACCTTCATTCGCGAATCCACCATCCGCGACAAGAGCTTCACCAAGCGCGCGCCTGAACTCGGCGGTCTGATCGAGTTCTACCGCTCGCCGGCCCGTGTTCAGTGGTCGCCGACCGGCACCAACGTTCCGGACTATCCGAAGCTGGCGCAGCTTTGGTGGCAGGCTATCGGTGATGCCGCATCCGGCGCCAAGGATGCGCAGGGCGCCATGGACGCACTTTGCTCGGATCAGGAAAAGGTGCTTCAGCGCCTGGAGCGCGCAGGCGTGCAGGGCGATATCGGTCCGAAGCTCGCCGAAGAGCATGATCTCAAGTACTGGAACGCCGATGCCGTCAAGAACGGCCATCTCGCTCCGCAGTTGAAGATCGCGAACGAGAAGGAAAAGCCGGTCACCGTCAACTATGACGAACTGGTCAAGAGCTGGGCTGACGCAACGAAATAAGCCCGATCTATAATACGGTGGGGATGCCGGGGCTCGAAAGGGCTCCGGCATTTTTGCTTTGAATGACCTGGAAAATCGCCTTCAGAGGCGTAACGATCTGATTTTCCGCGAAGCCGATCTCGGCCGAAAGCGCGCGGCGTGAGAGCCGAATAATTTTATTTTCAAGAAAAGATCGATCCAATGTCGGATTGCTGGGGTATCGTTCGTCCTAAGGTCGTCCAATTCGTCAATTCAGAAGGATCACAACCATGCCGAATACCATACGCCTGCACCGCGTCTTGGCAACCAGCCCGGAGAAGGTCTATCGCGCATTCATCGAGGCGGACGCGCTCGCCAAGTGGCTTCCGCCCAACGGCTTCGTCTGCACCGTGCATCATCTGGAAGGCACAGTCGGCGGCACGTTCAAAATGTCCTTCCGCAACTTCACGACGGGCAAAAGCCACGCCTTTGGCGGCGAATATATCGAACTCGTTCCCGGCGAGCTGGTGCGCTACACCGACAAGTTCGACGACCCCAACCTGCCGGGTGAAATGGAAGTGACCGTGACCTTGAAGAAGGTCCTGGTCGGGACCGAAGTGAATATAACGCAGTCAGGCGTGCCTGACGTCATTCCGCCGGAAGCCTGCTATCTCGGCTGGCAGGAATCGCTGCGAAACCTGGCAAAGCTCGTCGAGCCCGATATCAACGAATAAAGTATCAGGGTAGAACGGATTTATGGTATTTGCCAATCCGAACATCTCCCTCTATTTGAGGGAGATGTTCTCAAAAAACGGAGCGGTCAGTGGCGCGGCCTCTGAATGAACCTCACCCTCTCTTCAGCTTCGTTTTCCCTTCTTCCACCAGCTTTTGTGCGGCTTCCGCAACTGTGATCTTGCCGAAAGCGAGCTGATCGGCGACCGGCCGCATGACGTTCTGGTCGAATTCTTGGGAGCCAACCGGTGCCGGCACGGGATAGGTGCCAACCTGATCCTTCAACAGCTCGACATATTTCACCGTCTGCTGCTCGACCGGATTGAGCGTTGGCAGGATGGCGGCGCGAACGGCCGGTGACATCGGCACACCGCGCTCGACGCCGAGGATCTTGCCGGCTTCGAGATCGTTGACGAAGAAATTGATGAATTTCGCGGCCGCTTCCCCGTTCTTGCTAGAGGAGCCTACGCTCCAGATCAGGGCTGGACGATAGTAATGGCCGGAAGGGCCATCCTTCTTTTCGCGCGGCAGCATAGTCACAGCGAGCTTGCTCTTGACGACAAGCTGATAGCCGACAAGCTGGTTGGAATAAGCCATGCCGATGGCCGATTTGCCGAGCGCCAGGCAGTTGCTCTCGATGACATTCTGATCGAGCGTCTGAACATCGGGCGACACCGTGCCGCCGCGCTGACGCAGGTCTTCCCAATAGGAATACCATTCCTTGGCATCGTCGACGGTGAAGCCGAGACCGCCCTCGTCCGTATAAAGGCTTTTACCGCGCTGGCGCAGCCAGACATCGAGGACGTAATTATAGCGCGCGCCATAAGGCCCGCCCCAATAGCCGCGCTTGCCGGCTGCCTTCGTCATTTCGACGGTGAGGTCGGCATATTCCGCCCAGGTCGTGGTCGGACCGGGCGGCGTCAAGCCAGCCTTCTTGAAGGCGTCCTCATCATAAAACATCGCGAAGGAGTTAAGCCCGAGGCCGATACCGTAGAGCTTGCTGTCGACCGTCGTCAGCTTCAGCACGTCCTTGCCGAAACTGTCGACATTCAACGTTGAAGGCACGAACTGATCGAGCGGCATGCAGGCGCCACGCTTCGAATAATCCGAGATCGTGCTCGGCTCGAGCTGGAAGACATCCGCGATGCTCTGGCTCGCCATTCCCGTTGCGAGCTTGGCCCAATAGCCGTCACCGCTGATGCTCTCGCCGACGACGGAAATATCCGGGTTTTTGCTGTGGAATAGCTCGGCGACGGCGACCGTTCGCTTGCCGCGATCGGGCGAGCCCCACCACATCGCCCGCAATTGCGTCGAGTCGGCGAAAGCAGGCAACGATCCGCCAGCCCCGAAAGCGAGACCTGCGGCGGCTCCAGCAGTTCCAATCATGAATGAACGGCGATTCATCCGCATGAGATTCCTCCTTCTCTTGCGATGCCTATGGCGCGTTATCCGCGACGACCTCCCGACGCCTTGTGCGGACAAATTCAACGGGAGGATATGCAATTGCATTGCGTAATGCAATAAATAATCTTTTTCTTGCAAATTTGCATAACTTGCGGAACTATTGCTGCATGAATGAGGTTCGATCCAAACGTGTCAGGCAAGCCGATATTGCCATCAGGGCAGGCGTCTCCGTTTCCACAGTGTCGCGGGTGCTCACCAATGAGCCCGGAATCAGCGAAGCGATCCGCCAGCACATCTTCAAGGTGGCGAGTGACCTCGGCTACGCGGTGAAGCAGGCTGCGGAAACTGTGCCGGCTGCGCTCGCGCTGATCGCCAGCGACAGCGCGACGGGCGGCCTGAGCGTCTTCTATGAGGGCATTGTCGAGGGCCTGCGCGCCGGCGCAGCCGAACGCGGCATGCCTTTCGACATTCGTCTCATCCGCGAAGCGAGGACAGTGCCCGATCATATCAGGGAATATCTGCAGGCTGCCGGTGCCCAGGGGCTTTTCCTCGTCGGCATCGATCCTTCCGATGAGTTGCGCATCTGGCTGGAGGACAGCAGCACGCCGGTCGTGCTCGTCAACGGCACCGATTCAAGACTGCGCTTCGATGGCGTCTCGCCATCGAATTTTTTCGGCGCCTATGCGGCGACGCGGCGCCTGATCGACGCCGGCCATCGCCGCATCCTGCATCTGACCGGCTCGCATCGCCAGACGATTCTCGAGCGCATCCGCGGCTTCGAGGCGGCGATTGCTTCCGTCGAGGGCTGTGAAGGCCGCATCGTGCCGTTGACGTTCCGAGGCAGCGCCAGCGCGGAGGCCCACGCCGTCACGGTCGCCGCCCTTGCCGAGGATCGCAGCTTTACCGCCGCCTTCTGCATGAACGATTTCGTCGCGGTCGGCGTGCTGGAAGCGGTGATGGAAATGGGTCTGCGCGTGCCGGACGATTTCGCCATCGTCGGCTTCGACGATCTGCCTTGTGCACTGATGACCAATCCGCGCCTCGCCACCATGCGCGTCGACCGCGCTGCTATCGGACGCGAAGCCATCGGCCTGATGACCGCCCGCTTCCGCGACCGCGAGGCGCCTGCGCGCCAAGTTTGCCATGCCGTCGTTCCCGTTCCCGGCGGCACCCTCCCGCCCGAAACCTGAGCCCGTATCTTTAGCGGCAACGACCGAAAAAGAGCCAGACCGATGACCTACGACCCCGCCAGCACCAACCCGCTCGCCGGCAATCCGCTGGAAAACCGCGCTGACATGCGCCGAGCGCTGATCGACCTGTTCTATCCGCTGCTTCCTTACTTCTCCAAGGGCAATGCCCGGGTCCGTATCGATGCTGCCGGCGCACATTTCGACCGCGCCGCCGCTGATCTCGAAGGTTTCGCCCGCCCGCTCTGGGGTCTCGCGCCATTCGGCGCCGGCGGTGGCGATTTTGCCCATTGGGGCCGCTATGCCGAAGGGATTGCCAATGGCGTCGATCCCCGCCATCCGGAATATTGGGGCACCGTCAACGGCCGCGACCAGCGCATGGTCGAACTCGCCGCTCTGGGTTTTGCGCTTGCCTTGGTGCCGGAAAAGATCTGGGAACCGCTCGATAGCAGAGCCCGCGGCAATCTCATCGCCTATCTCAAGCATGCCCGCACCTTCGACTATGCCGACAACAACTGGAAATTCTTTCGAGTCCTCGTGGATATCGCCCTCGACCGGCTCGGCGCCGAGTTCGACCGCAGCCTGACGGAGGATTACCTCAGGGAATTGGATGGCTTTTATATCGCCGACGGCTGGTATCGCGACGGCAATGTCAGGCGCGTCGATCACTACATCCCCTTCGCCATGCATTTCTACGGGCTGATCTATTCCAAACTCGTCGATGACGACCGCGCCAGGCGCTATCGCGAGCGTGCTATCCTGTTCGCCAAGGATTTCCGCCATTGGTTCGCGCCCGACGGCGCCACCGTGCCCTTCGGCCGCAGCCTGACCTATCGCTTCGCCTGCGCCGGCTTCTGGTCGGCATTGGCCTTCGCCGATGTCGAGGCCCTGCCCTGGGGCGAGATCAAGGGCCTTTGCCTGCGCCACCTGCGCTGGTGGGCTGATAAGCCGATCGCCAATCGCGACGGAACGCTGCCGATCGGCTATGGCTATCCCAATCTTCTGATGTCGGAAAACTACAATTCCGCCGGCTCCCCCTATTGGGCCTTCAAGGCTTTCCTGCCGCTGGCACTCCCCGAGACGCATCCCTTTTGGACAGCCGAGGAAAAGCCGCATGTCGCCGAGCCGGCAATCGTGCCGCTCAAGCACCCCGGCATGGTGATGATGCATGGCAAAGCCGATGTCGTGGCACTGTCTTCCGGCCAGGAAAACCTGCAGATGCGCTTCGGGTCGGAAAAATACGCCAAATTCGCCTATTCCGCCCGCTACGGCTTCAGCGTCGAAAGCGACGAGCGCGCCTTTGCCGGCGGCGCCTTCGACAACATGCTCGCCTTCAGTGACGATGGTATTCACTACCGCGTCCGCGAGACCAATCAGGAAGCGAAGCTCGCCGGCAACACACTTTACGCCAGGTGGTCGCCCTGGTCCGATGTCACCGTCGAAACCTGGCTGATCCCCGCCGCACCCTGGCATATCCGCCTGCACAAGATCATCACGCCGCGGCCGCTGCAGACTGCCGAAGGTGGTTTTGCCATTGCCCGGCGGGATTTCGAGGCCGATACGCTTTCTTCGCAGAAAGGCGCTGCCTATGCCGTCGGTGAGGCGGATTTCAGCGGCATTGTCGATCTCGGCTCGACAGCCCCGCGCGACGGGCTGGCGCAGAAAGCGCCACCCAACACCAATCTGATCGTTGCCAAGACGCTGGTGCCGCAACTGCGCGGGACAATTCCATCGGGCGAGACCATTCTCTTGTCCGCCGTCCTGGCCGAGCACGATCCCGCCGCCGTCTCCGGCGCCTGGACGAAGCCGCCGGCAAGACCCGACCTCGATACCTTGCGCGCGCTGATCGCCGAAAAGGGCGTCACCATCAGCGCCATCGACGTGCCGGGACGGCTGGCATGACCCAATCGGCCCCGGACCGCCCCGCCATTGCCTTCGCCATGCAGCCCACGCGGACGCAGCATGTGCTGACGTCCGAACTGATCCAACGGCTCGACGTGATCGGCCGCGTACTGGACGTCGCGCCAATGGAGCGCTTCGATGACGGAAGAGCCCGAAAGCTGCTTAGCGAGACGGAGATCCTGATCACCTCTTGGGGCTCACCGCATATCGATGCCGCCGTCTTGGCGCAGGCGCCGCATCTAAAGCTGGTGGCGCATGCGGCCGGCACCGTGAAAGGCCTGATCGAGGACAGCCTGTTCGCCAGGGGCATAGCAGTGAGCCATGCGGCGCAGGCCAATGCCTTGCCGGTCGCCGAGTTCACCCTCGCCGCCATCATCTTTGCCGGCAAGCAGGTCTTCCGCTTCCGTGACGTCTATGTCGCCGACCGTCATCGCGGTCGCACGCAACCGATGCAGAGTGAAGCGATCGGCAACTATCGCCGAACGGTCGGCATCATCGGCGCATCGCGTATCGGCCGGAGAGTGATCGAATTGCTCGCGCCGTTCGACTATAAGATCCTGCTTTACGATCCGATGGTGGATGAGACGGAAGCACAGCACCTCCGCGTCGAGAAGACCGAGCTCGACGTTCTGATGGCGCATGCCGACATCGTCTCGCTGCATGCTCCGTCGCTGCCGGCGACACGGCACATGATCGACGCCCGCCGCCTGTCACTGATGAAGGACGGCGCGACCTTCATCAACACGGCACGCGGCGCGCTGGTCGATGAAGCCGCCCTGCTCGCAGCGCTGAAAACCGGCCGCATCGACGCCATCATCGACGTCACCGATCCGGAAATCCCGGAGGCAAGTTCCGCCTTCTACGACCTGCCGAATGTCTTCCTGACACCGCACATTGCCGGTGCCGTCGGGCTGGAACGCACCCGCCTCGGCGAGATGGCGGTCGACGAAGTCAGCCGCTTCATCGAGGGCAGGCCATTGCTCTATGAAATCCGCCGCGACGACCTGGCACGCATGGCGTAAAGCCTCGGAATCATCACCAAATCGCCCCATTTCGGCACAGACGGAAAACCCGTTTTTAATCATTCTGGGCTAGCAATCTCTTCAGTGAAGAGGTTGTCAGTTATGCGTACCCGTATCGTCTCTATCGCCGCGTTGTTGTTGTTTGGAATTTTGGCGGGCTGCGCCACGGCTCCGTCCCATACCCGCAATGTCTGCGCGATCTTCGATCAGCGCGACGGCTGGTTCAACAACTGGCAGCGCGCCGCCGAACGTACGGAGCGGGAGTACGGCGTGCCGGTGCCGATCCTGATGGCGACGATCTATGCCGAATCCGGCTTCCAGCCACATGCCCGGCCGCCGCGCCGGAAACTGCTCGGCTTCATTCCCTGGACGCGGCCTTCCAGCGCCTATGGCTATTCCCAGGCCCTCGACGGCGCCTGGGATCACTATCAGCGCGACACGGGCCGCTGGGGCGCAAGCCGCACCAACTTCGCCGACGCGATCGAATTCATCGGCTGGTATCACGCCCAGAGCCATGTGCGAAATGGCATCCCGCTGAACGATCCCTATAATCTTTACCTGGCTTACTATGTCGGCTGGAAGGGCTATCAGCAGGGAGCCTGGCGCGGCAATGGCGAACTGCAGCGCACGGCACAGAAGGTCGCCAGCATGTCGGCGCTCTATGCCTCGCAGTTGCGCAATTGCAATTGAGCCGCCGCCCGAGATATGCCGCTAAGGACGAGCCTCGAGCAGGTTAAGGCCATCATCCTGACCCCAGATATCGGTGATCGATACCTGCTGGCCGGTCCGGCTGCTTTCCAGTGCCGCAATGCCGCAGAGAACCGAGAGTGCGCCCGCGCGTGAGCCCGCGCGCTGTCTCAGCTCGTCGTTCGGCCCCGACCGCAACAGCATATTGCGCAGCCGGTCGTCGCCGCCATAGTGGCCGCCCGGGGAATAGGGCACCCAGATGCGCTCGACATCGCCGAAATTCTTCATGACGACGATCTCGTCGGCCGGCGGCGTCGTCCAATGCTGCTTTTCGTATTGCCGCAACTCGATACGCCCCTTGTGGCCGTTGAAGGCGATATGGTGACCCTCGATCGGCATGTAGGTGTTCAGCGAATAGGAGACGTTGACGCCGTTGCGATAGCGGATCGAGGCGACCATCGTGTCGGGAATGTCGATGTCCTCGCGGAAGACGCAGGCATCGCGGACATAGCCATCGACCGTCGAGGGCTCTTCATAGAGGCTTTCAAGCAGCGGCGTGGCGCTGATATCGAGATAATAATCGCATTCGTCCTTATACCGACAGGTGCGACAGCGCTCGCCGCGGAAAGGGCCTTTGCGGCCGTAATGCTTGAGATCGGCAAAGGCCGACACCGTTTCCGGATCGGAATCGAGATACCAGTTCAGAAGGTCGAAATGATGCGTCGCCTTGTGGACGAAAAGGCTGCCGGAATTTTCGACAAAGGCGTGCCAACGCCGGAAGTAGTCGGCGCCGTGACTGGTATCGAGATACCAATGAAAATCGACCGAAGTCACGTCGCCGATGACGCCGGAATTGATGAGCTCCTTGATCTTCGCCGCTGTCGGCGCGAAGCGATAGTTGAAGGAGACGTCGACCCGCTTGCCGGTGCGTGCCTCGGCATTGAGAATGCGCTTGATCTTGCCGACCGTCGTCGTCATCGGCTTTTCGCTGATGACATTGGCGCCGGATTCCAGCGCCTTGACGATCTGATCGTCATGGGTGGAATCGCGCGTGCAAACGATGACGAGGTCCGGCTTCTCGACCCGCAATAGCTCATCGAAATCGGTATAGACGGGCACGGAGGCGCCGATATAGTCCAGGGCGCGCCTGGCCCGCATCGCGTTGAGATCGCAGACAGCGACCAGCTCGACCTCATTGCTCCAGCGCTCGACCAGATCCCTGCCCCACATGGTGGCACCGCGATTGCCCGTGCCGACCAGGGCATAGCGTTTCTTCGATAACGACATGTTTCTCCTCCAGAGTCTGGTTTCTCCTTCTCCCCACTGGGGAGAAGGTCGCGCGGAACGCGCGGGTTGAGGGGGCGTTGCACCGTAAGACTGCCTTTTCGCGTGCGCTTCAGACGGTCGGCGCTTCGCACCGAGCCCCCTCATCCGCCCTATCGGGCACCTTCTCCCCAAGGGGAGAAGGAATTTACGTCTCCATCGCGCTCCAGTCCGGCTCGACGGACGAACCGAGGCCGACCGCGCTGACGACTGAACCGATGGCGATCTTCCCACCCTCGATCTTCAGCCGTGTCCGCCCGTCGCGAACGGCGTAGAGATCGGAATGAGCCCGCGCGAAGGCAGCCTGCTCTGCGTCCGGCGCGCCGGCCATGCCGTCGACATAGTGATGGCCGTTGCGCTCGATATGCGTCATGCCGATGAGCGAGGCCAGTGCCAGATCCTGTTGCACGGCGAGGCCGCCTTGTGTCGTCAAGTCCTCCGCCGACATGAAATAGGGCGTACCATCCTCGGCGCTCCATTTGGCGACGCGCGCCCGGTTCAGCAGTGAACGATAGAAGCCCTTGCAGGATTTAGAGGAGATGCCGGTATAGCCAAGCCGTCTGGCTGTGACGAAAGCGTTGATATCGGCGTCGGACTCATCGATCTCCACCGGCTTGAAGGCCGCGAGCGCTCCCACCGGCTTCTCGAAGGCATGTGCGCGGGCGATCGGCTGCTCGACAAACAGGATCGAAGCCGCAAAACGGGCCAGCCGCGGCTCGGCCTGGATGCGGGCCAGCAGATCGGCGACCGCCTCGGCGGAGTTGAACTGCTCGTTGCCGTCGAGCGTCACCGAATAGGCCGACATCTTGGCATCGATGACATCGGCAATTCGGCAGAGACGATCGATATCGGCATCCGGAACGCCCGATACCTTCACCTTGAAGAAGGTCAGGCCATAGGCGTCGATCGCCTCTTCGAAACTTTCGGGCAGGCCGTCGTTCAGGCGGTCGGCGGCCAGGATATCGCCCGCCCTGATAGCATCGACCAGGCCGACCGTGTGCCGCGCCGCAAGGCTTTCGGCCGGCGTCAGGCTCGACAGGAAATTAGGCAAATCGAAGCCTGCGAGATCGGGCGCCGTCGACGCATCGATGCCCGGCCGATTGGCCTGGATCGCCCGTGCGACCGTCAGACCTTCCATCCGGCAAAGCGCGTCGAGAACCGCCCGGTTGGCAAGCGCCAGGCCGAAAGACGCGACAAGGCCATTCAGCCTCTCGGCCGCGGCCCGCGCGTGATGCGCCGCTTCGACGGCGGCATGCAGCGAAAAAGCGGTTCCCAATCCCGCACCTTTTAGGGCGTCCAGCGCCAGTGCCAGCGAGCGGCGAAGCTGGTTTTCATTGTCGGCATTGGAAAGCTCGGGCGATTTGTCGAACCATTTCGGCACCATCAGCTCGGCGGCCATGCCGCTCGCCGAGCCACCCCGGGCGTCTTCGATGCGGACACGCAGAAAAATCTGCCGCGCCTCCCGCAGCGTCGCCGCACCGAAGCGGAAAGGAAGCCGCAATGTCACCGGCCGCTCAAAAGTCTCGGCCTCGACAACTCTGATTTTCAATGGGTCGGTCATGGTTTCAGTTGGCTCCGGTAATCGTCAGGCGGGTCTGCCCATGCTGCTTCTGCGTGCCTGACCCCTCACCCCAGCCCTCTCCCCGCTGGCGGGGAGAGGGAGCTCTATCCTGCCAAAAGCAATCTTCCACGAAAGATGCGGGCCGTTGCTTTGCGCGGTCGTTCCCTCTCCCCGCACAAGCGGGGAGAGGGCTAGGGTGAGGGGCCAGGCACAGGGATACGGCATCGAAGAACTGTCCTGACCATCCTAATGACCAAGCAACCACCATCCCTCAAATCTCCAGCGGCTCGACATCCAGCCAGCGGCGCTCGGCCCAGCTCTTCAGGCCGAGGGAAGCGAGCTGGACGCCCTTGGCACCCTCCGTCAGCGTGTAGCGCCAGGGCGCATCTTCGAGCACATGGCGCAGGAACATTTCCCACTGGATCTTGAAGCCGTTGTCGTAGACCTGATTGTCCGGCACCTCGTCCCAGGTGTCGTAAAAGTCGATCGTCTGCGGCTGGTCGGGATTCCAGACCGGTTTCGGCGTGTTGACCCGATGCTGCGTCCAGCAACGGGTGAGCCCCGCCACCGCCGAGCCATGCGTGCCGTCAACCTGGAAGGTGACGAGATCGTCGCGGCGGACACGCACGGCCCAGGAGGAATTGATATGGGCGACGATGCCGCCCTCCATCTCGAAGGTGGCATAAGCTGCGTCGTCGGCATCGGCGACATAGCGTCGGCCGGCTTCGTCCACGCGTTCGGGAATATGGGTGGCGCCGAGGCAACTGATCGCCTTTACCGGCCCGAAAAGATTGTCGAGCACATAGCGCCAGTGGCAGAGCATATCGAGGATGATGCCGCCACCATCTTTTTTGCGGTAATTCCAGGATGGCCGCTGCGCCGTCTGCCAGTCGCCTTCGAACACCCAATAGCCGAATTCGCCACGCACGGAGAGGATCTTGCCGAAGAAACCGCTGTCGCGCAGCATGGCGATCTTGCGAAGGCCCGGCAGAAACAGCTTGTCCTGCACGACGCCGTTCTTCAGGCCCGATGCCTTGGCCTTGCGGGCCAGCTCTATCGCCGTGTCGAGGTCGTCGGAGATCGGCTTTTCGCAATAGACATGCTTGCCTGCATCGAGCGCCTTCGAAATCAGCTCGGCGCGCATCTGCGTCGTCGCCGCGTCGAAGAAGATCGTATCGTTTGGGTCGGCGAGCGCACCATCGAGATCGGTGGTCCAGCGCTCGATGCGGTATTTGCGGGCGAGTTCTTCCAGCCGCGCCGCATTGCGGCCGACGAGGACCGGATCGGGCATGACACGTTCGCCATTCGACAGCAGCACGCCGCCTTCGGCGCGAAGCGCCACGATCGAGCGGATGAGATGCTGGTTCAGCCCCATGCGTCCGGTGACGCCGTGCATGATGATACCGACGCGCTTCATGATCCCTCCTTGATATTTTGACCCGACCCCCTCCAGAGTCAGGAATAGCAAAGGTTTGGCCGGCCAGCCAATGTAACTATATAGTTACACGATCGCGCGATATCTCCGGACTTGTCAATCGCCCTTTCGAAAATTTCTCGTGATCGCTGGAGCCACCGCATGCCCAAAGCGGAACGCATTAAGCCCTGATCGAGGCCAAGGTCACCGAAACGATGTGCTCGCCCCAGGCTTTCAGCGCTTCCGGTGCGGTCAGCTTGCGGGCAAAAATCGTCGATAGCGTATGGCGATTGGACAGGTAGAAGAAACCGAGCGCCGCAATGGTGAGGTAAACCGACACCGGGTCGATGGCCGGCCGGAAAATACCGGCTGCTTCACCTCGTCGCAGCACGTCGGCCAGCTCGCCGATGAAGTGCGAATGCATCGCCGAAATCTTGTCGGAACGCTTCAGATAACGCGCTTCATGCAGGTTTTCGGTGACGAGCAGGCTCAAAAATTCCGGATGTTCGAGGAAGTGATGCCAGGTGAAGAGCGCCAGTTCGCGCATCCCTTCCTCGGGATCACGGCGGGCGAGGTCGAGATTTTTCTCCGCATTGCGGATCGCCGCATAGGTCGCCTCCAGCACGGCGACATAGAGTCCCTCCTTGTCGCCGAAATAGTGATAGAGCATGCGCTTGTTGGTCTGCGCCCTCGCCGCGATCGCATCCACCCTGGCACCGCCGAAGCCGTGCGCGGCGAATTCCTCCGTCGCCGCTTCCAGGATCATGGCATGGGTGCGCTGCGGATTGCGCGGCACCTTCTTCGGCCTCGTTTCCGCCTTGCCGTAAACGCCCGCTTTCGCTGATTTTTCAGTTCCTTGGGTTGTCCTGGCCACCATGGACATTCCTCCTCCCCGATCTATCTCTTTCGCAACGGATGCCCCCAGCCCCAGCACGGGTCGCTTGATTGTGACACGATTGGCGCTTGACAGCGGTCGCGTTTCTATCCAACTTGTAACCAAATAGTTATATCATGCAAAGCAGTTCGTAAATCACCGGTTAACTGGGGAGGAGACCAGGATGACGTTGACGATCGATCGCCGGCAGTTGCTTGCTGGCATGGCAGCCACGCTAGCTTTCAGCAGTATCGGACTTTCGCGCGCCAATGCGGCAACCGCGATGCGCCTTCTTTGGTGGGGATCGAAGGAGCGAAGCGACCGTACGTTTGCAGCGGTAAAGGCCTATCAAGCCAAGAACCCGGATGTCACAATCGCCGGCGAATCCTTCGGCTGGGATAGCTACTGGACGCGTCTGGCCACGCAGACCGGCGGCGGCAACGCGCCGGACCTCATTCAGATGGATTATCGCTACATCTTCGAATATGCCCGTCGCGGCGCGCTGCTCGACATGACGCCCTATCTCGACAAGAGCCTGGCGATCGAGGATTTCGGGGCTCCCAATATCAATTCCGGCAAGGTCGATGGCAAGATTTACGGCGTCAATCTCGGGGTCAATTCCTCCATGGTCGTCGTCAATGTGGCAGCCTGGCAGGAAGCCGGCATTGAGCCGCCGCATGACGGCATGACCTGGGAGCAGCTCGGCGAGGCCTGCGCCAAGGTCACCGCCGCCAAGAAACGCCGCGGCTTCTACGGCACCGCAGATCAGAGCGGCGGCGAGCCTGACTTCGAGTGCTGGCTGCGCCAGCGCGGCAAGGCGCTCTATACGAGCGACGGCAAGCTCGGCTTCGAAGCCAAGGATGCCGCCGAATGGTTTTCCTTCTGGGGCCACCTGCGCGAAATCGGCGCCTGCGTGCCGGCCGATGTGCAGGCTCTCTACAAGCAGACCATCGAGACCGACATGCTGGTGACCAAGAAGGCGGCCGTCAGCTACGCCTTTTCCAACCAGTTCGTCGCCATTCAGGGCCTCGTCAAGGAAAAGATCGACCTGGTCTCGTATCCCAGCAACCCGGGTAGCAAGCCCGGCCAGTATCTGAAACCCTCGATGCTGATGTCGGTTTCGGCAACCTCGGCAAACAAGGACGCCGCCGTCGCCTTCGTCAATTATCTCGTGGAGGATCCGGAAGGCGCAAAGATACTCGGCGTAGAGCGCGGCGTTCCCGCCTCGCCGAAGATCCGCGATCTGCTGACGCCGGATCTCGATGCCACGAGCAAACAGGTCGTCGATTATATCGGCCGGTTGACGCCGAATGTCGGAGCTCTACCGCCGTCTCCACCGAACGGCGCCGGCGAGAATGCATTCATGCTGAAGACGATCGCCGAGGAAGTGGCTTTCGGCAAAACCAGCGCGCAGGACGCTGGCACGAAGTTCACCGAACAGGCAGCAGCAAACATTACGCGAGGCTGATACCGTGGGTACAAACAGCAAGAGCGTTGCCGGCGGCTTAGCCGTCGGCGAGCGCGCGCCGTTGCGCGTGGAAACCTCCTACAAGGCGCCGAGCGCATTCGCGCGCAACGCACCCGGCTATCTCTTCCTTCTGCCGTGGTTCATCGGCTTCTTCGGACTGACCCTCGGGCCAGCGATTGCCTCGCTCTATCTCTCCTTCACCGACTACAATCTGCTGCAGTCTCCGAACCTCGTCGGCATCAACAATTATGTGCGGATCGCGACGGCAGACGACAAATTCCTGTCATCGATGAAGGTGACGCTGTTCTACGTCGTCTGTTCCGTACCGCTGAAGCTGGCATTCGCACTTCTGGTGGCGCTGCTGCTGAACCGCGGTATCAAGGGCCTGCCGGTCTATCGCGCCATCTTCTATCTGCCGTCGCTGCTCGGCTCCAGCGTTGCGATTGCGGTGCTGTGGCGGCAGATCTTCGATGCCGACGGCATCGTCAACACCCTGCTCTGGTACTCCTTCGGTATCAACGGACCGAGCTGGATCTCCAATCCGGACTATTCGCTCTATACCCTCATCATCCTGGCGATTTGGCAGTTCGGTTCGCCGATGATCATCTTTCTCGCCGGCCTTCGGCAGATCCCGACCGATCTCTATGAGGCGGCCAGCTTGGACGGTGCATCGAAGGCGCGGATTTTCTTCAAGATCACCCTGCCGCTCTTAACGCCGGTGATCTTCTTCAACGCCGTGGTGCAGACCATCGATGCCTTCAAGGCCTTCACGCCGGCCTATGTCATCTCATCCGGCACCGGCGGCCCGATCGATTCCACGCTGTTCTACACGCTCTACCTCTACCAGGAGGCCTTCGGCTATTTCCGCATGGGCTATGCCGCGGCCCTCGCCTGGATCCTGGTGATCATCATCGCGATCTTCACCGCCTTCTCCTTCCTCTCAGCTCGTTATTGGGTCCACTACGATGACTGACGCGAAGCTCACCCATTTTGCCGAAGATCTGAACCCGCCGCGCGAACGCCCGTGGTTCCTGTCCGTCCTCATCCATGTCGCTTTGGTCGCCGCGTCGATCGTGATGCTCTACCCGCTGCTCTGGATGCTTTCCGGTTCGGTAAAGGATCAGAACGAGATCTTCGGCACCGCCTCGCTGATCCCGTCGCAGTTCGACTTCAGCTCCTATGCCCGCGGCTGGTTCGGCGGACAGGTCACCTTCGGCTCCTTCGTGTGGAATTCCGTCATCATCGCCGTCCTTTCCGTGATGGGCAATGTCATCTCCTGCTCGCTGGCGGCCTATGCCTTCGCCCGGCTGAATTTCTGGGGCAAGAATTTCTGGTTCGCGCTGATGCTCGGCACGCTGATGCTGCCCTATCATGTGACGCTGATCCCGCAATATATCCTGTTCCTGAAGCTCGGCTGGGTGAAGACCATGCTGCCGCTGGTCGTCCCGAAATTCCTGGCGGTCGATGCCTTCTTCATCTTCCTGATGGTGCAGTTCTTCCGTGGCATTCCGCGCGAACTGGACGAGGCCGCGATGATGGACGGCTGCAGCCCGTGGCGCATCTATTGGCGGATCATGCTGCCGCTGTCGCTGCCGGTGTTGGCGACCGCTGCCATCTTCTCCTTCATCTGGACCTGGGACGATTTCTTCGGCCCGCTGATCTATCTCTCCGACATCAACACCTACACGGTGCAGCTTGGCCTGCGCTCCTTCGTGGACTCGACCGGTAGCTCCGATTGGAGCAGCCTGTTTGCCATGTCGAGCATCTCGCTGATCCCCGTCTTCCTGATCTTCCTGTTCTTCCAGAGGCTGCTGATCGACGGCATCGCCACGGCCGGCCTCAAACGCTGATTATGAATCCTGCGGTCCCGAATACCCAAGGTTTGGGACCGTAACCAAAGAAACTCACTGAAAGGAAATGTCGCATGAGCGCGCTGCGCTTTGCCGCCATCGGCCTCAATCACGATCACATCTACGGCCAGGTCAACGTCATGCTGCGGGCTGGCGCCGAGCTCGTTGCCTTCCACGCCGTAGAAGACGACCTCGCCGCCGTCTTCGCCGGGCGTTTCCCGCAGGCAAAACGTGTCGCTGACAAACGCGAAATCCTGGAGGACCGCTCGATCGGCCTGATCGTCAGCGCCGCAATCTCCGACGAGCGGTCGAACCTCGCCATCGAGGCCATGCGGCATGGCAAGGACGTGATGCTGGATAAGCCCGGCATGGTGACGCTGGATCAACTCGCGGAAGTGCGCAGGGTACAGGCGGAAACCAAACGCATCGTCTCCATCCTCTATTCCGAACATTTTGAGACGGCATCGACCGTTAGAGCCGGGGAGCTGGTCAAAGCCGGCGCCATCGGTAAGGTCATCCACACGACGGGGCTCGGCCCACATCGGCTGCGCAAACCGACCCGGCCGGATTGGTTCTTCGACCGCAAGCGCTACGGCGGCATCATCACCGACATCGCCTCGCATCAATGCGAGCAGTTCCTGTTCTTCGCGGACTCGCTGGAAGCCGAGGTACTGTCAGCGACGGTTTCCAACCGCGCCAATCCGGAAACGCCCGGGTTACAGGATTACGGCGATTTTCACCTGCGCACGCCTGACGTCACCGGCTATGTCCGCGTCGACTGGTTCACGCCCGATGGCCTTTCCACCTGGGGCGACGGTCGCCTCTTCATCGTCGGCACCGAAGGCACGATCGAGCTGCGCAAATATATCGACGTTGCCGGCCGTCCCGGCACCGATCATCTCTTCCTCACGGACCGCAAGGGCATGCAGCATATCGATTGCACCGAAGTCGAGCTGCCTTACGGCCGGCAACTGGCCGCCGATATCCGGGACCGCACCGAAACCGCGATGGGACAGGACCATTGCTTCAAGGCCATGGAGCTGGCGCTGAAGGCGCAGGCTCTGGCCGAAGCGACATCGCTCAACAGCATTCAGAGGTAATCTCGACATGTCCGACGTAAAAAAAGTCGCGATCATAGGCCTCGGCATCGGCCGCTCCCATATCGTCGAAGGCTACCTGCCGCATCCGGATCGCTTCGAAGTCGCCGCTCTCTGCGATCTCAACGAGGAACGCCTGAACGCCGTGGGTGACGAATTCGGCATCGGCAGACGCCTCAAGGATTTCGTCGAGATCCTCAACATGCCCGATATCGACATCATCGATATCTGCACGCCGCCGGGCTCGCATTTCCAGCTCATCATACAGGCGCTTGCCGCCGGCAAGCATGTGGTCTGCGAAAAGCCCCTCGTCGGCTCGCTCGCCGATGTCGATGCCGTCATCGCCGCCGAGAAGACGGCCAAGGGCCGGCTGATGCCGATCTTCCAGTATCGCTATGGCGACGGCATCCAGAAGGCCAAGCGCATCATCGAGGCCGGCATCGCCGGCAAGCCCTATGTCGCCACATCGGAAACGCATTGGGTCCGTGGCGCCGACTATTATGCAGTCCCCTGGCGCGGCAAGTGGGATACGGAACTCGGCGGCGTGCTGATGACGCACTCCATCCATCTGCACGACATGCTCACCTATCTCATGGGACCGATCGCCGGCCTCTTCGGCCGCGTCGCCACCCGCGTCAACGATATCGAAGTGGAAGATTGCGCCAGCGCCAGCCTGCTGATGGAAAACGGCGCACTTGCCACCATCAGCGCCACGCTTGGTTCACAGGAACAGATCAGCCGCCTGCGCCTCGCCTTCGAAAACGTCTTGATCGAAAGCAACCACGAGCCCTACAGCCCCGGCCAGGACCCTTGGAAGATCGTCCCCGCCAATGACGAGATCGGCGCAAAGATCGATGCGCTGCTCGCCGATTGGTCGCCAATTCCGAACCGCTTCAACACGCAGATGAAGCTGTTCCACGAAGCACTGGTATCGGGCGGACCGCTGCCGGTGACGACAACCGATGCCCGCCAGGCGCTGGAGCTGGTCACCGCATTCTATGAATCATCGGAAACGCGCACCGAAGTCCGCTTTCCAGTCGGCCCCGAAAGCACGAAATACAAGAGCTGGAGGCCCGCATGACGACAGCCGTGCGAGCCATCAGGACGAACAAGGAGGAAGCGCCCATGGCGACAAGCGTCTCGCTGCAGAAGGTTATCAAGCGCTATGGCGAGCTTGAGGTCGTCCACGGCATCGACCTGGAAATCGAACCCGGTGAATTCGCCGTCTTCGTCGGTCCATCCGGCTGCGGCAAGTCCACGCTGCTGCGCATGATCGCCGGCCTGGAACCGATTTCCGGCGGCGCGCTCTATCTCGACGGCAGCCGCATGAACGATGTCCCGGCCTCCAAGCGCGGCATCGCCATGGTGTTCCAGTCCTATGCGCTTTATCCGCACATGTCGGTCTACAAGAACCTCGCCTTCGGCCTGGAAACGGCGGGCATGAAGAAACAGGAGATCCAGCCGCGCGTCGAAAAAGCGGCCGAGATCCTGCAGATCAAGCAGCTCCTGCAGCGCAAGCCGAAGCAGCTCTCCGGCGGCCAGCGACAGCGCGTCGCCATCGGCCGCGCCATCGTGCGTGAACCGAAGATCTTCCTCTTCGACGAACCGCTCTCCAATCTCGACGCCGAACTGCGCGTGCAGATGCGCGTCGAGATCGCTCGCCTGCATCAGCGGCTCGGCAATACCATGATCTACGTCACCCACGACCAGACGGAGGCCATGACCATGGCCGACAAGATCGTGGTGCTGAATGGCGGCAATATCGAACAGGTCGGGGCGCCCCTCGATCTCTACAACAAGCCCCGGAACAAATTCGTCGCCGGCTTCATCGGCTCGCCCAAGATGAACTTCCTGGACGCAAAGATCGTCGCCTCCGACGACGGCTCCGCCGTCATCGACCTCGCCGGCCAGACGGTGCGCCTGCCGCGCCGGCTCGGCGGTCTCCAGCCCGGCCAACCCGTCACCCTCGGCGCCCGCCCGGAACATCTGAACGTCGGCGACCGCGGCCTGGCGCTGGGCAGCGCCCGCGTCGATCTGGTCGAACATCTCGGCGGCCAGACGATCCTCTACGTCACGCTGCATGGCGGCCAGGCACTGACGGTCGCGCTGGAAGATCAGCAGGCCATTCGCGCCGGAGAAACAGTCAGCATCCACATCGATCCCGAGCGCTGCCATCTGTTCGGGCCGGATGGGGTGACGTTGTAGGAGGAGCCAGCGCAGGACCTATCTCGCCCCTGGCGGGCGAGAAAGCAATTTCACTGGTTTAGGAATTGCGACACCGCAAGCTCCGCATATCCAAAAGTCACGCGCAATTTCTAAGCCATTGAAATTGCAAGAGAGGGGGCCACGTCTTGCACCGATAGTTTTCGAGATCGGTGCGTCCCTTCCTACCCCCGCTCTTGTAAAAACTAAGAATTAGACGAGGGACGAGCCCTCGCCTAATTCTAAGTTTTTACTTTCTCGCCCGCCAAGGGCGAGATAGGCCGCTGCGCTTGCCGCGCCTCAATCACACTTCGACTATCCCCCGGCCACCCAAAGTCCTGATCTGACCTGTGGGAACAGTCTCTACCGAAGTTCCAGCCCTCGTATAAAGCCTCAACCGCCGGGTCCCACCGGGAGCGAGGTGGAACCAGTCGTCCTCCGCCCGATAGGCTTCGAAATCGATCTGTACCGATTGTGCCAACCGGTCGCTGCGCAGATCAAGGAACCAGTGATCGTCCTGCTGCACGACGGAAGCTGTGATTTCGGCCTCGTGAAAGGCTTTTGTCCTGCCCAGGGGGAAGTAGAAGGCTTCAGTAATCAGCGCCCCTGTCTCGCGCGCTGTAAGCCGCGCCACCGTCACATCATGTGACGGCGGGCCGAAACGGAAGGCATAGGTCGTGTCGAAGAAGGCGCCGAAGAGATCGGTGCAGGCGATCTTGTGCTTGCCGCGGGCTTCGACCGACAATTCCCGCTTCCCGCTGACCACGGTCTGGCGGCCGTCGCGCAGGCAGACCGCGTCTAGATCGAGGTCGAGGGCAACATCGCCCTCGTTGATGACATGCACATCGAGGCCATTGGTGCCTTCGTCGGTGAGCAATACTTGCACCGGCCGAAAGGCGCGGCGGAGCGCATACCATATGGGCTTCGGCTCACCGGTGGAGTCAATCACGCCCCAGCCGGGGCCGGGCAACAGATCCTGTAGCGTCCAGACAAGGGCACCGTTGCAGCCGGAGCCCTGCCGCCGCCATTCGGCATAGGTTTCTTCCGCGACTTCGCCGGTAACGGCGCGAGACAGATCAAGATAGAGATCCGGATCTTCGCGCCGCAGGCGGCTTGGTTCGAAGCCGTAGAGTTCGCTGACATAATGATCGCGCACATCCTCGAAATCCCAGGAAGCACCGCGATCGCGCGGCACCCGCTCTTTCCATAGCGGGCTATGGACTGCCGGCACTGGCAAATGCCGCGCCAAGGTCCGGGCCTGCGGCACATGCGCGAAAGCCAGACTTTCCGCCGCGAAGCGAACGTCGGCGCGGCGCGCATCGCCAAGCGGCCGCATATAGGCGCCGACGCCATAGTAATGCGTCACCCCCGCATTCGAGGAAAACGGCATGGCGCCGCCCGAGGGGGAATTGACGACATAGGGAACATCGGGCCGCAGCGACTTTACGATGGCCGGAATGATTTCCTCCACGATCGGGCTCGCCCAGAAGCGTTCCGGCAAGCCCATCATTGCCGCCTGCTGGTGGATCTCGCTACCGCCGCAAAGCACAGCGAGCGAGGGCGACAGGCGCGTACTCGAAAGAAGCTGCGCCGCCTCCGCCTCGACATGGGCATTGAAGGCCTTGTCGTTCTTCAGATAGTCGAAATTGGCGAACATGAAATCCTGCCAAACCAGCAAGCCGAGTTCGTCGCAGAGCCGGAAGAATTCCGGGGTCTCATAGGCCATGGTGCCGCCGATGCGGACCATGTTCATGCCCGCCTCCGCCGCCAGCCGCAGCCAGGGCTCGTAATCTTCACGGCCGCCAGGCAAGCGGGCAATATCCGCCGTCGTCCAGACGGCGCCACGGCAGAAGATGCGCTCGCCATTGACAACAAGCGCGAAATCCTGACCGTCCGCGCTGCGATCGACCGCAAGCCGGCGGAAGCCAGTACGCCCGAGCGGGTGCTCGACACCATCGACGATCAGCGCGACGTCATGGAGATAGGGCGTTCCGTGGGTGTGCGGCCACCACGGCGTCACACCAGGGATTTTCAGGATCGCCGTGTAGCGACCGCCATTGTCCTTCTCAAAGGCCTGTTCGACGCCACCACAGCGAAGCACGATCTCACCGACCTGTCCCTCAACAATGAGCGAGGCATAAAGCCGGCCCTCGTCATCCTCCAGCAGATCCGGACGTAGCGAAAGATCGCGAATGATCGGGCTATGCGGGCGAAACAGTGAAATCGGCCGCCAGGGGCCAACCGCATGGATTTCCGGGCACCAGCCGGGCATGTGGCCGAGCAGTGTCGTCCGTACCAGGCGCAGCCCCTGCGGCGTGATCATCTGCGGCCGCCACCGGGCTCTGGGGCCGGGTTCGGCAAGCCGTGGCTCCAGGGCACGAAAACACAGTGCCAGTTCGTCGCCGCCCAGCAGATGGACGGCGAGTTCGTGCGACTCGAACATGCTCTCGGAAACGAGGATTTTTGTGCCGTTCAGAAAGACGTCGCAGAGCATCGCCAATCCTCCGAGCCGCAGAACCGCATTGCCGGGGTCGGCGTCAACCAATCTGCAAAGATACCAGGCGTCCTTGTCGTTCAGCGGATGGGGATGCTCACGATTGAAAAGCCCGGCCTTTTCCAGCGCCCCGGCCACCGTGCCTGGCACCGACGCGGGGATGAACCCGGCCGAAAGCGGCACGTCCGAAGGCGAAGCGCAGGCGCCCGCATCCGTCAGAACCAGGTTCCACCCTTCGCTCAGCAGCGTCTCGCCGCCAATATCAGCCAAACGCCCGTGCATTGCATTCCTCAGCTCAGAACAGGATTCCCAAAGAGCAGGCTTTGGGAGGAGATCACGTTCGCCTACAGCTTTTGTTCAAGCAGCCCCATCATCGAATCCCATGCATCCGCGGCCGGATCAAGGGCCGTCTGCAACGGCTCGAATTTCTTGCGTGTTACGGCGCGGGCGAGCTGAAACTGCACGGATTTCGCCACTTCCGAAATTCGCCGGGCCTCGCCAGCAGCTTCCGAAAACGCCCCCGACAGCCAGTCGAGATGACTGCCCGCCAGCTCGAAATTGGCGCCGAGCTGGCGCAGCGTATTGAAGGCATATTTGTGGAAAAAGCCGAAGGGCCGTTCGGCTACCACTTCCACCTGCGCCGGGAAAACCGCTGCGAAGGCACGGATGGGATTGGCCGCGGGACGGCGGCGGAAATGGAAGGCCAGAAGTTGCCTGGACGTCTGCCGGATGGCGGCCTCGCCCGGCACATTCTCGGGAAACTTCGCGAATTCCGTATAGGGCAGGAAGGGCAGATCTTCATCCGTCAGATGCAATTGAAACAGCCCGTCGAAATCTTCGCCCGACAGCCGGAAGAAGCCGCCATTGTGGAAATAGTCGAGCTCGCGGCCCGCCATGTCCAGCCTGTTGATGGCGACGGTCGTCTTGCCGTGCTCGCGGCGATAGCCGACACCCTGAGTGTCCGGCATGTAGAAGGAATCCATCTCGACCAGGCAGAGCCGGCGACGGCCGATCTGCTCGGCGACGTGGTGCTGGATCTTGTCGTAGATTGCGAGTTCCGTGCAGCGGATGCCGTACAACGCTTCCAGATCTTCGAGCGGCACTTTGAAGAAGGTAAACTGATCACCCTCGAAATCTTGGCCCACCGTGAAGCCGAGCATGGCTTCCGGCGACAGTTTCAGGCTTGAGAGCACCTCGATCCAGAGATCGATATAGCAATTGGTTTCCGGCCACACGCGCTCGCTGTCGTGCAGCGCATGGGACCTGTAGCTGGTGGGATCGAGTCCCGCGAAGACGGAAGCCATGGAACCGATCAGCCCCACAGCGCCTTGCGCACGCTTTCGGGCCATTCCTTGGTGTCGAGACCGTGGTGATGGAACAGCGCCAGCGCAATGCGTTCCAGACCGAAGCCGACGCAGGCCGTGTGTGCAACGCTGCCGTCCTCGAAGTTCAAACCCCATTTCGCGCCGAAGGCGTCCTGGTGATAATTGAAGCTCATGCAAGCGGTCGGATTGGCCGAGGAGGTGATCTGGATCAGCAGCTCGAACTTCAGGTTCTGGTCGCGCTGGTTGTTGGCGAGCATCTTGCCGGCGCGGCCGAAGAACGGGTCGTTGGCGACATCGATGGTCACTTCAAGGCCGACGGCCCTCATCATCTCGACGCCGCGATCCATCCAGTTCTGGCGGAAATCCGTCACATGCTTATCGGTGCCCATGCAGACATATTCGCGCATGCGGAACAGTTGCTGACGGGCCGGATCCTTGGAAGGCTCATGGCGGAAGCAATAGGACTGCAGGTCGAAGAGCGCGCCGCTCTCAGGCAACGCGCCACGCTTGGCGACCGTCGGGTAGAGCGGATAGCAGGCCGCCGGCGTCAGTACGATGTCGGTCGCTTCCTGATCCTTCGTCCAATCTTCTCCCACCTCCATGCACTTCAGGAGGCTCATGTGATCGAGCTCGTTGCCGCAGAAGCTGTGCACCGTGCCGGCAAGCTGCGGGAAGCTCTTCATGTAGCCGCTCTTTTCGAAGAAGGCGCGGTTCATGCCGGGCGGAAAGCGGATGGCCTCGGCACCATCGGCGCCGCCGAACTTGTCGATCAGCCTCTCGAAAGCGGAAATGACGTCTTCGAACTGGCCGCTGCGGCCATAGAGGCCATCAACGCCGGTGTCGATCAGAAGACCGGATTCAAAAAGGCGGTCGAGAAACGAGGTCTGCATATCCATGACGATTATCCCAGTAGGCTGGTATCTTGTTTGTGGACGAGCAACATGGTCGACGTATTGCCGAGAATGCGGTCGTTCGAGATCATCAGTTGAGCGGAGTGCGCATCGCGCAAATGGCGGCCGAGGCTGTAGGGCGTGCCGTTCTTGTAGCCCATGATGCCGCAGATCAGCATCGCATGGTTGATGATCGGCAGGATCATCTCCGACGACGCGATCTTGACGTTGTTCATGGCGACGGCAAACGCCATCGAAGAGAGCCGGTCGGCATCGGCCTTGGCCTCTTCATAGACTTTCAGGCCGGCGACGACATTCGACTTCACCATCTGCAGCAGGCTGGAAACTTCCGCCAGCCGCAACGCGCCGGGCGGCTGCTGGCCAGGCGACTTGCGGGCCGCGGCGCGCACGAAAGCCTGGGCGCGGGCCACCGCGTCGGCTGCGATGCCATACCAGACGCCGCTCCAGAGCAGATGCGAGCTTGCCAACATCGACTGCGCGGCAATCTCGGCAAACGGCTTCGGCAGGATCTGCTCGGCCGGTGCTTCGCCTTTGAACAGGAAGCCGTCGGAGCAGGTGCCGCGCATGCCGAGCGTGTTCCACTCGATGGTGCGCTCCAGCGTGTATTGATCCCTAAGGAATACCGTCATGACCTGATCGGAGGAAGCCGCCTCGGCATGGCTGCGCGAGGTGATGAGAATAGCGTCTGCATGGGCGCCATAGGAAATGACGGTTGCGTCCTTCTCGAGGAAGCACTGGTCGCCTTCCACCTTGATGGCGCAGATACTGTTGCGGAGATTGCCGCCGATGCCGCCTTCGGTCGTCGCCGATGCCAGCAGAAGCTGTTCCTTGGCGATGCGGTGCATGAACTCGCGGTGCCAGTCGCTCTCAGCACCATGCTCGACCAGGCTCGACAGCTTGATCTGATGCATGGCGAAGACCATGGCGCTGGCCGCGCAGGCCTGGCCGAGAATCGAGCAGAGTTCGGCTATTTCGGTGGTCGATGCACCCTCGCCGCCAAGATCGGCGGGGATCTGGATCGACAGCAGCCTTTCGGCGCGCATCGCATCCACAGCCTCGCGCGGGAACCGGCCCTCTATGTCGACTGCATCAGCATGTTTACCGGCGATCGCCGCAACGCGTGCGGCACGCACCGCCGCCGTATCTGCGGCTCCGGCTTCAACCAAAGCGACCGCGACACTCATCAGGCAACCTTTCGGCTGTCCAGGATCATGCCGACCGTCTTTTCGATGGCGACGATGCTGGCAAAGGATTTGCGGTTCAGCAGATTGTCGGGAAACTCGATGTCGAAGGCTTCTTCGATGCCAAGCATGAGCTGCACCGACGCAAAGGAAGACAGCCCGGCCGCGTAGAGATCGGCGTCGTCGGCAATCTGATCCATCGCAACGGGGAGCGCACCAAACTTGGCCAGCAAATCGCGAATCGTCTCATTCATCCTTTAGTCCCTCCAAGCGATCGTAAACGCGACGGCAGCAACGCCGTCCTATCCTGCGCCGAGAAGTAACAGGGAAAATAGAACATTCCGCTAAGCGACGTGGTAAATATAACCAGGATATACTTATCAAGAAAATCTTATTTTTTAGATTTTTCTAAAAGAAATTTACGATATTTAAGCCATATAACATGTCGTTTACGGGACAATATCTTACAATTCTAAAATCTGTACGGAATGAGGTGCGGAAAAATGGTACTTGACCGCAAGGTTAATGCACCAAATTTTTCCCAGCAAAGTTCATTTACAAAAGCGGCGCTACAGACATCCTGAAGTAGCGGAAACGGCCAGTGAGCAGACTATCCTTCCGGCGGATAGATATGCTCGCCGCCACGATAATCCGAGATGGAATAGCAGCCTTCGCCGATCTCGCGGACGGCGTTTCTGCCGATGTCTGCCTTGCCGTGCCCACCTGGGATATCGAGGATATAGGTGGGCTGGCAGAGGCCGGAAATGCGGCCGCGCAGCGCGGCGACGATCTTCTGCCCCTCCGCTATCGTCAGGCGGAAATGGCTGGTGCCGGGGGCAAGATCGGGATGATGCAGGTAATAAGGCTTGATCCGCGTCTCGACGAAAGCCTTCATCAACGCCGCCAGCACATCCGGATCGTCGTTGACGCCCTTCAGCAAAACGGATTGGCTGACCAGGACAACGCCGGCATCGACAAGCCGCGCGCAGGCGGCACGCGCCTCGGCGGTCAGCTCGCGAGGATGGTTGGCATGCAGCGCCACATAGACCGTCTTGCCGCTCGCCTTCAGCGCCGCGATCAGCGCCTCGTCGATCTTCAGGGGATCGACGACGGGCACGCGAGTGTGGAACCGGACAATCTTCACATGGTCGATATCGGCGAGCGCACTGAGCATCTCCTCCAGCCGGCGCGGCGACAGCACCAACGGATCGCCGCCGGTCAGGATAACCTCCCAGATCTCGCGGTGATCGCGGATATAGGCGAAGGCGGCATCGAGTGCCGCCGCATCCAGCGTGCCGAGACCCTGCGGCCCGACCATCTCGCGACGGAAACAGAAACGGCAATAGACAGGGCAGACATGCACGGCCTTCAACAGCACACGGTCGGGATAGCGATGGACGATCCCCTCGACCGGACTATAGGCATGATCACCGATCGGATCGGCCCGCTCTTCCGGCGTAACGACAAGTTCGACCATGTCAGGCACGAATTGCCGCGCAATCGGATCGGCTGGGTCGCTGCGGTCGATCAGCTTTGCCATCGTAGGCGTCAGGGCAATGGCATAACGCGCGGCAACCGCCTCCAGCGACAGAGCCTCACCGGCATCGATCAAACCGGCCTGTTCAAGGTCGTCGACGCTTCTGATCGGACGCATCACGTTCATGAACCAAACTCCGAAACGGGCGCCCAGAGCACCTGTTCGATCCGCGATGCACCCGTCGCCAGCATCACCAGTCGATCGAAGCCGAGCGCTATGCCGCTCGCCTCCGGCATGACGGCAAGGGCTTCGAGAAACTCCTCATCCAGCGGATAGGTCTCGCCGTAGATGCGAGCCTTCTCGGCCATCTCTATCTCAAACCGCCGCCGCTGCTCGTCGGCATTGGTGAGTTCGCCGAAAGCATTGGCGAGCTCGACGCCGCAAGCATAGAGCTCGAAGCGCTCAGCCACGCGATGATCGCGCGCCGAGGGCCGGGCAAGGGCCGCTTCCGAGACCGGATATTCGTCGAGGATCGTCGCCCGGCCGAAGCCAAGATAGGGCTCGACCTTCTCGACCAGCACGCGGCTGAAAAGATCGGGCCAGTGATCGTCTTTTGCCACACGCATACCCACGCGCTGCATCTCGGCCGCCAAATGTTCGCGATCCGTCGATCCGTCGAGGCCGATCGAGCCCAGCAGATCGATCTTGGCATAACGTTCAAAGGCGGCAGCGACGCTGATGCGCTCCGGCGCAAGGAACGGATCGGTTTCGGCGCCGCGATAGCTGAGTTTCTTTGCCCCCACCGTCTCCGCCGCCAGCGCCAGCAGCGCAGCACAATCGGTCATCAGCGTCTCGTAGGTCTCGCCCGCCCGATACCATTCCAGCATGGTGAATTCCGGATGGTGCAGCGGCCCGCGCTCGCGGTTGCGATAGACATGGGCGAAGCAGGCAATGCGCTCCTCGCCGGCGGCGAGCAACTTCTTGCAGGCGAACTCCGGCGAAGTGTGGAGATAGAAGGGCGCCTTCTGGCCATCCGTCGTCAGCGCCTCGGTGGCGAAGGCATGAAGATGCGCCTCGTTGCCCGGCGACACCTGCAGCGTCGGCGTGTCGACTTCGATGAAATCGTTGCGGATGAAGAATTCACGCAGAGCCGCCTGGATGGCATTGCGGCCAATGAGGAACGGCCGCCGATCCGCGTGGACGGTGCGGGTCCACCAGGGGGACGCTTTGCTGCTCGTTGGCTCCATTGCACGCTTTCTTCTCGGGTCGCCAGGGATGGGGGTGGCTATTTCTGTTGATTTAGGGTAGTTGCGCCCCCAAGCAAACAATAGCTGCGTCGCGAGGTGCATTTCGACAGTCCTCTACGACGTGACAGGCCGAGTTACAAGGAAGTCTTATGGTCAAGGTCATCGCCTCTTCAGTCCGCAAGGGCAACGTTCTCGACGTCGACGGCAAACTCTACGTCGTTCTCACCGCTCAGAACTTTCATCCGGGCAAGGGCACGCCGGTCACCCAGGTCGACATGCGCCGCATCGTCGACGGCGTAAAGGTGTCCGAGCGCTGGCGCACCACTGAGCAGGTCGAGCGCGCCTTCGTCGAAGACGTGAACTTCCAGTACCTCTATGAAGATGGCGAAGGCTTCCACTTCATGAACCCGGCCAACTACGACCAGGTCGTCGTCGACGTCGAAACCATGGGTGACCAGAAGGCCTATCTGCAGGAAGGCATGACCTGCATCCTGTCGATCCACGAAGGCATTCCGCTGGCACTTGAGCTGCCGCGCCACGTCACGCTGGAAATCACCGAGACCGAACCGGTCGTGAAGGGCCAGACGGCATCGTCCTCCTACAAGCCCGCCATGCTGTCGAACGGCGTGCGCACCATGGTGCCGCCGCATATCAACGCCGGCACCCGCGTCGTCATCGCCACGGAAGACAATTCCTACGTCGAGCGCGCCAAGGACTGAGTGATCGGCCTATCGTTCAACGGAAACGCCCTATCCTTGCGGATGGGGCGTTTTTGTTTTTGGGCCTTGGCATGGTGATGGTCAGGTGAACGTTCTACCGCCGCGATTACGTGCGTGGCCCCTCAGCCCAGCTTCAGCCGCCCTCTTCTGCGGTCGGGGCGGCCTTTCTCAACGCAATCGCATTGTTCACTGCAAGTGCAGCGGCTGTGGCGGTCGAGGTGCTGGACACTGTAGGCGCGCCGTCAGCGCCAACCTTTCCTTCATTGGCGACCTGAACCGTCGGAGAGGCGAATTCAATGCCGTTTTCGGCGAATACCTCGCGGATCATCGCGTAGGCGCGCCGTCGGATCCCGGACTGATGACCGGGCTTGGTGGTCATAGCAAAGCTGACGGTCATTCCGTAGTCTCCGAACTGCTCGACGCCCTTGAACTTTACGGTCTCGAGGATCAGCGGCCCGAATTCCGGATCTTCGAGCAACGTCGCTCCGACTCCCTTCACCAGCTTCTTCACCTTGACGAGATCAGTGTCGAAGGCCACGTCGATCTTAAACTTGTCGATCGCCCAATCCCGCGACATGTTTTGGACCGCGCCGAGGACGCCAAAGGGCACGGTAAAGACCGGACCGCGATGGTGCCGCAATCGCACCGATCGGATGCTGAAGGATTCAACGGTGCCCTTGTAGCTGCCGCTCTGGATGTATTCGCCGACACGGAAGGCGTCGTCCATCATGTAAAACACGCCGCTGAGGACGTCCTTGACAAGTGTCTGCGAGCCGAAACCGATGGCTACGCCGAAGATGCCTGCGCCGGCTATCAGCGGGCCAATCGCGACCCCGAGTCCCGACAGCACCGTCAGGATCGCGATGACGGCAATCAAGACGGCGAGGAAGTTCTTGAGAATCGGCAGCAGCGTCAGAAGGCGGCCATTCCGGGCTGCTTCTGCAGCATCGTTATCGGCAGCATGCGCCTTTGCTAGCCTACTCTCGATCAGAGCCTTCACAACTTGCCAAAGAATGTCGGCCACAAGAAGAATTACGACACCGCTTAGCACGCCGCGGAAGATACGGCTCGCGGTCTCGTCCTGCATCATCATTGAGTTAAGGCGCATCACGCTCGTCAGCCACAGAGCCGCAAGTGCGATGAAGACGGCCCTTGCAGTGCGTTCGACGATGACCTCGAGAACCGGCTTCGCGGCACCCGCATCGCTAGCGGAGCGCAGAAACGCGCCGTGGGTAACGGCGGTCACGATCTTTAGACCGGCGGGGACAAGAATGAGATAAGCGCAAAGCCACATCAGGACGCTCGCGCCACCCACCCAGAGGACCCAGATCAGGCATAGCCAGAAAACGAGTAGCCAGTCCAACACGCCATGGCGGCTGTGATGCTCGGTCTCGCGCGGACGGTGCCATGCCATCTCAATCGCCGATGCAAGCAGGAGAAGGCCGAGGCAATAGACGACCACTTCCCTCGCTGCAGGCAGGAAGCCGAGATCAAGCATGATACCATTCGCTGCCCAGCCAAAAACGAAGATTGAAATGAACAGGGTTAGGCGGCTGAACCAGAAATGGGCGGCACTTTCCCCGATCGGAATCAAGCGCGTCGCGCCATCGCCACTTTCGTTGGGGTAGGGCGTCAGCAAGATCCTGGTAAGACGGATCATGAAGCGTCCGGCAATCAATCCAAGCAGAGTTGGCACTATAAGTTCTGTCAATAGTTGCGGCCAACTGAAACTCAAGAAAAGGCCCAGGCTTGCGATGCCGAAGATCACGAGGGGCGCAATCTCCGCAAAGAGATACCGGCCCAGAATTTGGAAACCACTCGGTGGAGACTGCGAGGCATCTACCTCCCGGTTCGTTTGCATGCGGCGTGCAAAACGGCCAAATACCCATTCAACAGTTCGACCAATCGCCACAAGAAGCAGGAAGAAAGTCAGGACGGTGATTGGTCGGCGATCGTTAATGCCCGCCATCGTCGTCTCTCTGGCCTTCTCGAACTCGCCCGGCACGAGTGGCACTGCGGCCACGACCGACGTCACATGATCCCTTATGGCGTTGAGCCGCTGCGTGAATTCGTTGGCGGAGGCGCCCGGCATCCCTTCGTCTGCTGGGGCCGGCTTGGCGCGCGAAGCGAGCAACGACCGAATGTCGGCGTCGTCGAGGAGCTTTGTAAGCTGATTGATCTTCTGCTGCGTCGCCTCAGAGACGGCAGTTTGATCGGCGGCTAGGCCGGCGCTGCCGCTGGCCACAATCAACAGAAACGCCGCCAAGATAATGAATGGCCTTGACCAGACTAATCGCGCACTCGTGAACATCATGCTCCGCCCCCTCCCTCAATATACAGTCATTATCCGCTCACTTTCGAAAAAAGCCTAATTTTGTTGAAGCATCATCTCGCTTTTTGGCGGACTGCGGCGCTCAACGACACGCTCACAGGCGGTAGATGATAAGTTACAAGAGCGGGGGGAGGGGCCAGGCAGAAAATTGCGTCGTCCGTAGCCGTGCCTGACTATCGCCCCAAACTACCGCGACGGCGAATTCGCCCTCTTGGGGCTTATATCCGGTATCGCTACGGCCGGCGGCACGACTTCGGCGACGACCTCCTCGTGCGGCACCAGTGCCTGCAGGTGCAGCACGCGCGGCGACATTGCCTGGAGATAGGCTTCGGAACGGCCGATATAGATGACGGTGGCGTCGGTGAATTCCGTCAGCAGCGCCGAGAACTTGGCCTGGATATCCGGCTCCAGCCCTTCCATGACTTCGTCGAGGATGATCCATTTCGGTTGCGCCAGCAGCAGATGCGCGAAGGAGAGCGCCTTTTGCTCGTCATTGTCCAGCAGCCGATCCCAACGCGCCTGCGTATCGAGCCGGCTCTTCAGGCGGCTAAGGCCGACCCTGTCCATCGCGGCCTCGACGGCGGCATCCTCATAGGCATCCCGATCCTCGGGGAAGCAGATCGCTTCGCGGAGCGTACCGCCCGGGACATAGGGCGTATGCGGCATGAACAACATGTCTTCCATCGGCGGCAGGCTGATCTTGCCGGCGCCGCAGTTCCACTGATGCGCCAGCGACTGGAACAGCAGCCTGCGGTTCACGCCATGATCGCCGTTGACCATGATGTGCTCGCCGGCGGCAATCGTCACCGTGCCTTCGCGGATACGGAAACCGTTCTCGATGACATCCTCGCTGGTCTTGGTGGAAATCTCCATATCCGTCCAGACCATTTCACCGGGCGCAGCATGATCGAAAGCAATGGTGTGCGGCATGACCGTGCCGTCATCCATCTCCGTCAACGCCTGACGGAAATCGGTGACACGCATCAGTGTGGCCCGCCACTCTGCGATCGGGCCGAAATTGGCGACATACCAACGCAAGGCGGAATTGACCTGGTTGAAGGCACCGACCGCCACCATCAACTGACCGATGGTCAGTCCGCCGGAGAAATAGGCGGGCGCAGCCACCAGGATCGGAATGATCAGCACCAGCCAGCCATAACCGGCCGAAACCCAGGTGAGATTGGTATTGGCGATGGCGAGCTGGCGGATGACGGCAAGCACAGCGGAGATATCGAGATTGATCCGCCGGCGCTCATTCTCCTCGCCGCCGGCAATGGTGATCGCCGGCATATGCTCATTGGCATGCATCAGCGCAAAGCGCAGCTCGGCTTCCTTGGAATAGCGGTCGGCGTTCAGCCGCACCAGCCGGCGGCCGACGAACTGGCTGAGGAACGAGGCAGACCCCGCATAGATGATCGCCGCCCAGACCATGTAACCGGGAATGGAGAAGCTCATGCCTTTGAAATTGAAGACCATGCCGCTGGACAATTCCCAGAGCACGCCGATGAAGCTCAGCAGCAGGATCGTCGCCTGCACCAGGCCGATCGCGAGGCCTGTCGTGCTTTCAGCCAGATTGCGCGCATCCTCATGCAGCCGCTGATCCGGATTGACGCCGATCAAGCCGGAGGAGGCGAGACGAAGCGCACGCTTGGCCTGCAGCCATTGGTCGACGAGATCGCGCGCCAAGCCCTCGCGCATATAGAGCGCGGTCATTTGATTGAGCCATGCCTGCACGACGTTGAGGACCAAAAGCAGGCCTGCGATAATGCCGAAGACGCCGAGCTGATGGAAGAACGCATGGGTGTCGCGCCGCGCCAGCGAATCGTAAAATGGCGCATTCCAATTGTTGAGAAGAACCTGGACGTACGCCGTAACCAGGATAATCACGAACAATGCGATCGTAAGGGAAATAATCTTGATGCGTACCGCCGAATTCCAAAAAGCGGAAAACATCATGCGCAGCCGATAGAGAACGCTAAAGTCGTAACCGACCCGGTCAGCACTCTCGATATTCGGCTTGGCTTGTGCTTCAACTGCCATCAACAGGTCCCTGCAACGCACTTAATCCCCAGTTAATCATGACCTGCTCACATGTCCATCCATGCGTTACATCAGCGTGATCACGTTCAGTATATACACCGTTTCACGCCTTGAACCGAATAAGGCCAAGGGATAGCTTGCGCCCGAAAGATTGATGAAAGCCTTCCAATGCAATTTCACGGCACCGCGGACTATATTGCCGACAAGGATCTGATGGTCGCCGTCAATGCCGCCATACGGCTGGAACGACCGCTTTTGGTGAAAGGCGAGCCGGGAACCGGCAAGACGGAACTGGCTCGTCAGGTCGCCGCGGCCCTGGGTCTCGACCTCATCGAATGGAACATCAAATCCACCACGAAGGCGCAGCAAGGCCTCTACGAGTATGATGCCGTCTCGCGCCTGCGCGACAGCCAATTGGGCGACGCCCACGTCAATGACGTCAGGAACTACATCCGCCAAGGCAAGCTCTGGCAGGCCTTTACGGCACCGAAGAAATGCGTGCTGCTGATCGACGAGATCGACAAGGCCGACATCGAATTCCCGAACGATCTGCTGCAGGAACTCGACCGCATGGAGTTCCATGTCTACGAAACCGGCGAAACGATCCACGCCGCTGTCAGACCGATCGTCATCATTACTTCGAACAATGAAAAGGAGCTGCCAGACGCCTTCCTGCGCCGCTGCTTCTTCCACTATATCCGCTTCCCCGATGCTGAAACGCTGACGCATATCGTCGAGGTGCACTATCCCGGCATCAAGCAGGCGCTGGTGCGGGCGGCACTCACCCAATTTTTCGAGATCCGCGATGTGCCGGGGCTGAAGAAGAAACCCTCGACCTCCGAAGCGCTCGATTGGATCCGCCTGCTGGTCGCCGACGACGTCGATCCCGCCACCCTGCGTGCCGATGCGAAGAGCGCGCTGCCGAAGCTGCATGGCGCGCTGCTAAAGAACGAGCAGGACGTCCATCTCTTCGAACGGCTGGCCTTCATGGCGCGCGGGCAAGGGAAATGATGCAGCCGGATGCAGTGAAGGTCTTGATCTACGCGTTGCGCGACCGGCATCTGCTGGTATTCGATGAGCCGGATTTTCCCGCCATCCAGCTCCAGGTTCCCGGCGGCACCGTCGAACCCGGCGAAGATATTGCAACGGCGGCGGCGCGCGAATTCGAAGAGGAGACCGGTTTTGCGCCGGACGAACTCCATCCGCTCGACGTCCATGACTACCGTTTCGAGAAGGAAGGTCGCGAGCACCATCACCGCCGGCACTATTTCCGCTGCCATATCTCCGAGACGGCGCCTGCCACCTGGCTTCACTACGAAATGACGCCGTTCGGCGGCGGCGATCCGATTGGCTTCCGTTTCTTCTGGCTGCCGATCGAGGACGCCAAGCAACGTCTGGGCTATGGCATGCAGGCACTCCTTGAACATCTGTAGGCTACATCCGAAATAGGGCGCGGCCGCCAGCTTCCTTCAACGCTTGCCCCATTGACCCGCCGGGGTAGCAGGTCTATTGAATTTCTCCCGTGGTGATTTGGCCGGCCGGCTTGCAGCCACGTTAAAAAAGTCGCTAAAGGGCCGCGTGCGGACCGGTAGCGATTCTTATCGCGGCCGGTTTTTTTGTTTTTGGTCGAGTGACAACGATGCCCATCAAGATTCCCGATACGCTGCCCGCGTTTGAAGCCCTCCAGAGCGAGGGTGTGCGGGTGATGACCGAAACGGTGGCAATCCGGCAGGATATTCGCCCCCTTCAGATCGGGCTTCTCAATCTCATGCCGAACAAGATCAAGACCGAAGTTCAGATGGCGCGCCTTGTCGGCGCCTCGCCGCTCCAGGTGGAATTCTCGCTGATCCGCGTTGGCGGCCACAAGGCCAAGAATACATCCGAAGAGCATCTGCTCGCCTTCTACCAAACCTGGGAGGAGGTGAAGCACCGCAAATATGATGGCTTCATCATCACCGGCGCGCCGATCGAGCTGCTGGATTATGAGGAAGTCACCTACTGGGACGAGATGCAGCAGATCTTCGACTGGACGGCGACCAATGTCCATTCCACAATGAACGTCTGCTGGGGCGCAATGGCGGCTGCCTATCATTTCCATAAGGTGCCAAAATATACGCTGAAGGAAAAAGCCTTCGGGGTCTATCGCCACCAGAACCTGAAGCCCTCCTCGGTCTATCTCAACGGCTTCTCCGATGATTTCGCCATTCCGGTCTCGCGTTGGACGGAAGTGCGTCGCGCCGACATCGAAAAGGTGCTGGGATTGCAGATCTTGATGGAATCGAGCGAGATGGGCGTCTGCCTGGTCCACGAGCAGGCCTGTAATCGGCTCTACATGTTCAATCATGTGGAGTATGATTCCACTTCGCTGGCGGACGAATATTTTCGGGACGTGAATGCGGGCGTGCCGATCAAGATGCCGCATAATTATTTCCCGCATAACGACCCGGAGATCGCACCGCAGAACCGTTGGCGCAGCCATGCGCATCTGTTCTTCGGCAACTGGATCAACGAGATCTACCAGACGACGCCTTATGATCTCGAGGAGATCGGCCAAGAGAGGTTCTGAGCTTGTTCATTCCCTTCCTCCTGAAGCTGAAGGAAGCAAAGGTTCCGGTGACACTCCGGGAATTCCTGTCGCTTCTGGAGGGAATGGAAGAGGGGATCGCCGATTACGACGTCGAGGCCTTCTATTATCTGGCCCGCGCGACGCTGATCAAGGACGAGCGCTTCATCGACCGTTTCGATCAGGTCTTTGCCGATTATTTCCGCGGTGTCGAGGCCGTCGGCGGCGATACGGCGCCGGCTGAGGCGGTCGCTATCCCCGATGAATGGCTGCGCAAGCTGGCCGAAAGACATCTGGCGGACGAGGAAAAGAAGCTGGTCGAGGCGCTCGGCGGTTTCGAAAAGCTGATGGAGACGCTGCGTGAGCGTCTTGCCGAACAACAGGGCCGACATCAGGGCGGCTCGAAATGGATCGGCACGGCGGGCACGGCGCCATTCGGCGCCTATGGCTATAACCCGGAAGGCGTGCGCATTGGCCAGGATGCGTCCCGTCACCGCAAGGCGGCGAAAGTCTGGGACCGTCGAGAATTTCAAAACCTCGACGACAGCGTCGAGCTCGGCACCCGCAACATCAAGGTGGCGCTGAAACGGCTGCGTCGCTGGGTGCGCGAAGGGGCGGCCGAAGAGCTCGACCTTTCCGGCACGATCCGCTCCACCGCCGAGCACGGCTATCTCGACGTCCAGACCCGGCCCGAACGGCGCAATGCCATCAAACTGCTGATGTTCTTCGATGTCGGCGGCTCGATGGACGATCATATCCGCGTGGTCGAGGAACTATTCTCCGCGGCCCGCGCCGAATTCCGGCACATGGAATATTTCTACTTCCACAACTGTCTCTACGAAGGCGTGTGGAAGGACAATCGCCGCCGGCGCGCCGATGCCACCGCGACGACCGATCTGATCCGTACCTTCGGCCCGGATTATCGCGTCGTCTTCGTCGGCGATGCCTCGATGAGCCCCTATGAGATCACCCATCCCGGCGGCTCGGTGGAACATTGGAACAAGGAGGCTGGCGATATTTGGCTCAGCCGCATCACCGGCCATTTCCGCAAATGCGTCTGGCTCAATCCCGTGCCGGAAAATTACTGGGGCTACACGACCTCGATCTCCATCATCCGCCGCCTGCTTACGGAGCGGATGTATCCTCTGACGCTCGGCGGCTTGGAGAAGGCGACGAGGGAATTGTCGCGCTGAGCTACGTCTCCTCGGGGCAGCCGCAGCCTTTGCAAGCCGAAATGCCACCAAATCACCACAACCCCTTGTAGAAAGAAACATGCGGCATTGGTGAATACTATCCCGGATCACGGGGAAATTGGTGGAGATGTGCGTGCGCTACGCTGTTAAATTGCTTCTCTTCATCTCAACCGTTTTGTTGGTCTCGCATCAGGCAAGATCGGAAGAAGGTAACTTCTCCGGTCAGTGGGAGCAGATCCATTCCGACGCCGGTCCATGCGAAAAATGCCTTGTGGGAATAGTAAGGCAGGGCAAATTCATGATGATCAGCGCAAACAACGGCTGGAGCGCCACGGCGGAGACGAGCAGAAACGGAAATGTGAGCTACGCGGCAGGCACAGGCCAATGGGACGCCCAGATAGAAAAATATAGCCAAAAGGCGTTCGATATCCTTCTTACCATTCGCGGCGATAGGCTGATGGTGATCATAACAACCGAAAAAGCGGACGGGTCGAAACAATCGATCAAAGCGTTTTTCAGCAGGCGGGCAGCTAAACTTCTTTACGACAAGGCGTAGCTCGAACGCACATCTTCACGGATCAGGCAACGAGCACTCTTGCTCGGTATAGGCAAAGCACACACAGATGATGGGAAAATCGGCCGCCTGTCGTACGCGCTGCACATTTGCGGCGCAATTTGCCAGTCCGAAGCTATCGGCGAACGCCGTATGCAGCCTTGATCCCCCTCTGCCCGCCCCTAAATTTCGCGATCGGACCGGTTGCGGAGCGGCGCAAATGGGGGCAGGGTCTGGCCTCGAATTTTCGATAGAAATGGATGAGTTGATATGACGAAAGATAGTTTGGAGCGGGAAGTTTTCGGAACGACGGCCGATGGAGAAACGGTCTATCGCGTCAAGATATCAGGCGGCGGTCTGACGGCCCATATCATGACCTGGGGTGCCGTCATTCAGGACCTGCGGCTGGACGGCCACGGCCCGGCGCTGCTGCTCGGCTTCGACAATTTCGCCGATTATCCGGCCCATTCCTCCTATTTCGGCGCCACACCCGGCCGCTGCGCCAACCGCATCGGCGCCGGCCGTTTCACGCTGGACGGCAAGGACTATCAGCTCGATCTCAACGAAAAAGGCGTTACCCATCTGCACGGCGGCAGGGACAACACCGCCAAGCGCAACTGGACGATCGTCGAGCACGCCGCCGACCGCGTCGTGTTGAAGATCGTCGATCCCGACGGCCGGGCCGGCTATCCTGGCAATTGCACGATCCAGGCGACCTATTGGGTACATGGCAATGGCGAATTCTCGGTCACCTATGAATCGACGACCGACAAGCCGACGCTCGCCAATGTCTGCCAGCATGCCTATTTCAACCTCGATGGACGCGACGACGCGCTCGGCCACGACATCATGATCGCCGCCGACCATTACACGCCGACGGACGAGAAGCAGATACCGACGGGCGAAGTGCGTCCCGTTGCCGGCACCGTCTTCGATTTCCGCGAAATGGCGCCGATGAAGCGCTTCGATGGCGCCGAACAGGCGCTCTACGACCATAATTTCTGCCTGTCATCCGAACGCACCGCCAAGCGCTCTGTGGTGCTGGCGCGCAGCGTCAATTCCGGCGTGTCGCTGGAAGTGCGCACGACCGAGCCCGGCGTGCAGTTCTATGCCGGTTTCAAGCTGGATGTGCCCGTTCCCGGTCACGATGGCCAGAAGATCGGTCCCTTCGCAGGTTTCTGCCTGGAAACTCAGGTCTGGCCGGATGCCATCAACCACCAGAACTTCCCGAACGCCGTCCTTCGCCCCGGTGAAGTGCTGCGGCAGGAAACGGACTACATCTTCACCAAGAATTGAGCTGACGACATCCTTTTCGACCGGGCGCACATCACGCCCGGTCGATTCATTTTTGGCCGATAGATCAGATTCACCTTGCAGATTGGTTCTAAATAGGTTCTATAAAGAACTCATGGATAGAACCAGTTTGATCGCTGAATTGAACAGCCGTGGTCTGCGCGACGAGGCCATGACCGGCCCGTTGTACAAACGCCTGGCACAGGCGCTGACCGGCCTTATCCAGGAAGGCCTGCTGAAATCCGGAACGGCTTTGCCGGGAGAGCGTGATCTGGCCGAGGCGCTGCAGGTCGGCCGCGTCACGGTCCGCACCGCCTATCGCGATCTGCTTGCCTCCGGCGCGATCGAGTCGCGCCATGGCAGCGGCACTTTCGTGTCGCAGCGCGTCGAGCGTATCGAACAACCGCTCTGGCGCCTCTCTTCCTTCTCGGCCGATATGCGCTCGCGTGGCCGCGAGCCGGCGGCAAAGATCCTATCGCGCACCGTCAGCGCCCCTGCCCCCGAAGAATCCTTCCTGCTCGGTCTCGGCCTGGACGAGCCGGTGCTGCGGCTCGACCGCCTGCGCCTGGCGGACGGCCAGCCGCTCGCCATCGAGCGCGCCGTCGTGCCGATCAAATTTCTCGGCGAGGATGCGGTTTCAGAGGGTTCGCTCTATGATGCGCTGGCTGGGAACGGCTTCAAGCCGGTCCGGGCTCTGCAGCGACTGACAGCAGTGACGCTCGATCCGACCTCCGCGTCGATCCTCAACGTCAAAGCCGGCGCGCCCGCGCTTTTGATCGAACGTATTTCACGCCTGGAAGACCAGCGCGTCGTTGAATACACCCGCTCGCATTATCGCGGCGATGCCTATGATTTCGTTGCCGAATTGAGAATTGGAGATGACTTATGAGCGAGACCCAATCCCTGATGCTGACGGAAGCCGGCCAGTCGCCGGACGTCGTCGCGGCCCTGCTTGAAAAAGAAAAGCCCGTCTTTGCGGAAATCGCAAAGCTCTTCGCCTCCACCCGCCCCTCCCTGATCACCACGGCGGCGCGCGGTTCTTCCGATCACGCAGCCACTTTCTTCAAATATCTCTTCGAAATCTCCCACGGCGTGCCCGTCGCCTCGGTCGGCCCATCGATCGCCTCGGTCTATGGCGCCCCTCTGCACCTGAAGGGCGGCATCCACTTCACCGTATCGCAATCCGGCGGCAGCCCCGACATCATTGCGCTGCAGGCCGCCGCCAAACAGGGCGACGCCACCACAATCGCCGTCGTCAACGTCACCGACAGCCCGCTCGCCAAGGAGGCCGATATCGTGCTCGGCCTCAATGCCGGCCCGGAAAAAAGCGTCGCCGCCACGAAATCCTTCATCGCCTCCGCCGCAGCACTTGCCGGCGTCACTGCCGCAATCTCGAAAGACCAGGCGCTTGCCGCCGGCCTCACCAAATTGCCGGAAGCGCTAGCCGCGACATCGGGGATCGACGGCCAGGCCGCCGAGGACGTGCTGTTCAACGCCACATCGCTTTATACCGGCGGACGCGGTCCTGCCTTCGCTATTGCGCTGGAGGCAGCGCTGAAGGCCAAGGAAACCTCCGGCCTGCATGCCGAAGCCTTTTCGCTTGCCGAGCTGATGCACGGACCGATGCGACTGGTGCAGCCGGGCTTCCCGATCGTCGCCTTTTCACCCGATGATGCGGCCTTCGCCAACAACGCCCAGGCGCTGGAGCGCCTGCAGAAGCTCGGCGCCACCGCCGTATCCTTCTCCACCGCGCCCCTCCCCGGCATCAATCTGCGCATGCCGAGCACCGGCAACGGCCTGCTCGACCCGCTGGTGTCGCTGCTCTGCTATTATCGCCTCATCGAGTCAGTGACCCGGCGCAAGGGTTTCGATCCGGATAAGCCGGCTAATCTTCTTAAGGTAACGGAGACCATGTGATGGACTACAAGGTCTTTACCGGCGCCCGCATCTTCGATGGCGACCGGTTTCATGAGGACAGTGCGCTTGTGATCGGCAATGGCCGCGTACACGCCATTACAGGCGCGAACGACGTGCCCGACAATGCCGAAACGATCCGCTTCAATGGCGGCGTGTTGGCCCCCGGTTTCATCGATGCGCAGGTGAACGGCGGCGGCGGCCGCATGCTGAACGACGAGCCCTCGCCCGAATCCATGTACATGATCGCCGAGGGGCACCGTCCCTACGGCACGACATCGGTGCTGCCGACGCTCATCACCGATGTCGCAGCAGCTACGACGGCGGCGATCGAAGCCGCCATCGAGGCCGTCAAGGCCAATCGCGGCGTCGCCGGCCTGCATCTCGAAGGTCCGCATCTGGCGCCGGCCCGCAAGGGTGCGCATCTCGCGGAACTGATGCGCCCGGTCGAAGACGGCGACGTCAAGACCTTCATCCGCGCCCGCGAAGCGATCGGCACCCTGTTGATCACTATGGCGGCCGAGCAGGTTACAGAACGCCAAGTGCAGGCGCTGAACGAAGGCGGCGTCATCGTCAGCATCGGCCACAGCGACAGCACGGCGGACGCGGCCGATGCCCGCTTCGACGCAGGCGCCCGTGGCGTCACGCATCTGTTCAATGCCATGAGCCAGTTGGGCCATCGCGCCCCGGGCCTCGTGGGAGCTGCGATCGACCATCCCGCGCCCTGGTGCGGCATCATCGCCGATGGCCACCATGTCGATCCGCGAGCCCTGCGCATCGCGCTGCGCGCCAAGCGTGGCGAAGGCCGGCTGTTCTTCGTCACCGACGCCATGTCGCTCGTCGGCACCGACCTTCCGAGCTTTACCCTGAACGGCCGCACGGTCTATCGCACCAAGGGCGGCTATTGCTCGAAGCTGACGCTGGACGACGGCACGCTTGCCGGCTCCGACGTCGATATGGCCTCGACGATCCGCTACGGCGTCGACATCCTTGAATTGCCGCTGGCGGAAGCCCTGCGCATGGCGACGTCCTATCCGGCACAGTTCCTGCGGCTCACCGACCGTGGATATCTGACGCCCGGCACGAGGGCCGATCTCGTCCATATCAACAACGGCATCGAAGTCACCGCAACGTGGATTTCCGGCCAGCGATCGGCCTAGAGCAATTCCAGGAAAAGTGCGTGAGCCGCTTTCCATTCGGAATTGCGTGGAAACAAAGAGATAGAGCAAACGAGAGAGGCACAGATGACCGCAGTCACGGACAGCTATTTCTCCGCCCTCATTGGCCGGCTGGAAACCTTGCGCGAAACGCTTGCCGAGCCGATGGAAAAGGCAGTCGACGTCATCTCAGCGGCGGCGCGCGCCGATCGGCGCGTCTATGTCTTCGGCACCGGTCATTCGCATATGCTGGCGGAAGAGGTGCATTACCGCGCCGGCGGTCTGGCCTTCACCATCCCGGTGCTGGTCGGCTCCGCCATGCTACATGAAGGCGCAGTCATCAGCTCGGTCTACGAGCGCACCGAGGGTCTGATACGGCCGATTTTCGAGCGCTACGGCATGCAGCCCGGCGATGTCCTGATCATCGCCTCCAATTCCGGCGTCAATGCCGCCCCGATCGAGGCCGCCGATTACGGCCGTGAGATCGGCGCGACCGTTATCGCCATCACCTCACTCGCCTACTCCGCAGCCATTGCCAATGGCCGCCTGCGCTTGGCCGATATTGCCGACATCGTCCTCGACAACGGCCTGCCGCCGGGCGACGCCATCATCGATCTGCCGGGGAGCGATTTGAAGGTCGGGCCCGCGTCGACCGCGATCGGCGCGACCGTGCTGAACGCCATCTTCGCCGAAGTCGCCGCCGAGCTTTGCAAGGACGGCGACCCGCCGGTCTATCTCAGCGCCAACATGCCGCGCGCCAAGGAGATCAATCAGCGGCTGGTCAAAAAATACCGGCCGCGCAATCCGCATCTCTGATCGGCATTACTGCGCCGCTGCATCGTGGGCCGAAGACGCTTCCGCCGCAGCCTCCTCCGCCTGCCGGCGACGCCTGCGCAGCACGACGTAGAAGACGGGCGTCAGGAACAGGCCGAACAGCGTCACGCCGAGCATGCCCGAGAAGACCGCAGTCCCCAGCGACTGGCGCATCTCGGCACCGGGGCCGGTTGCGATCATCAGCGGCACGACGCCAAAGATGAAGGCAAAGGCGGTCATCAGGATCGGCCGCAGGCGCAGATGGCTGGCCTCGATTGCTGCTTCAACGGCAGTCTTGCCCTCCAATTGCGCCTGGCGGGCAAATTCCACGATCAGGATCGCGTTCTTCGCCGCAAGGCCGATCAGCACGATGAGGCCGATCTGCGTCAGGATATTGTTGTCCATGCCCCTCAGATGCACGCCGATGAGAGCAGCGAGCACCGCCAGCGGCACGATCAGGATGATGGCAAGCGGCAGGATCCAGCTTTCATACTGCGCCGAAAGCGCCAGGAAGACGAAGATGACCGACAGCGCGAAAATATAAACCGCCGTGTTGCCGGTATTCCTTTCCTGATAGGCGAGCTCCGTCCATTCGAAGGTGGTGCCGGGCGGCAGGAGGTTCTTTGCCAGTCCCTCCATCGTATCGAGCGCGCTGCCGGTCGAAACACCCGGCCCCGGGTTACCCTGCAGGGGAACCGAGACATACATGTTGTACCGCTGAACGAGCGTCGGCCCGGTCGTATCCTGAATGTCGACAAGCGTGCCGAGCGGCACGAGCGCACCGGTTGCCGAACGAACCTTCAGAGCAAGGATATCGTCGCGGTCCATGCGGTATTCCTGATCCGCCTGCGCGCGCACCTGGTAGACGCGACCGAAAGCGTTGAAGTCATTGACATAGGACGTGCCGAGATTGATCGACAAGGTCTCGAAGATATTCGGGATCGGCACGTTCAACGCCCGCGCCTTGTCGCGATCGACCGCCAGGAAATATTGCGGACTGTTGGCGGAGAAGGTGGTGAAGACGCCGCTGACACCCTTGTTCTGCGCGGCCGCACCCATGAGCTGATAGGCAAGCGGGAGAATCCGGCGCATGTCGGCATTTTCCCGGTCCATGATCTGCATCTTGAAGCCGCCGGAATTGCCGACGCCGCGAATCGAAGGCGGCGGAATGGCAATGATGAAGGCCTCCTGGATTCCTTGCAGGCTGCCATAGAGCTGGCCGATGATCTTGCTGGCCGATTCTCCGCTCTTCAACCTTTCCTCGAATGGCTTGAAGGGCGTGAAGATGACGCCGGAATTCGAGGCATTCGTGAAGGTCGCACCGTTGAAGCCGGCGAAAGCAACGGCATTTTCGACGCCCGGTGTCTTCCTGATGATCTCCGTCGCCTTCTGAATGACCGAATTGGTGCGCGCGAGCGACGCGCCGTCCGGAAGCTGCACGACGACGATGGCATAGCCCTGGTCCATGGTCGGCACGAAGCCTTGCGGCACGATCTTGCCCATGTACCACGTCGCACCAAGCAGCCCGGCAAACACGATGAGAGCGCAGGCGAGCGCCACCCAGGTCGTGACGAGATGACTGATGACCCAGGAATAGCCGCTGCTCATCCGGTCGAAACCGCGGTTGAAACCGTTGCCAAGAGCGCGGCCGAAGCGGGAGAAGATGTTCGTCGATTTCTTATGGTCGTGCGGGCGCAGCACGATCGACGCAAGCGCCGGCGACAGCGTCAGCGAATTCAGGCAGGAAATCGCCGTCGCAACGGAAATCGTCACCGCGAACTGCCGGTAGAACTGCCCCGATATGCCGGGAATGAAAGCCGTCGGCAGGAACACGGCGATAAGGACCAGCGAAATCGCCAGCACCGCCGTGCCGACCTCGTTCATGGTGACGTGCGACGCCTCTTTCGGCGTCATCCCGAGCGCGAGATTGCGCTCGACATTTTCGACGACGACGATCGCATCGTCGACGACGATGCCGATGGCAAGCACCAGGCCGAACAGCGTCAGCATGTTCAGCGAGAAGCCGAAGGCAAGCAGAAAGGCAAAGGTGCCGATCAGCGATACCGGGATGGCGACGATCGGAATGATCGCCGTTCGCCAGGATTGCAGAAAGACCAGCACGACGATGGCGACGAGGATCGCCGCCTCGAAGATCGTCTTATAGACCTCGTTGATCGATTCCGAGATGAACTCGGTCGGATTGTAGACGATGCGATATTCGAGGCCCTGCGGGAAATCCTGCGCCAGATCCTTCATCGTCTTCTGAATATCTGCAGCAGCGGCGAGCGCATTGGTGCCCGGCCGGGCAAAAATGCCGAGCGCAACGGCAGGGGCGCCGTTCAAATAGCTGTTGGTAACATAGTCCTGCGCGCCGAGTTCGATACGCGCCACATCCTGCAACTGCACGAGCCGGCCGCTATCCGTCGCCTTGACGATGACATAGCGGAATTGCCGCGGATCGGAAAAACGCCCTTGGGTCGTCACCGTATATTGGAAGGCGTTGGTGCCCGAAATCGGCGGTCCACCGATCGAGCCGCCCGATACCTGCACGTTCTGATCCCTCAATGCCTGGACGATATCGCCGGCGGTCATGCCGTAGGCGGCAAGTTTTTCCGGGTCGAGCCAAATGCGCAGGGAATATTGGCGCTCACCAAAGAGCTGCACGTCGCCGACGCCGTCGAGCCTGACGAGAAGGTCGCGGATGCGTGTGCGAGCATAGTTGGAAATATAGAGCTGATCGTAGCGATTGCTCGGCGAGAGCAGATGCACGACCATCATCAGATCGGGCGAGCTTTTGACCGTTGTGATGCCGATGCGGCGGACTTCATCCGGCAAGCGCGGTTCGGCGATAGAGACGCGATTCTGGACCAGAACCTGCGCCTTATCGAGATCGGTGCCGAGCTTGAAGGTGATGGTCAGCGACATCGAACCATCGGCGCTGGAATAGGAGGACATGTAGAGCATGTCCTCGACGCCGTTGACCTCCTGCTCGATCGGCGTCGCCACCGTATCGGCGATGGTCTGCGAGTCAGCGCCCGGATAGGAAGTGCGCACCACGATCGTCGGTGGCGCGACCTCCGGATATTGCGCGACCGGAAGCTGGAAATAGGCGATGCCGCCGACGATTAGCAGCACGATGGAAAGGACCGACGCGAAAATCGGCCGGTCGACGAAGAAATGGGAGAATCTCATTGGTCCGACCCCTGGACCGATGCCTGAGCCGGCGCCTCTTCGTTCGCTGCTTCCTGCGGAAGCTGGATCAATTGCGGCGCAACCTTGACGCCGGGCCGGATACGCATCAGCCCGTTGACGACGATGGTTTCGTCACCGGTCATGCCGCTGCGGATGACGCGGTAGCCGTAAAGCTTCGGCCCAAGCCGCACGGATTTCGGGGTAACGCTGCCATCGGCGCCGACGACATAGACGACGCGCTGATCTTGATCGGCGCCGATGGCCTCATCAGGAACAAGGACCGCCTTGTAGCTGTTGGAACCCGCGACCTGAATGCGGCCGAACAGGCCGGGCTGCAAGATGAGATCCGGATTGGGGAAGCGGGCGCGCACGCGGATCGTACCGGTTTGGTTGTCGACGCGGTTTTCCGCGAAATCGAGCTTGCCCTTGAACGGCTTCTGGCGCGAATCGGCGATCATCACGGTGACATCGAGGCCGCCGCCGCCCTGCTGCAGGGCACTGCCGTTCTTGCGCGCTTCATCGGCATAGGAAAGCAGCCGGCGCTCGTCGACGTCGAAATAGAAATCGATCGGATCGAGCGAAACAATGGTGGTCAAAACGGTCTGGTCGGCCTGAACGAGGTTGCCGACCGAAATCAGACGCCGGTCGATGCGGCCGCTGAGCGGTGCGGTAATCCTGGTATATTCCATGTCGAGCGAGGCGCGATCGACCGCCGCCTGCGCGCCGCGGACATTTGCCTGCGCCGAGATCAGATCGCGACGGCGATCGTCAAGATTGGATGCGGACAAACTGCCGGTGCCCGCCAGTGCCTGCGTGCGCGCAAATTGCGCATCGGCATTCGTCAGCGTCGATTTCGCGACCTCCAGGGAAGCCGTGGCTTCATTCAGCGCGTTGACATAAGGCCGCTGGTCGATGACGAAGAGCAGGTCGCCTTGCTTGACGATAGTGCCGTCCTGAAAATGGACTTCCTGCAGATAGCCGCCGATGCGCGAGCGCACGGAGACTTCGTCCACCGCCTGGAAGCGCCCGATGAATTCATCACTGTCGATGACATCGCGGACGACGGGCTTGGCGACCGTCACGGGTGCCGCGGGCGGCGCGCTCTGCGCCAGCACCTGAGATCCCGGGAAAACAGCAATTGCACAGCTCAATAAAGCGACACGCGCCAGCGTCATCGGCATGAAGGACCCCCTGGACAATAGATCACCTACGGCAAAACTGCCGGGTCAAGCGTTCGTGATGTCTGCCTGCAGCCTTCCGCGAAGGACCCGTCACCGCCAGCGGCGGAATTTCGTCAGGTCTCTTCGGACTTCCCAATGCGTCGCGGATGACTGACGATCCGCGGCGTCCTCCAGCTCTGGAACGCCGTGCGTTGGTTTAAACGCAGAAGGGGCGCTCTGGACGTTTGAACCTGGAGCATCTGTTCGCTTGGAGGGGATGTTTACCTGAAAGCAGGATGCTCTGGTCTGGTACTTTCAACACAATGTATAAACAGTTTATCGAATTCGACAACAGGGAATAGCATCGGCTGCAACCATCTGTTTTCTTTAATATACCGATGGCTATGAAAGGTTGATGACACGGTTTGAGCCGCGTCTCAGCCCTCCAGCTCCTCCCGCAGCATCTCCAGCTCCAGCCATTCCTCTTCCATTTTCGTCAGGCTGTCGCGCAGCTTTTCCATCTCGGCCGCAAGACGGTTGAAGCTTGCCGGGTCCTTGGCGAAGAGGTTGGGATCGGCCATTTTCTGTTCGCGGGCGGTGATATCAGCTTCGGCCTTCGCCATCTCCTTCGGGAGGTTTTCTAGGGCGAATTTCTGCTTGTAGGAGAGCTTGCCCTTACCCTTCGAAGCCTCGGCGGTGGCTGCTGACGTCTCCGCTGCCTTCGGCTTCTCGGCTGCCTTTTCGGCCCGCTTGCGCTCGTCGATCGCGCCCTTGCGCTGGGCGAGCATGTCGGAATAGCCGCCGGCATATTCGATCCAGCGGCCGTCCGGCTCTTCGGGATTGGCCGGCGCGATGGTCGAAGTCACGGTACGATCGAGGAAATCACGGTCGTGGCTGACGAGGATAACGGTGCCGTTGAAGCCGGCGACGATCTCCTGCAGCAGGTCCAGCGTCTCGATGTCGAGATCGTTGGTCGGTTCGTCGAGGATCAGGAGATTGGTCGGCCGCGACAGGATGCGCGCCAGGATCAGCCGGGCGCGCTCGCCACCGGAAAGATTTTTGATCGGCGTGCGCGCCTGTTCCGGCTGGAAGAGAAATTCCTTCATATAGCCGGTGACATGCCGCTGCTCGCCATTGACCAGCAGGTTTTCGCCGCGGCCATCCGTCAGATAGTTGGCGAGCGTGTCCTCCGGATTGAGGTCCTCGCGCTTCTGATCGAGGGTAGCGATCTCCAGATTGGTGCCGAGTTTGACCGTGCCGCTATCCGCTGCCAATTGCCCGGTCAGCATCTTCAGCAGTGTCGTCTTGCCAGCGCCGTTCGGGCCGACGAGACCGATGCAATCGCCGCGATGCACGCGGATCGAAAACGGCGCGACGATGACGCGTTCGTCATAGACCTTTGTGATCTTGTCCGCCTCGATCACCAGCTTGCCGCTCTCCTGCGCATCGGAGGCTGCCGCCTGTACGGTGCCTAGAGCGCCCTTGTGGCCGCGATGACGCGCGCGCATGTCCTGCAATTCACCGAGGCGGCGCATGTTGCGCTTGCGCCGCGCGGTCACGCCATACCGCAGCCAATGTTCCTCGCGCTCGATCGCCTTGCCGAGCTTGTGCTGTTCCAGCTCCTCGGCTTCCAGCACCTGGTCGCGCCAGGCTTCGAAGAAGGCGAAGCCACGATCGAGCCGCCGCGACGTGCCGCGGTCGAGCCAGACGGTCGCGGTCGATACTTTTTCCAGGAAGCGCCGGTCGTGCGAGATCAGCACCAGTGCGCTGCGGCTCTTCTGCAGCTCGCCTTCCAGCCATTCGATGGTCGGCAGGTCGAGATGGTTGGTCGGTTCGTCGAGCAGCAGGATATCCGGTTCCGGCGCGAGAACGCGGGCGAGAGCCGCGCGGCGCGCCTCGCCGCCTGAAAGAGTCCTCGGGTCCTCCTCGCCGGTCAGGCCGAGATGGGAGAGCAGATAGATGACGCGATAGGGATCGTCGCCCGGGCCAAGCCCGGCTTCGGCATAGGCTGCCACCGTCTTGTAATCGGCGAAATCCGGCGCCTGCTCGAGATAGCGCACCGTTGACGACGGATGGCGGAACACGTCGCCGGACTGGGCCTCGACGAGGCCGGCAGCGATCTTGAGAAGGGTCGACTTGCCAGAACCGTTGCGGCCGACAAGGCAGATCTTATCGCCCGGCTCCACCTGCAGCCCGGCGCCGGCCAAGAGCGGCGCGCCGCCGAAGCTCAGGAAGATATCATCGAGTTTCAGGATAGGAGGGGCCAAGATCAGACTCCGCTGAGATCATAAGGGCGGGCAAGCACGATCGCCCTGCCGCTGCCGAGCGAAAGGCGCACAGGGCCTTCCGCCACATTGGAAATAGTACGCGATGCGCCGAAAGGCAGATGGAAATCGCGCAGGGGATAGCGAGCGTTGTGAATGAAGAGACCCGTCAGATCGCTGAAGCCAAGGACGGAAAACAGCGAGCCGGCCGGCAGCGCCAGTTCCAGTTCACCCGGCAGCAGCGGCAGGGCCTCTTCGTCGCCTGAGGTCAGCAGCACGTCGAAACCTTTTTCGGCAAGCTGAACGCCATAGAGCATATGCTGGATCGCATGGTCCGAACGTTCCCCGCCCATCGCGCCAGCAAGGATCAGCCGCGTCGCTCCACGGTCGATCGCTTCCGATATAGCGATCTCGCCGTCGGTCGCCGCCTTTGCCGCCGGATAGGGCTGCTTGGGCACATTTGGGAACGCGCCCCGCAGGTCCGCCGGCGTCGAGTCAAAATCGCCGACCCAGAGCTCGGGCGTCGCATTGAGCGCCACGGCATGGCGCATGCCGCCATCCGCCGCGATGAACCGGCTACCGGCGACCGCGGCGCGCAGCCGGTCCGTCAGACGAAGCTCGCCGCCGAGAAGGATGGTGAAGGTGGTGGATTGGCTCATGTGCCAAGCCCATAGCGCAAAGACGCGTCACTAGGGAAGAGCGCTGTTGGCAAGAACGGCAGCGTCGGCCGCTCAGCCGTCCGTTTCCTTGATGCGCGCCTGGAAAACCCGCTCATAACCGCCGACGAACCGATCGAACAGCAGCGAGAAAGCCTCGACATCCTCCGTCGACCAGTCGGCGATAATGCTCTCGATGACCGAAAACTTCTGCGCCTGGATCTCGGCAAGCAACCTTTGCCCAAGCGCGGTCAGTACGACGACAATGCGCCGCGCATCGGCCTGCGAGGCCTTGCGGCGCAGCACCCCGCGGGTGACCATCTCGGCGACGATGCGGCTTGCCCGCGATGGATCGATGCGCAGGATGTCGGCGATCGTTCCGACCGTGACTTCGCCGGCCTCTTCCGCGCGCCTCACGGCATCGATGACGTCGAGATGCGAAAGCTCCAGACCCGGCGCGACGTTCTGGATGGCAAGCCGGCCGATCATGCGGCGGCCGGTCATCAGGCGCATGCGCGTCATTACCTGCCCGATGCGCAGCAGGTTTTCGTCTTCGGGCAGCGGCGAGGCTTCAACTTCTCGTGTGTTCGTTGCTGTTGTCATCATTCCAACATATCAGAGACGGACAGGAATTAAAATATGCAGACAGCATTCACTTGCCATTGACAATTATATGCTGATAGCACATATGTTGCTCCGGAACGTCCGCTTTCGAAGACCTGCCCGAAAACGCCACGTTCCGCATTCAGGAACCGGGGCGTTCCCATGCGTTCGATCGAATGCATAGCGTTTCGGCAAGCTCGGATTTCTCGTCCCATGGATATGCAAGTCACGCACGCGCCACTCGTGGCGGATCATCGCCGCCGGCTGATTCTCTTCCTTTTCCTGATGACCGCCATGTTCATGGCAACCCTCGACAACCAGATCGTCTCGACGGCGCTGCCGACCATTGTCGGCGAATTCGGGCATTTGGAACGCTTCGGCTGGATCGGCTCGGCCTATCTGCTCGCCCTTTCCGCCTCGATGCCCGTCTACGGCAAGCTCGGCGACCTCTTCGGCCGCAAATATGTGATGATGACCGCAATCGCGATCTTCACCGTCGGCTCGGCCGTTTGCGGCCTTGCGGTATCGATGAACACGCTGATCGCCGCCCGCGTGCTGCAGGGCCTTGGCGGCGGCGGCATTCTGGTGTCGATCTTCGCCGTCAACGCCGATCTCTTCGAGCCGCGCGAACGCGCCCGTTATCAAAGCTATTCCAGCCTGGTGCTGATGGCCTCCGGCGCCATCGGCCCGGTTCTCGGCGGCACGATGAGCGACCTCTTCGGCTGGCGCTCGATCTTCCTCGTCAACGTGCCGATCGGCTTTATCGTTCTGACCGGCCTCGCCCTCATGCTGCCGTATCGCAAACCGGCCCGCAAACCGAAGATTGATTACGCCGGCGCACTCCTCCTTGCGCTAACCACCACCAGCATCGTGCTTGCCGCCGACGGCACCGAGCTTTTCGGATCGCTGCTTTCGCCGCAATGCCTTGGGATCATCGCCTTCGGCGCGTTTTGCGCATTGGCCTGGGTCTTCGTCGAACGCCGCGCGCCGGAGCCGATCGTACCCATGACGCTGTTCCGCAACCCGACCTTCGGCCTGCTGCTGATCATCTCGGTCACCAGCGGTGCAGTCGCGATCGGCATGGTCAACTACTTCGCGCTCTTCCTGCAGACGACAACCGGCTTGTCACCCTCCATGGCCGGTCTTCTGTTCATCCTGTTGACCGGAGGCATCGTATGCGGTTCGCTTTCGGCCGGCCGGCTGATCTCGGCCAGGGGCCGCTACAAGCCCTTCGCCATCGCCAGCGCCGCCTGCAGCACCATCGCCTTCGCCACGCTGGCGCAGGTCCATGCCGGCACGCCGATCGTCTTCATCGGCGCCCTGATGCTGCTGCACGGCATCGGCATCGGCCTGGCACAGCAGGTCCCGGTCATCGGCGTGCAGAATGCCGCCGCAAGGGGTGACGTCGGTGCCGCCACCGGCGCCGTGACGCTCTCGCGCATGGGTGGCGCCTCGATCGCCATTTCCATCTACGGCGCCATCATCGCCGCCAAGCTCAGCAATATCGGCCTCTCCATTCCGGGCGTCGCCAACATCGAGGAACTGACGCCGAAGATGATGGCGGCCCTGCCGGAGGCCACGCGCGAAAGCGTTGCCAATGCCTATGCAAGCGCCTTCAGTCCGCTGTTCATGACGGCCGCCGCCATATGCTTCCTCGGCCTGCTGACGGCGATCATATTGAAGAACGTGCAATTGCCCAGTGCCGCCAAGAAGCTCGACAGCCAGGCAGCCGCCCACGCTGCCGAGTAAAAACGCGGTCCTGCAATCGACAAGGGAATCATCCTCTTTTTATCCCCTTGTCATCCCTTCGTCACAGGACTAAACCTGCCAACGCTCTAACGGGGTGCCTTATGTCTTCGAAGACATCTGGCTGAGAGGCTTTCACCGGCCAACCCGCGGAACCTGATCCGGCTAACACCGGCGGAGGGATTAGACGCGTGACAAAATCATAGCGCCCTTTTCCCGTTCAAGACAAACCAACGAGGAGGCGCTGTCATGCCCAACCGATCGCTGCTATCACTGTTTACCGGCTTGGCTCTCGCCGCCGGCGCAACGCTTTTTGCCGCCCAAGGCGCCGAAGCCGCAGACAAGACGCTCACCATCTACACCTATGAAAGCTTCACCGCCGACTGGGGTCCGGGCGCCAAGGTCAAGGCCGCCTTCGAGAAGACCTGCGGTTGCACAGTCAATTACGTCAGCGTCACCGACGGCGTGGCACTGCTTTCCCGGCTGAAGCTGGAAGGCACCGGCACCAAAGCCGACGTCGTTCTCGGCCTCGACACCAACCTCGTCGACGAAGCCAAGGACACCGGCCTGTTCGATGCCAGCGGCATAGACACATCGGGCCTCAAGGTTCCCGGCGATTTCAAGGACGACGTCTTCGTGCCCTATGATTACGGCCATTTCGCCGTCGTCTACGATACGCAGGCGATCAAGAACCCGCCGAAGAGCCTGAAGGATCTGGTCGAAGGCGATCCGTCGCAGAAGATCGTCATCGAAGATCCCCGCACCTCGACGCCGGGCCTCGGCCTGTTACTCTGGGTGAAGTCGGTCTATGGCGACAAGGCAGCCGATGCCTGGACGAAGCTCAAGGGCCGCATCCTGACCGTGACGCCCGGCTGGTCGGAAGCCTACGACCTGTTCACCAAGGGCGAAGCGCCGATGGTGCTCTCCTATACGACATCGCCGGCCTATCACATGATCACGGACAAGACCGACCGCTATCAGGCGGCCGCCTTCTCCGAGGGTCATTACATCCAGATCGAAGTCGCCGGCCTAATCAAGTCGTCGCCGAACAAGGAGCTTGCCCGCGACTTCCTGAAGTTCATGATCTCGCCTGGCTTCCAGGACACCATTCCGACCAATAACTGGATGATGCCGGCCGCGGCCACATCCGAGCCGCTGCCGGATGCATTCAGCAAGCTGGTCGTCCCATCGAAGACCTTCCTGATGAGCCCTGACGTGGTCGAGAAGAACCGCAAGGCCTGGGTCGACGAATGGCTGGCCGCCACCAGCACCAATTAACGGTGAGATGTTGCTGACGGCACCCGAGAAAAGACATGCCATTGCCGGCGGGGCGTTCAGTCTTGCCGGCATCGTGTTTTTCATCAGCCTTGCCATCGCCACCCTGCTTACCGCCGGCATCGAAACCGCCGGCGGCGGCAATCCGCTCGCCGATCCCTACCTTCTGCGCGTGCTGCGCTTCACCCTGCTGCAGGCGACGCTATCCACCCTTCTTTCCGTTGTTCTCGCAATTCCCGTGGCTCGCGCGTTGGCGCGGCAACCGCGTTTTCTCGGCCGACTCTGGCTGATCCGCCTGATGGCTGTCCCCATGGGCCTACCGGTGCTGATCGGTGCGCTCGGGCTGCTCGGCATATGGGGCCGCCAGGGCCTTCTAAACCAGGCGCTGACGGGGCTCGGCCTGGCGCAGCCGGTGAGCATCTACGGGCTGATGGGCATCCTGCTCGCGCACGTCTTCTTTAATCTGCCGCTGGCCGCCCGCCTGATGCTTGCCGGGCTGGAGCGCGTGCCGGCGGAATATTGGCTGATGGCCGGCGGGCTCGGCATGCGTCCGGCCTCCGTCTTTCGTTTCATCGAATGGCCAATACTGCGCGGCCTCATTCCCGGTATCGCCGGTCTGATCTTCATGCTCTGTGCCACCAGTTTCACGCTGGTGCTGATCCTTGGTGGCGGCCCAGCCGCGACCACGCTCGAAGTGGCGATCTATCAGGCGCTTCGCTTCGATTTCGACCCCGGTCGCGCCGTAGCTCTGTCCCTGCTGCAGATCGTGGTGACCGCCGCCATTCTCGGCGCAATGGCCCTGCTTCCGGCACCCGACGATCACGGGCTGACGTCCGGCCGCGCCGTACGGCGCATCGACGGAACATTGCCCATCGCCAAACTGGTCGATAGCCTGCTGCTCCTGCTCACCACCCTGTTCATCGGCCTGCCGCTCGGTTCAGTAGTCGTCACCGGCCTGAAGGCAGATCTTCTCAGGCTTGTCGGCCAGACGATCTTCCTGCAGGCGACCTTGACCAGCCTCGCAATCGCTTTTGCTGCCGGCATTCTGGCGGTCCTCGCCTCCTTCACCATTATCCGCGCCCGCGCAGCCATATCGGCCGAACGCCGGAAAGCGCCGAGCCTGCGCGGCTTGGCCGTTGCCTTGAGCGGCACATCCTCCCTCGTCTTGCTGGTGCCGCCGATCGTCCTGGCGACCGGATGGTTCCTGGCGCTCAGGCTGGTTGACGATCCCGCCCGCTTCGCGGCGCTGCTGATCGTCGTCATCAACGCCCTTATGGCGCTTCCCTTTGTCATCCGCGTCATCGAACCGGCCCATGCCGTCCATCGCCGCCGCACCGAACGGCTCGCCGCAAGCCTCGGCCTTCATGGCCTCGCGCGGTTACGGCTGGTCGACTGGCCGGGCCTGCGCAAACCGCTTTTCACGGCGCTCTCCTTCGCCATGGCACTGTCGCTCGGCGATCTCGGCGCCATCGCTCTTTTCGGCTCCGATAGCCTGATGACCCTGCCCTGGCTGGTCTACAGCAAGCTCGGCAGCTATCGCACCAACGATGCAGACGGACTTGCTTTCATTCTGGGGCTGATATGTCTTCTCCTGACCATCGCCGGCACGGCCGGTCAAGGCAAGCATGAGGACGAAGGCAGGCGGAATGACCGATAATCAAGGCATGGCGGCACGAGGCCTCGCGATGACCGGCGTCGAATTGCGGCTCGGCACGCATGATTTCCGCTTTGATTGCGAACTGCCACAGGCGCGGATTATCGCCATCACCGGCCCGTCCGGATCGGGCAAATCCACCTTCCTCAATCTGCTCGCCGGCTTCGAGACGCCGGACCGTGGCCGCATCATGCTTGCCGGACAGGAGGTGACCAAGCTGCATCCTTCAGCACGGCCGGTCTCCCTGGTTTTCCAGGATAACAACCTCTTTGCCCATCTCGATCTCTTCACCAATGTCGGGCTTGGCATCAGCCCATCGCTAAGACTCTCGGCAGACGATCGGCAAAGGATTTCTGAGGCCCTGGCCCGCGTCGGGCTTGCCGGCTTTGACAGACGCATGCCCGGCACCCTCTCCGGCGGCGAGCGCCAACGCGCCGCCTTCGCCCGGGCGCTGGTGCGGGATAGGCCGATCCTGCTGCTCGATGAACCCTTCGCCGCGCTCGATCCGGGCCTGCGCTCCGGCATGGCCGAGCTTTTGTCCACGCTTCACCGCGAGACCGGCAATACGGTGCTGATCGTCTCGCACGACCCAGCCGAAGTTCGCCGTCTCGCCGACCATGCCGTCTTCATCGATGGCGGAACCATTCGGCTTTCAGCTCCCATCGAACGTTTCCTGACACAGGAAGGCATTCCGGCACTGACCACATTTTTGCAGCATTGAATGCGATGCAGCAATTTTGCTGCCGGTTTTGCCTTAATTTCGTCGTGGCGAGCGGCTGAAAGCGTGGCATATGCTTGCCAAAATACAACGCTGCCACATTTTAAACGGAGTCTCGCTATGCAACTGCTGCCGAAATCGGCTACAGCAAAGGGCAGAGACCATCCGGATGAACTCAGGTTTGATCGGGATGGATGCAACCTTTGACGAAACCCGGCGATGATCGGCCTAGCCATGATCAACCGAGTTCGGTGTTCGGCCGGCATGGCAGCGAGATGAGTGGGATACAGGCACTGAAGCAGAGCGAGTACGCAGGACGAAGGATCAGCGTGACAGTTGCGGCCCTTATGCGCCGCTTCGCCCCCGTCCTCATTGCCGCAACGGTGCTCAACGGCTGTCAGTCGGTGCTGGATCAATCCTACCAGCCGAATGTTTCCCCCTCGTCCAGTCCGCAGATCGTTTCCGAAGTGCAGAAGAACGATCCGCGCGCGCAGATGGGCGCCCGCGAGCATCCGCGCATCCTGGCTAGCTATGGCGGCGAGTACAAGGATGCCAGGACCGAGCGCCTGGTCGCCCGCATTGCCGGCGCACTGACCAGCGTGTCGGAAAATCCGCAGCAATCCTATCGCATCACCATTTTGAATTCGCCGTCGATCAATGCCTTCGCGCTGCCCGGCGGCTACCTCTACGTCACGCGCGGTCTGCTGGCCCTTGCCAACGATGCCTCGGAAGTTGCTGCCGTGCTGTCGCATGAGATGGCGCACGTCACCGCCAATCACGGCATCGAGCGCCAGAAGCGTGAAGAGGCCGAAGTCATCGCTAGCCGCGTCGTCTCGGAAGTTCTGTCGAGCGATCTTGCCGGTAAGCAGGCGCTCGCGCGCGGCAAGCTGCGCCTTGCCGCCTTCTCCCGCCAGCAGGAGCTGCAAGCGGACGAGATCGGCATCCGCACGCTTGGCCAGGCCGGCTACGACCCCTACGCGGCGGCCCGCTTCCTCAATGCGATGGAAGACTACAGCCATTTCATGACGGCCAATTCCGACGCGGACCAGAGCCTCGACTTCCTATCGAGCCATCCGAGCACGCCGCAGCGCATCGATCTTGCCAAGACGCATGCCCGCGAATTCGGCGAGGAGGGCAAGGTCGGCGATACCGGCCGCGACTATTACCTCAATGGCATCGACGGCCTGCTTTATGGCGACAGCCCCGAAGAAGGCTATGTGCGCGGCCAGACCTTCCTGCACGGCGGTCTCGGCATTCGCTTCGAAGTGCCGCCCGATTTCCACATCGATAACAAGGTCGAGGCGGTCATGGCGACTGGCCCCGGCGACATCGCCGTCCGCTTCGATGGCGTGGCGGACAGCCAGAATCAGAACCTGACGAATTATATTTCGAGCGGCTGGGTCACCGGTCTCGATCCCTCGACCATCCGGCCCATCACGGTCAACGGCATGGAGGCGGCCACCGCGCGCGCCTCGGCCGATCGCTGGGATTTCGACGTCACCGTCATCCGCGACCGCTCGCAGATCTTCCGCTTCCTGACGGCCGTGCCGAAAGGCAACACTGCCGCTCTGCAGCAAACGGCCGATGTGCTTCGCTCCAGCTTCCGGCACATGACGCCGGAGGAAGCCTCGTCGCTGAAGCCGCTGCGCGTGCGCGTCGTCACCGTCAAGGCGGGCGATAACATCACCACCCTCGCCGCCCGCATGATGGGCACCGACCGCAAGCTCGATCTCTTCAAGCTGATCAACGCCTTGCCATCAGGCGCAAACGTCGCGCCCGGCGACAGGGTCAAGATCATTTCCGAATAATTGAATCGCGTACCTTCGCCCCAACGCGAAAAAGCCGCGCACAAAGCGGCTTGAAGGGCGTTATCGGGAAAGCTGCTTTTTTGGCTGGCGCCTCGACCCTTCTCCCCATGGGGAGAAGGGTTTTCATCAGGCATAACTCGCCATGCGCGGATCGGCGTCGACCAGGGCGCTGCGGAGTTTCTCCATGGCGCGGCTTTCGATCTGGCGCACGCGTTCCTTGGAAATGCCGAGATCGGCACCCAGCTCCTCCAGCGTCGCACCATCCTCCACCAGGCGGCGTGCGCGGATGATCTTCATTTCACGCTCGTTGAGGTGCTTCAACGCGGAAGCCAGCCAGATGCGGCGGCGTTCGCCGTCGATCATATTGGAGACCTGTTCGTCCGGCAGAGGCTCGTCGCTGATCAGGAAATCCATGCGCTCGGCGCTTTCGGCGTCGCCGGAAATAGACGGCGCCTGCAAGGATGCATCGTTGCTGGAAAGGCGCGCATCCATGGTCTGCACATCGGCAAGGCTGACGCCGAGGGCGATGGCGATTTCCTCGTGGATGGACTGCACGGTGACGCCGGTATTGCCTCTGGCGAGCTTGGCGCGCAGGCGGCGGAGATTGAAAAACAATGCCTTCTGCGCCGAACTCGTGCCTCCGCGCACGATCGACCAGTTGCGCAGGATATAATCCTGGATCGAAGCGCGGATCCACCAGCTAGCATAGGTCGAGAATCGTACTTCCCGTTCCGGTTCGAACCTTGCCGCCGCTTCCAGGAGACCTACATAGCCTTCCTGTACCAGATCGCTCATCGGCAAGCCGAAATTGCGGAATTTGCCCGCCATCGAAATAACGAGGCGCATGTGGGCTGTGGCGATCTTGTTGCGAGCGCCGCGGTCGTCGTGATCCTTCCAGCGGATGGCGAGATCGTGCTCTTCGTCACGGCCGAGATAGGGAGCGGCCATCGCGATCTTAATCATACGCCGATCTGCAGACATATTCTTCATATGCATATCCCCTAATCCTGCCCCAAAATCGTCTCTGTGCCACGGTCAACGGAAAAGGCAGCAAACATCGTTTCCGGACATTGCTGCGCGGGTGAAAATCTATGAATGGAATTCAATTGGAGGCCGATCTCCGGATATCCGACGATCGGTTACGGGTCTAATTCGGCTTCACCAAAATGACCTAGCGAACGAAATGACTTCCGATCGCCGGGAAATTTCCAATCAAAACACATGGGGTCCGGTCCTCGTGAATGTTAAGGGAAACGGCTGCCCGAGAAACTCACATCATGAGAAAGCGCGCAGCAGTCGCGAATACGAGGCATAAACGCATCAGACCAAAAAAGGTTCCAAAGAAAAAACCCGGCGCGAGGGCCGGGTTTTTTGACGTGGTATGTGACCTCTGGCCTTATGCGGCTTCGTCCTGGGAATCGTCTTCTTCGACGACCTTGCCGCGCTTCGGGCCCTTGTTCAGGTTGACTTCGACGAGGCGAACGGCCTCGGTCTCGGACATCTTGTTGACGGCGGCGATTTCGCGCGCCATGCGATCGAGTGCAGCTTCATAGAGCTGACGTTCGGAATAAGACTGCTCAGGCTGGTTCTCAGCGCGATAGAGATCGCGAACAACTTCGGCAATCGAGATAAGATCGCCCGAATTGATCTTGGCATCATATTCCTGGGCCCGGCGCGACCACATGGTGCGCTTGACGCGGGCCTTGCCCTGAACAACCTTAAGCGCCCGATCGACAAAATCCGTCTCGGAAAGCTTACGCATTCCAATGCTCATGGCCTTTGCCACAGGCACCTTCAGACGCATCTTGTCTTTTTCGAAGTCGATTACAAAAAGCTCAAGCTTCATGCCTGCGACTTCCTGCTCTTCAATCGCGGTGATCGTACCAACGCCGTGGGCGGGGTATACGATCGCTTCACCGGTCTTGAAGCCATGGCGTGCTGCTGAAGGTTTTTTCTGCTGGATCGTCATTCTTTTCAAAAACTCCCTGTTACGCACCCAGCGTGAGCCGGGGCCGGGTCAGTCAGGCCCGGTTGAGACGGAAGCACCGTCGGGGTGACTTCATCCTGGTCCAGCCAGACGCGTGCAAAAAGAAATCCGTTCATCGCGATCCCAGACCCCGACACCTCAAAACGTTGATATGTCAAGGAAACCGCGTACGGATTTGTTAGTTGCTTTCGTGATGGTTTGGGGCACGCGAAATGCCGCAGTGGATCAGTATGAGGAAGCTATCACAAAAATCTGACTAAATCAATAATTTGCTTTACGCACACCAAAGCGGCCACGTCGACCGCTCCAGCGGCCAACGGCAATGATTCGTCTTTATGCGCTATCGACTACACCTTTATCGGCGGCCTGTCACGACCTTCAATCAGTCACCTGAACCGGGGTTGGCCGAGAAGTATTTCTCAAACTTGCCCTGTTCGCCATCCATTTCCTTGGCTTCCGGAAGGGGATCGCGCTTGACTGTGATGTTCGGCCAGATCGATGCGTAATCCGCATTGATTTTCAGCCACTTGTCGAGACCCGGCTCGGTATCGGGCTTGATAGCCTCGGCGGGACATTCCGGCTCGCAAACGCCACAATCGATGCATTCATCCGGATGGATGACGAGAAAATTCTCACCCTCGTAGAAGCAGTCCACGGGGCAGACTTCCACGCAATCGGTGTATTTGCAGCGAACGCAATTGTCGGTCACGACATATGTCATGAAGCACTCCAGGAATGTCTCTCGTTTCCGCGGATGCGCAACCTGGAACGTCGCGCTTTTCCCTCGGAAGCCGGCGGGCAAGCGGACGCGCTAGGCGCAGGCATGCCGACCGGCTGGTTACCAGCGGGTTGACCGTGAGGTATCGACTTTGCCAACCAATTTCAAGGGATAAACAATCCCAAAATCATAGAGGCCGGGCAGAGTTTTCTAATCATCGTCGGAGGTCAGGCGGTCGATAGCGCGTCGGTCGCGCTTCGTCGGCCGTCCGCTACCGGGCGCGCGGAGCGCCTGTTCGAAGGGAGTGAGACGTTTTGTCTCATCTGGCGGCGGCGTCAGGTCCTCGTAAAGCAGCTTCGCTTCTTCGAAAGGCCCCCTCCGCTCGCCCGTCTGACGCACGATCAGGACGACGTCGCGCCGCTCCAACGACAGCTCGATCCGGTCGCCGGCCTTGACGCCATAGCTCGGCTGCGCGACCCGCTCGCCGTTCACCCGCACGCTGCCGTTCTGGACATAGACCTGCGCCAGCGAGCGGGATTTTACCATGCGGGCAAAGAACAGCCACTTGTCGATGCGCTGACGCGAACCGGAAGATGGCTGTTTTTCGTCCGTCATGGCCTATTTCTTCATCTGCTCCTTGAGGGCTGCGAGCTTGGCGAAAGGAGAATCCGGATCGATCGCCTTTTCCTTGCGCGGCGGCTTGGCCTCGAAGCGCAACGGCTGCGATGCACCGCGATTGTTGCGGTCGTTCCGGTCATTGCGATCGTTACGCTCTTTCCGGTCGCCACGATCCTGGCGGTCGTTGCGGTCGGAACGATTGCCCTGGTGCTGCGGACGGCCGCCGTCGCGATTGCCGCGCGGTCCCTTGTTGTCACCACGGGCTTCACGCCCTTCGCGATTGCCTTCACCGCTCGCTTGCTGCTCACCACCGCCATTGCGGCGATTGCCCTGCTGACCGCGTCCCTCGCCCTGATGGCCGCGACGATCGCCATGGCCGCGTCCGCCCTGACGCTGCTGGTTGTCGCTGCGTCCGCCAAGACGCCAAAGCAGAACCGGCTTCGGCTCTACCGGCTCGGCGGTGACGATATCGGCACCCGCCAGCTCGGTTGCGGCCTCGGCAGCTTCCGTCGACTCTGCAGCGGCAGCAGCCGGCTCAGCAGGGGCTTGCTCTACGGCAGCGGCGTCCTGCGCGGCAGCTTCACCTTCCGTAGCCGGCTCATCGCTGTGGCTGTCGGCATCATCATGATCGGCTTTGTCGGCGACAGCTTCGGCAGCCTGCGCCGCCGCAGGCGCCGAGGAGGCATCCTGCTGCGAAAGGAAGGCTGTCGCGTCTTCGGCCTTCACAGCGTCAGCGCGGTAGCCGAGACCCTTCAGGATCTCTTCCATATCTTCCAGCGTCGCGCCGAGAATGGAAAGCATTGCCGTCGTCGTCGTGAAGCGACGACCATCATAGGCGCCTTCCGGACGCGACGCCTGGCCGGGCTTCCACTGCAACAGCGGACGGATGATATCCGCCAGCCGCTCGAGAATATCGATACGCACCGCGCGCTTGCCGAGGAAACGGAAGCCGGCGAGCTTGTAGAACATACGTTCGAAAGTCGGATCGGTAACCACGGACGTGCGGCCCGCCGCCAAAACCGGGATCAGGTCGCCATAACCCGGCTTGTCGAGGCCGTCGTTCTTCAGCGCCCAAAGCAGGGTGATGAGTTCGGCCGGAGCCGGCTTCAGCAGGGCGGGGACGAAAATGTGGTAGGCGCCGAAGCGGACGCCATAGCGGCGCATCGAGGCGCGCGCATCCTGGTCCAGCGACTTCACCTCTTCCGTGACGTCGCGGCGGAAGAGCACGCCAAGATTTTCGACGAGCTGGAAGGCCAGCCCCTTGGCAAGACCCTGCAAATCCTCGGCGCGCGACAGATCGTCGAGCGGCTTCAGCACCGTGCTGATATGATGGTTCACGAAGCGCTCAATACGCGCAGCGACATGATCGCGCGCATTGCCCGTCAATTGCTCGTCGGCGAGCAGGATGACGCGCGGACGCATGACGTGATCGCTGCCCGACAGCCGCGCCACAGGATCGCCAAGCCAACGGACGAGACCGTCCGCACTGATCGCCAGATCGCTGTTGCCGGCCGCATGGATACGGGCGGCCCGCGCCTCGAACTCCAGCGCCAGCGCCTTTTGCGAGGCGGTCTGGACGGCCTTCGCGTCCGGCCCCTCGGTTCCCGCGATTGGCGTGAACCGGAATCCGGTCAACTGTCCCACATGATGCCCCTCAACGAAGACATCCCCATTCACACTGATTTCAGCTTCCAGCATCGCATTCTCTCTCAGGCGCTTCATGAGCACAGATGTCCTGCGATCAACAAAGCGTTTCGTCAACCTTTCATGTAACGCATCGGACAATCGATCTTCGATTTCCCGCGTCTTTTCTTGCCAGTGTGTCGGATCGGCAAGCCAACCGGGCCGGTTCGACACATAGGTCCAAGTCCTTATCTGCGCGATTCGCGCCGAAAGCGTGTCGATCTCACCATCTGTCCGATCGGCGCGGTGCACCTGCTCGGCCAGGAAGTCCTCTTTTACCGTGCCATAGCGTACAAGGTCGGAAAAGAGGGTGGCGATAAGATCGGCATGCTGGGCGGGCGTAATCCGCCGATAGTCCGGAAGCGCACAGGCTTCCCATAATTTTTCCACTCGCGCCGGATTATTGGCAAGATCGGAAATTTCCAGATCGCGCGACAAATATTCCAGCGCCTGCTGATCGACCGATGGCAGCGCGCGTGTCAAGCCCTGCACACGCGGCGCGCTCTCAAGACTCGCCCGCAGCGATGCGATCGAGGAGAAATCGAATTCCTTGGTGCGCCACTGTAGCACTTTAACCGTATCGAACTCGTGACCTTCGATGCGCCGAACCAATTCATCGTCGAAGGGATCGACCTGGCCCGTGACACCAAAAGTGCCGTCCTTCAGATGGCGCCCGGCGCGGCCGGCGATCTGGCCGAGTTCGGCCGGATTGAGATTGCGGAACTGATAGCCGTCGAACTTGCGATCCTGGGCAAAGGCGACGTGGTCGACATCGAGATTGAGGCCCATGCCGATCGCGTCGGTCGCCACCAGATATTCGACATCGCCGTCCTGATAGAGCGCCACTTGCGCATTGCGCGTCCGCGGGCTGAGCGCGCCGAGAACGACAGCCGCTCCGCCGCGCTGGCGACGAATGAGTTCGGCGATGGCATAGACTTCATCGGCGGAGAAGGCGACGATCGCCGTGCGCTGCGGCAGGCGGGTGATCTTCTTCTGCCCGGCATAAAAGAGATGCGACAGCCGCGGCCGCTCGACGACGGTGATCCCCGGCAAAAGCTGCTCAAGGATCGGCCGCATCGTGCCGGCGCCGAGCAGCAGCGTCTCCTCGCGCCCCCGCAAATGCAGGATGCGGTCGGTAAAGATATGGCCGCGCTCCAGATCACCAGCGAGCTGCACTTCATCGATGGCGACGAAAGAGGCCCGCGTCTCGCGCGGCATGGCTTCGACGGTGCAGACGGAATAACGCGCATTCGGCGGCGAAATCTTCTCTTCGCCGGTGACCAGCGCGACATACTGCGCCCCAACCTTCTCGACGACACGCGTATAGACCTCGCGCGCCAGCAGCCGCAGCGGCAGGCCGATCACGCCGTTGCCGTGCGCCACCATGCGCTCGATGGCATAATGGGTTTTGCCGGTGTTGGTGGGTCCGAGCACCGCGGTCACGCCGCGTCCGCTCAGGATCATTGGCTGCGAAGTCTGAGTCATAGGTCCATGCATGGGCGAGAAACCACTGTCTTCCGATCAGCAAGGTCCCCAAGGAAGAAAAGAAGAGATGACGACCATATGTGACAAAGGCAAGACCTGATTCAAAAAACAACGGCCGCAATATGCGATTTTATCTTCGGCAGGTTCAACCAAGAGCTACATTCTCCCTACATCCCACACGAGTCCTGTCGAGTGGGGAACAGCTTGAGAACGAATCGGCGACGAATCGCTGACTCCGTTTAGTTCCGCTTCTGTTCACTACTATATATGGATTTTGATTCGCAAATGCCCACCAGATCGTGAATCGCCATTTGGACCGCTTTTTCACATGAATCATGAGTCAAGCGACGAGTCCGGCGGAACGATGCCCTCACACAAGAACATGGTTAACCGTTTGTAAATTTGGCGAATTTCTCAGAACAAGACCCGAATGATTTCGGCATTAAGATTCGGGCCAAAGCCGGAACGAATCGGCGACGAATCGCTGACTCCCATCAGTTCCGCATCCGTTCTCCACAATATCTAGTGTCTTAGCCAACGAAATACACAGGACTCTGCAGGGTTGAAGCGCCGAATCACGTCGAATCGTGGATTGCAATTAACCTTTGAGCGAAACGTAATATAAAAAGCTCACAATTTCGCGTGGTGATTGAATCCGTTAACTTATCGATCAAAGCCGGAACGAATCGGCGACGAATCGCAGATCAACTCATGTACTGTATTTGTTCACGGCTAGATATAGCGTTCGGATGAGGAAGCTCATCCAAATGGGGAATGACGCAACAAAGGAGGTAGAAAAAAAATTGCGCGGTATTAACCATTTCGACCGGGATAGTACCACTTTTGGGCGATGAGGCCTAAATTCCCTCTCCTAAAGAGGTAGGTCCTTCCGGGACGCAATCCCTGCCGCCGTTAACCAAAGCCCAAATGCAGAACGAATCGCTGACGAAACACGGACACGTCCGCTTTCTCGTTTCGTTCACCGCAACATATTGTATTTAAAGCAATTTTTAACCATATGCGGAACTCGTTGTTATGTATTCTCCGCATGACGCCGATGCCTACGTTAACATTTTGACTCGACATGCCGGCTCATCTTCATGTCTTGTTATTTCTGAGCCGGAACAATTTCTCGTGAAATAAGTTTCTATCGACAGCGGCATTGGTGCGCTCCTATTCGCCAGGAACGGTAGATAAGGACGCACCGGCACTTGTAATCTAGCGCATCTATCCGCCTGCGTGCGGTCGCTCTGGCGGGATGCTCTAGGCGCTGGACGCGGAGGAATACGCCATGCTTGGTACAGTACTGCTCGTGATTTTGATTCTATTGTTGATCGGAGCGCTCCCGAACTGGGGTTACAGCCGAGGTTGGGGTTACGGTCCATCGGGTGGTCTCGGACTGGTTTTTGTTATCATTCTCATTCTGCTATTGATGGGCCGGATCTAATCCGGCCGATATTGTTGAAGACCTCACACACTAGGGAGCAATGCTATGAAGAAAATTATCGTCGCGATCGCCCTTGTCGGAGCACTTGCTTCGTGCACGGCAACGGAAAAGGGGACAGCCATCGGCGCCGGAACCGGCGCGATCATAGGCGGCGTCGCCAGCAATAGCTGGGGCGGCGCCGCAATCGGCGCCGTCGCCGGTGGTGCCGTCGGCTACCTGATCGGCCGGTCCCAGGAGCGCCCAGGCTATTGCATCTATCGCGACCGCAACGGCCACCGCTATGAGGCTCGTTGCCGCTAAGCGCTTACACGCAAGGATCGATTTCCTTCAGCCCGATCATCAACGCTTCGTTGACGATCGGGCATGAACTTTATCTTTCGAAAATTTCGGGCCGATTTTCTTAAGACGAACACTCACATCCACGCCGGTTTCGGGGGATCGCGTCAACGTTTTTTGAAAGGAACGGCACCATGGCCGAATTCATCGCGAGCGCCGCGGCGCTCACACTTCTCGGCACCACATTTTATGTACTGGGTCATGCCGTACGAATGCGGGAGAAGGAAATGCGCCGCGTGGCCCTCGAGGCCGTCGTTTTGGAATTCAAACCCCGGCCGCAGCAGCCCAGGAATTCAAGCCGGCAATGACTGCCGGGCATTCCCGGCAATCATCCGCCACGTCATTCCATCAGCTCAAACGAAGAACTGCCCGCCATTGGCGCTGATGGTCGATCCCGTAATGAAGCCGGCGTCGTCGCTGGCAAGGAAGACCGCGATGCGGGCGATTTCCTGGGGCTCGCCGAGACGACCAACCGGGATCTGCGGGATAATGCGCTCGTTCAGCACCTTTTCCGGCACCGCAAGCACCATCTCCGTGCCGATATAGCCGGGGCAAATGGCGTTGACCGTAATGTTCTTGGCAGCACCTTCCTGTGCAAGCGCCTTGGTAAAGCCGAGATCGCCAGCCTTGGCGGCGGAATAATTCGCCTGACCCATCTGGCCTTTCTGACCGTTGATCGAGGAGATGTTGATCACACGGCCGAAGCTGCGATCGCGCATGCCCTGCCAAACATGATGGGTCATGTTGAACAGGCCGGTGAGGTTCGTATTGATGACATCATGCCACTGCTGCGGCGTCATCTTGTGGAACATGGCGTCGCGGGTGATCCCGGCATTGTTGACGAGGATGTCGATCGGACCAAGCTCGTCCTGGACCTTGGCGATGCCCGCACCGCAGGCTTCGTAGTCAGACACATCCCACTTGTGAACGGAAATGCCGGTCTCGTCCCGGAAAGCCTGCGCCTTCTCGTCATTGCCGGCATAGGTTGCTGCAACCCGGTAGCCCGCATTGCGCAACGCAATCGAAATGGCCGCTCCAATACCGCGCGTACCGCCTGTCACCAACGCTACTCTGCTCATAGTCCACTCCCCTCTGTTGTCGCCAAAACGGGATGAGCAATCTCGAATCGTTCATCCGTCGCTTGCCATTTATTTTAGAATGATCTTATTCACAACCCTCGCGCGTTTGATATTCGAGCGAAGCGACCAGAGCGCTATGCCGCTCCGGTCTTTTGAATCAAGAGCATCCCTATCCGTTTGCAGGAAATTCCACCTGACAGCGGATGCTCTTAGAGCGCCTCGAAACACATGGCGACGCCCATGCCGCCGCCGATGCAGAGCGTTGCGAGGCCCTTCTTGGCGCCGCGACGCTTCATTTCGAACAGCAGCGTGTTGAGGATGCGGGCGCCGGAGGCACCGATCGGATGGCCGATGGCGATGGCGCCGCCATTGACGTTGACAATCGACGTATCCCAGCCGAGATCCTTGTTGACGGCGCAGGCCTGCGCGGCAAATGCCTCATTGGCCTCGACGAGATCAAGATCGCCGACGGACCAGCCCGCCTTTTCCAAGGCCTTGCGCGAGGCCGGGATCGGGCCGCTGCCCATGATCTGCGGGTCGACGCCGGCGGTTGCCCAGGAGACGATGCGGGCCAGCGGCTGGATGCCGCGGCGCGAGGCTTCCGCCTCGGTCATGAGCACGGTAGCGGCCGCGCCGTCGTTGAGGCCCGACGCATTGCCGGCCGTCACCGTGCCTTCCTTGTCGAAGGCCGGGCGCAGCTTGGTCATGCCGTCCAGCGTCGCGCCGAGACGGATATACTCGTCGGCGTCGACGCTGACGTCGCCCTTGCGGCCCTTCACGATGAAAGGCACGATCTCATCCTTGAAGCGGCCGGCAAGCTGGGCAGCCTCGGCCTTGTTCTGCGAGGAAACGGCGAACTGATCCTGGTCGTCGCGCGAAAGTTGCCACTGGCGGGCGATGTTTTCCGCCGTGATGCCCATGTGATAGCCGTAGAAGGCGTCCGTCAGACCATCCTTGATCATCGTGTCGATCATCTTCATGTCGCCCATCTTGGTGCCACCGCGAAGATGCGCGGCATGGGGAGCCATCGACATGGATTCCTGGCCGCCGGCGACGATGATCTTGGCATCGCCGGAAGCGATTTGCTGCATGCCGAGCGCAACGGCGCGCAAACCCGAACCGCAGAGCTGGTTGACGCTCCAGGCGGTCGCTTCCTGCGGGATGCCGGCTTTCATCGCAGCCTGGCGGGCCGGATTCTGCCCTTCGCCAGCCTGCAGCACCTGGCCGAGGATCACCTCGTCGACTTCCCTGCCCTCGACACCAGCGCGCTCCAATGCGCCCTTGATCGCAGCTGCGCCGAGCTCATGAGCCGGAATGGTCGCAAAGGCGCCGTTGAAGGAACCGACAGCAGTGCGAGCTGCACTGGCGACGACGATAGATGGATTGCTCATGGAAGCCTCCTCACAGGTTGAACATATATAAGTCGAAACTGTCAAAGCTTTGCGCCCGAGTCAAACGCCAAGAATTTCGATCTTGCAGATTTCATGAAGCCGTCATTGCCGGCAAAAAATCCAATTAATGGAAAGGGCTTGCCGCATTGCACAAAGCGATTGTCACCAAGCTTCTTTTGCGTCTACACTTAGCGGTGGAGGAGTTTCCATACAATCAGACGGGTCCAGGAGACTGATAATGGCAAAGAATGAGGGCCAGATCGTAATCAAGAAATATGCCAATCGCCGCCTATACAATACTGGCACCAGCACATACGTGACGCTGGATGACCTGGCGGAGATGGTGAAGAAGGGAGAAGAATTTATCGTCCAGGATGCAAAAAGCGGCGAAGAAATCACGCATTCGGTGCTGACGCAGATTATTTTCGAACAGGAATCGAAGACCGGAAATACGCTGTTGCCGATTTCATTCCTGAGGCAACTGATCACCTATTACGGCGATCAGATGCAGATGGTCGTACCGAGCTTCCTCGAACATTCCATGCGCGCCTTCACCGAGCAGCAGACGCAGATGCGCGAGCAGATCAACCGCGCCTTCGGCGAAACGCCGCTTGGCAAGAATCTGCAATTGCCGATCCAGATGGTCGAGGAACAGGTCCGTCGCAATACCGAAATGTTCCAGCAGGCCATGCAGATGTTCTCGCCCTTCATGAAGCCGCCGGCGAAAGAAAGCCGCAAGGCAGAGGCAAAAGACATCGACGAGCTGAAAGAGCAGCTCCGCGCGATGCAGAATAAGCTGGATAGTTTGTGAGTTCCTCCCCTCGCCCCAGCGGGGCGAGGGTGGCGCAACGCCTGCTCAATCATGCTCCGTATAACCTTCTCCCCGCCGGGGAGAAGTCAAAAGCCCTTACAAGCCGATCGAAACATCCCGTCCCGCCGAGCGGATCGAAATCGTGAATCCGCCGATGACGTCGATGAAGGCAATCGTCATAAGGACGAAGAAAGTCTGCGTCGCCGCATCCTTGACCAGCAGGAATTCGACGAGATAGGCGATGAACACCAGCATCGACAGCATGTGATTGAGCAGTGAGCCCGAACCATTGCGCGTCGCCTTCAGGATTTCGAAGAACAGCATGATCAGCGCGATGACGATAAAGAGATCGCCGAGCTGCAGCGTCCATGTCGCGCTCGAAAGCATCGCGAGAGCAAGCATGACATCGTTAAGGGAAGCAATGCCGCCGGCGCCCATCAAACCCAGCATCGCCAGATTGTAGAGCACGAGGGGAACGATCATCAGCGGGAAGGCAACAATCATAGTCGGGAAAATCTCTTCGAAATTGAAGTCGCCGCGAGTTTTAGCGCAAAGGCCCAAAAGTGCGAAGCGGTTTTCGGACGCAACCTGCTGGACGAAATGCGCAAACAGAAAAAGGCCGGCGAAACGCCAGCCTTTGAATCTCAGCCCTTACGGGAGCGCTTAAATTATGCGCTTTCCTTCGGCGTCAGAACCTGACGGCCGCGATACATGCCGGTCTTCAGGTCGATATGATGCGGGCGACGCAGTTCGCCGGAGTTCTTGTCTTCGACATAGGTCGGAGCCTTCAGCGCATCAGCCGAGCGGCGCATACCGCGCTTGGACGGGCTCGTTTTTCTCTTCGGTACAGCCATTCTCGTTACTCCACTTTGCGGACGAAACATATCAGCGGCCAGCCAGGCGGCCGAAACAGACATGGATCAATTTCGGAAATTGGGCGGGCTTATACATGGCTAAAGGGGCTTTGACCAGTCCCTTCCCGCATTTTTTGCCCGCACCGTCGGATTCAGCCGGATGGAAGCCGAATCACCGATCAGGCTTCGTCCTCCGGCACGATCCACGGCTCCTCACGCGCCGCCTTTTCCCATTTCTGCCAGGCGGGCAGGGCTTTCATCGCAGCCATGTAGTCCAGCGTATCGGCAGCACTGACGAGATCATAAACCTCCAACCGATTGACGATCGGCGCGAACATGGCGTCTGCGCCGGAGAAAGCGCCGAACAGGAAGGGGCCGCCGGAACGGGCGCGCATCTCGCGCCAGATCGTCTCGATCCGCGCCACATCCTCCATGACGCCTTCCGGCAGATCGAGCCGGCTGATGGGACGACGGATGTTCATCGGGCAGGCATTGCGCAGCGCCCGGAAGCCCGCCAGCATTTCCATGGAGATCGAACGCGCCATCGCACGCGCCTGCCGCTCTCTGGGCCAGAGGCCGGCGTCAGGGAAAAGCTCGGCCGCATATTCGATAATGGCGAGTGATTCCCAGACCTTCAAGCCGTCATGAACCAGCAACGGCACCCTGCCCGTCGGCGAAACCTCGCGGATGCGCGGGTTGCCGGCCGGAAAATCGAAGGGGATCAGCACCTCTTCGAAAGCGATGCCGCAACCCTCCAAGGCGATCCACGGCCGAAACGACCAGGAGGAATAGTTCTTGTTTCCGATATAGAGGGTCAGCTTGTCCATGGTTTGTCCTTCTTATTTTTGGAACTCGAACACCAGAAGTTCCTCGAAATGCTTCATGTCGTCGAAGGCGCAGAAGGCCGGCGGGCGCAGTTCGAGAACCGGCACTTCGGCGCGGACTTCGGCGGCAACCTTGTCCAGCATTGCCTGCCAGCCTGGCAGCGCCTCATCATCCAGCCGCTCGATGACATAGGCGAAGGTGATGTGGAACGGATAGACGTCATGATCGGGGTGGCGATAGCCGAGAAGATCCGCAAGAGCGTTGCGCCACTCCCGTATCACCTTCCGATCCGTCTCGGTCGCACCATCCATCAAAAGGCCGCTCGGCCGCGCATGCGTCACCGCCACCTTGAAGGGATCGCGCATGGAAAAGGCCTTCAGGCGCTCGCCCATGATCTCGGTCATCTCGTCGACCGGCGTATCCTGGGCAATATCCGCCGGCCAATAGGGCTGGTTGCGGCGGTATTCGATAATACCCTGAAACAGCGTCATATGCAGGCTGGAAATCGGCGTGAAGGTGAATTGCGAAGCTTCCGGCATGGCCAGAAATTGCTCGCGAGCAGCAACGAGGGCGCGCTGCGTTTCGGAGCCCTCCACCACATGGCAGACGATCGTATTGCCCGGCTCATATTGGAAATTGCCCGAGAGATCAAAGCGCGTGCCGAGATGAATGGACGGTTCGGGATGACGGCTCTTGGAATATTGCAGCAGTTCGGGCGAAAAGACATCGAGCTCATGGGGCAGGTCCGATTTGGTTGGCAGATCACCCGCCCTTACGTCAGAAGCAAGAATGCCAGATGACGGTTAGCCGATCGAACGACAAGTTCTGATATCAGTTATAAAGGCATTTGATGTACTCGCCGGAATTCTTCGCCCGCCGCTGGATCAGCGAGGCGAGCTGGCGCAGTCCGCGCCCCGGCTTGCTCGCCACCCGGTCGATCGGATTGGGCAGGGAAACGGCGAGAAGGGCGGCCTGACGAGCGTTCAACTTGGAGGCCGGCACTTTGAAGTGATAGCGAGCCGCCGCCTCTATGCCATAAATGCCCGGCCCCCATTCGGCGATATTCAGATAGATTTCCATCATTCGTCGCTTCGACCAGACGAAGGATGAGGAAACGGCCAGCGGCAGTTCCAACGCCTTGCGCACGAAGGAGCGGCTGTTCCAGAGGAAAAGATTCTTCGAGGTCTGCATCGGGATGGTGCTGCCGCCCCGCGTGGCCTGGCCCCGCAGCGTATCCTGCACCAGCATGCGCATCTCGCCCCAGTCGACCCCGCCATGAAAACAGAACTGCCCGTCCTCGGAGACCATGACCGACTGCACCAGCACCGGCGCTATCTCATCGAAGGAAACCCATCGGCGATCGTATCCCTGAAAGGTGACGGCATCGCGCAGCATCAGGGTCGAAATGGGGTGAATGAACGGCAGAACATAAAGGAGGATGAGCAGATAGGGCAGCAGCATCAAACCGACGACGACGAGAACAATGCGCTGCCAGAGCGGACGGGCCTTGAACCGCGCAAGCCGGCCTGGGCTTTGCCGCATCTCGGCTTCCTCATCGCTGTCAGTCGATATGTCCAATTGCTGAAGGCCCTCAGTCACTCCACCCCCCGAACATCCTTGCACGTCCGAGGAACACGCCAGGAATGTTCCAATTGTCATACCGTCTACACAGAGCGATGACCAGAGTGCGACGAGATTCCCACCTTGGCTGTTGACAATTCTCGTTGCCAGCAACACGCACTCATGCCAAACAGCGGCCATGGACAGCACCAACTCCTCCTTCGAACATCGCCTCAGGGACAATGCCGGCAAGGTCGAGGCTATCCTGAGCCAGCTACTTGCCGATGCTTGCCTGAGCGGCGAAATCACTCGCCCCACCCGCCTGCTCGAAGCGATGCGCCATGGTGTGCTGAATGGTGGCAAGCGGCTGAGACCGTTTCTCGTGATGGAGACTGCCGCACTTCTCGGTGGTAACGACGACGCAGCACTCCGCATCGGCGCGGCGCTCGAATGTGTGCACTGTTATTCGCTGGTGCATGACGACCTGCCGGCCATGGATGACGACGACCTGCGCCGCGGCCAGCCGACCGTGCATATCGCCTTCGACTATGCGACAGCGATCCTCGCCGGCGACAGCCTGCTGACCTACGCTTTCGATATCATCGCCGCACCGGAAACCGACCTGCCATCGAACCGAAAGATCGAACTCGTGCTGGCGCTGTCGCGCGCCGCCGGCATTGGCGGCATGGCCGGCGGCCAGACCCTTGATCTCGCTGCCGAAAAAGAGGCTCCCGATGAGCGCGGCATCACCATGCTGCAAGCGATGAAGACTGGTGCGCTGATCCGCTTTGCCTGCGAAGCCGGCGCCATCATTGCCGGCGCCTCGGCTGAAAACCGTCAGCGGCTGCGAACCTTCGGCGAAAAGATCGGCCTCGCCTTCCAACTCGCCGACGATCTCCTCGACCTCACCGCCGATGCCGCCACCATGGGCAAGGCCACCGGCAAGGATGCCGGCCGCGGCAAAGGAACATTGGTGGCGCTGCACGGCCAGGCCTGGGCCGAAACCACGCTTGCCCGCCTGGTGACGGAAGCTGCGGAGCTGCTATCCCCTTATGGAGAGAAGGCGACGTTGCTGATCGAGACGGCACGCTTCGTGGCGAGCCGCAGGAGCTGAAATTTTCGTGCCGAGAGCACGGGTGGACGAGCGAAGTTGTCGTGTCAGCTAGCGGCCAGCTTTGACAAATGGCCGAAACGAAGCCTGTACTGGGCGGGCGTCAGGCCGGTCTTGCGTCGGAACAGGCGGTTCAGAAAGCTAACGTCCTCGTAGCCGACCTCGTCGGCTATGGCTTCCACACTCATCTCACTCGTCTCAAGCAGTTGCTTGGCTTCCTCAATCCGAACCGCATGGAGATAATCGATCGGCTTCATCCCGGTCGCCTTCGTGAAACGACGAAGGAAGGATCGTTCGGGCAATCCGGATCGTGCGATGATCGATGCGATCGGCGCACGTGTCCGGTAGTGGAGCGCCAGCCATTCCTGACAACTGCCGATCATAGGATCGTCCGAGCAGCGGCGACAGGTAAGAGATGCGAATGGCTGCTGGCCAAGGTCATGCCACTGCAGCATATAGACCTTGGCGACCTCGATCGCCTCCTTCAGCCCCACGAATCTCGCGATGACATAGAGTGCGAGATCCTGCCAGCTCGAACCTCCTCCGGCCATGACGATCCGCTCACCTTCGCCCGTGAGAACGAGGGAACGGTTGATGTTCACGTGCACACGAGGATAATTGTCCGCCAACGTCGAGACATAGCCCCAATGTATGGTCGCCTCGCAATCCGAGAGCAATCCCGCTTCGCCGAACAGGACTGCCCCGGAGCACGCGCTCGCAAGGAATGATCCACGTTGGTAGTTTTCGGCCAGCCATTGCGCTTCGGGATCATATTGGCCGGAGACGCTTTCGCCTGGGTTCACGAAGAAGTCGGGAATGCAGACGATGTCTGGCGACGGGCAGTCATGTAGGGCGAAGTCTGGATGGATCCGCACCTCGTTTATCGCCCGAAAATTCTCGACGCTTCTAGCGACGACATAAGGCCGCATCCGTGCCTCGCAGATCTCGCCCCTGGTTATGAACGGCCAGTCGCGACCGGGCGACGAGAACAGATCGAGCATGCCGTAGAGGGTCGAGGCCGTCGCCGCGGGGACGGCGAGTATCGCGACGTTCAGTGGTCGATCGCCTGCGGACATCGAAATCACCCCCATCAAATGGCGGAAATCACCAGGTCATGGCATTTATAGCTTTAGCACCTCATCCGACGTTGAACTAGCTTTGAGACATTTCGGGCAGAAGGCGGAGGTTCGACATGTCGACTGACCAGCTACGCAATGGCTTTCGCGGAGAACTGCTGGAGCCTGATGACGCCGGATATGAGCAGGCCAGGATCGTCTGGAACGGCATGATCGACAGGCGGCCGGCGGTGATCGCGCGGTGTCGCAACGCCGCCGACGTCGTTCTCGCCGTAAACTATGCCCGGGAACACGATCTCCTGATCGCCGTGCGAGGCGGCGGCCACAACGTCGCGGGATACGCTGTCTGCGATCGCGGGATGATGATCGACTTGTCGCAGATGAACTCCGTGCGCGTGCCTCCCGAACTCGATCGCGTGTTCGTGGAAGGAGGCGCGACCTGGGGCGACGTCGACGCGGCCACGACGCCGTTCGGCAGGGCCACTCCCGGCGGCCTCATTTCCGCGACCGGCGTCGCTGGCCTCGCCCTTGTCGGCGGCATCGGCTGGCTGCGGGGAAAGCATGGATTGAGTTGCGACAACATAATCTCGGTGGAATTGGTGACCGCCGACGGGCGCTTGGTTCGCGCCAGCGCAGCGGAAAATCCAGATCTCTTCTGGGCGCTTAGAGGCGGAGGCGGCAATTTCGGTGTCGTCGTCAATTTCGAGTTCATGCTCCATGAGATCCCGCCGCTGCTCATGTTCTGCGCGCCAGTCTATCCGGAGGAGAGAGCCGTGGAGGTACTCGCCCTGTGGCGCGACTATATGGCGGGGGCGCCCGACGAAGTCACAGGATTGGCCGAGTTCTCCACGGTCCCCGACGATCCGGCCTATCCGCAGAATTGTTGGGGCCGCAGGGTATTGAGCTTGGCGACAGTCTACGACGGTCCGGCGGAGACCGGCGAGCTGGTCACGATGCCGCTTCGTCAGTTCGGTGAACCCCTGATGGATTTCAGCGACCGCCTGCCATACCGCACCCTGCAGACGCTCTATGATGGTCTTTTTCCAAAAGGGCGCGACCGGTGCTACTGGAAGTCCACCTATCTCGCGCATCTAAGGCAGGAGACGATCGAGGCGATTGCGGCTGGACTGGACAGACGGCCATCGGAGATGACATTCGCATCCATCTGGAAGTTTGGTGGACAGTTGGGCCGCGTCGCCGCCGACGCCACCGCCTTCGGCGACAGGTCCATGCCCTTCATGCTTAGCCTCGACGCCATTTGGTCGTCGCCGTCGAACGATGAAGCCAACATCGCATGGGTGAAGTCGGTTTGGAACGACATGCAGGTTCATGGCACCGGGAGGAGTTACCTGAACTTCCCGGGCCTCGGGGAGGCCCAAAATCTTGTAAGGGACGCCTTTGGGCCTGATGTCTTCGAGCGACTTCTGCGGATCAAGAGAAAATACGATCCGGGCAATCTGTTTCGAATGAATCAGAACATCTGCGAGCAGCAGCAAGCTTTAATGGGCTAGAGAGCCGGCCAACTCTATTTCGCCGGAGGCGAATGCGAGAAGATCGCACCATGGCGACATGGCGCAAAATGTCACCATGACAAGAAATCTTCGGGACAAGAGTGACGTTCCGACGATTCCATGGCAAGTCTGGCGCCAATTGCAGTTTCAGGCACGCGGAATAGGCCGCGTCGTCTGAAATCCTGCGGAGCCATCCCATGCATGAGGCACTTGCCTATCTGCCGCAGATCCTGCCGGCCTATATTGCCTATCTCATTGCCGTCGTCAGTCCCGGACCGGCGATCATGGCCATCATCGCAACGTCGATGACGCATGGCCGTAAGGCGGGCATGACAATTTCGCTTGGCATTTTCGGTGGTTCGCTGACCTGGGCGACCGCTGCCGCCGCCGGGCTTGCCACGCTGTTGCAGACCTATGCGATGGCACTCGAGATCCTGAAGATTTTTGGCGGGCTCTATTTGCTCTATCTCGCCTACAAGGCATTTCGCGCGGTGCGGGCAAGCGGCGACTTGCCGGCCGTCAAGGAAGAAACAAGAAGCCCCAGCTTTAAGTCGCTGATCCTGCGCGGCTACGGCATTCACGTCACCAATCCGAAAGCGATCTTCGCCTGGCTCGCCATCATCGCGCTGGGCATGCCGCAGGGCGCACCGGCCTCCGTCGCCGTGCTGATCATCGCAGTCTGCTGCACGACCGGTTTTGTCGTGTTCATGGGCTACGCGGCGCTGTTCTCCACGCCGCATGCCTTGAAAATCTACAGGAATGCACGCCGGTGGATCGAAGGCGCCATGGCTGGCTTCTATTGCTTCGCCGGAATCAAACTTTTGACCAGCAATATCTGAGGCCAAGTATCTGAGGGCAGATCCAGCGGCGGATCACTCCGCCGCTGCGCTCTTCTGGCCGAAACGCTTCTCGATGTAATCGGTCACCAACGCTTCGAAGTCCGAAGCGATATTGGGGCCGCGCAACGTCATCGCCTTCTGGCCATCGATGAAGACGGGGGCCGCCGGCGTTTCGCCGGTGCCGGGCAGCGAGATGCCGATATCGGCATGCTTGCTTTCGCCGGGGCCGTTGACGATGCAGCCCATGACGGCAACGTTCAGTGCCTCGACGCCCGGATATTTCTCGCGCCAGACCGGCATGTTCTTGCGGATGTCGTTCTGGATGTTCTGGGCCAGTTCCTGGAACACAGTCGAAGTCGTGCGGCCGCAGCCGGGACAAGCGGCGACGACAGGAATAAACTGACGGAAGCCCATGACCTGCAGCAGCTCCTGCGCCACCTGCACTTCGCGGGTACGATCGCCATTCGGCTCCGGCGTCAGCGAAACGCGGATGGTGTCGCCGATGCCATGCTGCAGAACATAACCCATGGCCGCCGACGAGGCGACGATGCCCTTGCTGCCCATGCCGGCCTCGGTCAGGCCGAGATGCAGCGCGTGATCGGAGCGGGCGGCGAGCATGGAATAGACGGCGATCAGGTCCTGCACTTGGCTGACCTTAGCCGAGAGAATGATGCGATTGCGCGGCAGGCCGATTTCCTCGGCGAGATCGGCTGATATCAGCGCCGACTGCACGATCGTCTCGCGCGTCACCTCGCGGGCCGACAGAGGCGAACCTTCGGCAGCATTCTTATCCATCAGCGCGGTCAAGAGATCCTGGTCGAGCGAGCCCCAGTTGACGCCGATGCGCACCGGTTTGTCATAGCGGATCGCCATCTCGATGATTTCGGCGAACTGCTTGTCCTTCTTGTCCTTGAAGCCGACATTGCCGGGATTGATGCGGTATTTCGCCAGCGCCTCGGCGCAAGCCGGGTGGTCGGCGAGCAGCTTATGACCGATATAATGGAAATCGCCGATCAGCGGCACGTCCATGCCGAGGCGCAACAGCCGCTCGCGGATCTTCGGCACGGCGGCGGCACTTTCGTCGCGATCGACGGTAATCCGCACCAGCTCCGAACCGGACCTATAGAGCGCCGCGACCTGCGCCACCGTCGAATCGACATCGGCGGTATCGGTGTTGGTCATGGACTGCACGACCACGGGCGCGCCGCCGCCGACAATGACGCCGCCGACATCGACGGCAACGGAGGAACGGCGCGGCTTCGGATCGAAATCACTGGCGGACGACATGGAGAACTCTCGTTAGCCTCGGGAAATGGGTGCCTTTCAGGTGGATCACGGAGCGGTCGTTGTCAACCGCTTCGGGCATCACTTTTGCTCAGGCGAAAGCATGGTCGATAGCAGGCGAAAGCGACCAAATTAATGCGAGCCGCCGCCGATGCCATCGGCATAACGCGCCAAGGACGACAGCGCCAGCACGACAAGCAGCAGGACCGGCAACGCCATCAAAACCGGCGAGAAGCCGACGTGTTCGGCAGCAAAGCCGATCGCAGACGGGGCGACCAGCATGCCGGAATAGCCCATGGTGGTGACGACGGAGATGCCGATGCCCGGCTGCAGCCCCGGAATATTGCCCGCAGCCGAAAAGGCGATCGGCACCATGTTGGAAATGCCGATGCCGCATAGCGCGAAACCGACAATGGCCAGCTCTGCATTCGGCGCCAGCGCCGCGAGCAACATGCCGACAATCGCAAAGACCGTGCAGACACGCAGCGTCTTGACGGCGCCCAGCCGGTCGCGAACGAAATCACCGGCAAAACGCATCGTTGCCATGGTGAGCGAGAAGGCGGCGAAGCCGAAGCCCGACAGCGTTACCGATGCGCCCTTTTCCTGGCCGAGATAGAGCGCGCTCCAGTCGAGCACCGCCCCTTCCGGGATCATGCAGAACAGCGCCATCATGCCAAGCAGCCAGGGCAGCGGGATCATCGGCAACCGCGCCTTCGGCTTTGCCTCATCCGGATGCGGCTGGTCACCGAGGATCATCGGCCAGGCGACGGCGAGAAAGAGAAGAGCAAGGGCGGTGGAGACTTCGGCATGGCCGAGCACGCCCCAGCGCGAGATCAGAAAACCGCCGATCGCCGAGCCAATGAGACCACCGAGGCTCCAGAAGGCATGGCAGGACGACATGATCGCCCGATGCATGGATTTCTCCACCGATACGGCATTGGCGTTCATCGCCACATCCATGGCGCCGATGAAGCCGCCGAACAGGAAGAGAGCGATCGCGGCGGTCCAGACATTCTGGGTGACGGTCAAGGCGAGCAGCATCGGCAGCAGCAGCACGGCAAAAGCCTTGACGACGATCTTCGAGCCGCGCCCTGCAATCTGCGCACCCGCCATCGGCATCATTACCAGCGACCCCAGGCCGAAGACCAGGATCATCAGGCCGAGTTCGAATTTGGTCAGTTGCAGCCGCTCGGCGAACTCCGGAATCTTTGGCGCCCAGCAGCCGACGGTGAAGCCATTCATCAAAAATAGCAGGGAAACGGCGGCGCGAGATTTTGTGAAAAATCCGCTTCTACGAGCCTGAAAGCTACCGGATCGTGTCATATCATCCATAAGAAATCCCCCAAATCGGTGGCCGCAGGATATTTAAATCGATTAGAATCTCAATATCCGAAAAGACTCACATTGGTCACGTTTCGTCTCCGCCTGTTAAATCGGAGGCAAGGAAGTCACAACCGCAAATAATATTATGAACCCGGTCTACCCCGCCCATATGGCCTATTGACGGCGAAAAACTAGGCTCCTATCGGTTGAGCCTTAAAAGAGTTTTCGGCCGGCCTGCTTCGAGCCATTCCCCTGGTGCTTCCGTGAAAAACCCCATCAGCTACGGCATCCTGCTTACGGTGTTTGCCTACATGCTGTTCACTGCCCATGATTCGGTGGTGAAACTGCTCGTCACCGACATTCCGGTCTGGCAGATCCTCTTCTGGCGCAGTTGCACCATCCTTGCCGGCTGCTTCCTCTTCGAGGGGCCGGCACTGGTGCGCAAGGTCCGCCGCTCGCCGATCATCAAGCCGATGATCGTGCGCAGCATATTGCTGGTGATCGCCTGGACTTCCTACTATTCCGCCGCCCGCTACCTGCAGCTCGCCGAAGTAACGACGCTTTACTACGCCGCCCCGGTCGTCGGCACGATTCTCGCGACCTTCGTGCTCCGCGAGAAGGTCAGCTTCGTCCGCTGGATGGCGGTTGGCCTCGGCTTTTGCGGCGTGGTGATCGCCTCCAATCCAGTCGGCCTGTCGATCTCCTGGCCCGTCTATCTAGCGCTGCAGGCCGCCGTGCTCTGGGCAACCGGCATGGTACTGCTGCGCAAGACCGCGCTGCACGAGAAGAGCCATATCCAGATGGCCGTCTCGAACATCATCTTCATCCTGTTGACCGCCACCATGGCCATCCTGCATTGGCATACGCCAAGCGCCTATCAGGTGCTGCTGCTTTTCGGCGGCGGCGTCATCGCCGGCGCGGGACAGCTTGCCCTGTTCGAAGGCATGCGGCAGGCTCCGGTCTCCGTGCTGGCGCCGTTCGAATATACCTCGCTCATCTCAGCCTTCCTGCTCGGCTTCCTGATCTGGGGCGATATCCCGAAGGCCAACACCTTCGTCGGCGCAGCCTTCATCCTCAGCGCCGGCCTGATCATCATCGTCAGCGAGCGGATGAAGGGAAGAGTAGCAACCGTTTGAGGTGGAGCAGATAGCGGTTTCTGAGGCTCGTTATGCACTGTCGCTTCTGTTGGCCATACGCGCGACTCGACGGCAATCACGATCCGGCCGACCGGCGGCTCTGCGCCACCGGCAGCCATTCCGATAGATAGTTTTACGCCATCACTAGTATGGCGCAACGCACGGCCGTCGCGGACCGTAAGAGGGCTGGAACGTGTCGTCGTAAGCCCTGTAGGACCGATAACGCGCATAGCACCAGCGCACATGCCCACTGCCACCATAATAGGCCCGGCGGTAGTACCGTGGTGCGTAGTAGTACCGCGGCGCGTAATAGCCCGAACCATAGTAGGACGGGCCGTAATAGCCTGGGTCGTAGTAGCCAGAGCCATAATAACCAGAGCCGTAGTAATTCGGCTGCGCCAGCAGCCCGCCGATTAGTGCGCCTGCGGCGAGGCCGCCAAGCGCCCAGCCCCAGTTGTCGCCATGGTGGTGATGATAGTACCCGCCATATCCGCCGTATCCACCATGATAGTATCCGCCGTGACCGCCATGATAGTCCACCGGCTGCGCCTTCGGCGCCTCGACCTTCGGAATGACAATGGTCGGAAACGCCAGGGCCGGCGAGACGCTCATCAACGTCGTCGCGAGCGACAAGGCAACGATTGCTAGCCTCTTCATTGACTTCACCTTTCCGTCTAAATCGCAGCCGGACATTATAGCGCGGAAAGGGCCATATGGCACTTAATTTCCAGGCCGGCGGCAGCGCCTATAGGGCCGACTTTTGTGGCCATTTCGCACCGGCGGGACGCTTCATTCCATCCGGCGTGGAACCAATGTTATGAATGGACTTATGATGACGCGCGAACCTGGACCCCAAGACAAGGATTGGATCGTCAAGCTCCTCACGGAACGATGGGGCGACACGAAGGTCGTCGCTCATGACGAGACTTTTGATCTACTGGATCTGCCGGCTCTCGTCGTTGATCCTGACCAGGGATTGGCAACCTACCGGATGCAAGGCAATGAGGCGGAACTGATGTCGCTGGATGCTGTTCGCCCCGGTCAGGGCGTGGGAACGGCCTTGATCGACGCTCTGGCCGATCAGTTGCGTCGGCAAGGCCTATCCGCACTCTGGGTCATGACCACGAACGACAATCTCGATGCTCTCCGCTTTTACCAACGCCGAGGTTTTGAACTTCGGCGGGTTCGACCTGGGGCGGTCGACAAAGCGCGGTTGCTGAAGCCAAGTATTCCAAGGATCGCCGACAACGGAATCCCCATCAGAGACGAACTCGATTTGTGCCTTCGGCTTCTTTGAGAAAAATATTCGCAATTGCCGATTTCTTTTGCAGTTTTCTACGCTTCACTGCCCTAGATTTTCTGCAATGTATTCATCATCGATTGAACCGATCAAGAAACGGAAGAAAACAATGAACTGGTTGAAGACTGTCGCCGCTGCCGCCCTCGTTCAGGCTGCGTTCCTGCTGCCCGCCCATGCCGGCGATAACCTGAAGGCGATCCAGTCCGCCGGCGTCCTGAAGGTCGGCACGGAAGGCACCTATGCTCCCTTCACCTATCATGACGAAAGCGGCAAACTCGTCGGCTTCGATGTCGAGATCGCCGAAGCGGTCGCCGGCAAGCTCGGCGTCAAGGCACAGTTTCTGGAAGGCAAGTGGGACGGCCTGATCGCCGGCCTCGACGCCAACCGTTACGACACCGTCATCAACGAAGTCGGCATTACCGATGCCCGCAAGCAGAAATATGATTTCTCCGATCCCTATATTGCTTCCAAGGCCGTGCTGATCGTCAAGGAAAGCAATAGCGACATCAAGGACTTCGCCGATCTCAAGGGCAAGAAGGCCGCGCAGTCGCTGACCAGCAATTTCGGCAAGCTCGCCACGCAGTCCGGTGCTGAACTCGTCGGCACGGATGGCTTCGACCAATCGATCCAGCTCGTGCTGACCGGCCGCGCCGATGCCACCATCAATGACAGCCTGTCCTTCTTCGATTTCAAGAAGCATAAGCCCGATGCGCCGGTGAAGATCGTCGCCCAGCAGGCCAATGCCGATTATTCCGCCGCCATCATCCGCAAGGGCGAACCGGAGCTGCAGGCTGCCATCAACAAGGCGCTGGCCGACATCAAGGCCGACGGCACCTATGCCAAGATTTCGCAGAAATACTTCGGCCAGGACGTTTCGAAGTAATAGGCATAGACGCCAAATTGTGAAAAAGATGCGTCCGGACCCGTTTCCGGACGCATTCTCTTATTGAAAGGCCGCTTTTTCGTGCAGCACTGGTTGCAATTGTGGTGGGAGTCTCTGGGCACGCTGCTTTGGGCGGGGCTCGTCTTCACCATCCCGCTCACCCTGATCACTTTCGTTCTCGGCTTGCTGCTCGGCCTGCTCACCGCCGTCACGCGGCTTTTCGGCCCGCGCCCGCTCGTCGCCGTTGCACGCTTCTACGTCTGGGTGATCCGCGGCACGCCGCTGCTGGTGCAGCTCTACGTCATCTTCTACGGCCTGCCGAACATCGGCATCCTGCTCGACGCCTTTCCGGCCGCTGTGATCGGCTTCACGCTGAGTGTCGGCGCCTATACGTCGGAGATCATCCGCGCCGTGATCTCCTCCGTTCCGAAGGGACAATGGGAAGCCGCCTATTCCATCGGCATGAGCTGGCGCCAGGCGATGAGCCGCACCATCCTGCCGCAGGCTGCGCGCGTCGCCGTGCCGCCGCTGTCGAACACCTTCATCTCGCTCGTCAAGGATACGTCGCTTGCCGCGGCGATCACCGTGCCGGAGCTGTTTATGGCAGCACAGCGTATCGTGGCAACGACCTATGAGCCGCTGATCCTCTATATCGAAGCGGCCCTGATCTATCTTGCCATGAGTTCTGTCCTGTCAATGCTACAGGTCTCTCTCGAACGCCGTTTCGCCCGCTATGGCGGCACGCTGGAGGCGCAGACATGATCGAGCTGTCGCACATCGAAAAACGCTTCGGCGATAATGTCATCCTGAGAGACATCAGCCTGCTCATTCCGGAAGGCACCGTGACGGCGCTGGTCGGCCCTTCAGGCGGTGGCAAGAGCACGCTGCTGCGCTGCATCAACCTTCTGGAAATCCCAACGGCCGGCATGATCCGCATCGGCGAGGAAACGACCACCTTTCAGCCGGGCAAGAAGATCGGCTGGCAGGATATCCAGAAAATTCGCCGCCAGACCGGCATGGTCTTCCAGAATTTCCAGCTCTTTCCGCATCAGACGGCGATCGAAAACGTCATGGAAGGTCTGGTGACCGTGTTGCGCTGGCCGGCCGAAAGGGCGCGCGACCGCGCCGTCGAGCTTTTGACCAAGGTCGGCATGGCGCACAAGATGGATGCCTGGCCCTCGACGCTATCGGGCGGGCAGCAGCAGCGCGTGGCGATCGCCCGTGCGCTTGCCCCCTCGCCCCGCGTTCTCCTCTGCGACGAACCGACTTCGGCGCTGGACCCCGAACTCGCCGCCGAAGTCGTCGACGTTCTCGGCCGGCTCGCCAACGAAGGCACGACCATGGTGATGGCAACGCACGACCTGCGCCTCGCCTCGAAGATCGCCACCAGCGTCGTCTTCCTCGAGGCCGGCAACATCGTCGAAACCGGCCCCTCCCGCACCCTCTTCGGCGCCCCCACACAGGAGCGCACGAAGCAGTTCATCTCGACGCTGAATGCGGGGCACAGCTACGATATCTGAGGGAAAAACCCTCGCCCCATCGGGGATCCGAAGGGTGGGTTGAGACCCGTGGCTCGACCCCGGTATGGGTCGCGTGGAACGCGTGGGGTGAGGGGGCAGGAAAAGGGCCAAGTATGTCACACCGGCAAGATTTGGTAGCCCTCGGAGACCCGCTGTACGCGACCGAAACCGCTGATGTGGCCACCGGCGATGATCCATCCTTCGCGGGCAGCATTTTCCAGTGTTGCTTGGCGAGTTTGCGCCGCCATCTCGGGGTCGACATCGAAGACCAGCCCGATCTTTGGATCACCGGGTTGAAGATCTTGTAGGTGCAAGGTGTCGCCCCAGATCAAGAGAGCGTTGTCCTCGCCACGAACCAGATATCCGGTGTGACCGGGAGTGTGGCCCGGTAGAAGACGCGCCTCTATGCTGGGGAACACCGGACCTTCCGGAATCGGCCGCACCCGCGATCCATATACGCGCTGGAGCTGTTCGGCCGCCTTGAAGCCACCCCGCCGCGCCTCCGGCGTCGCCTGCCGAGCCGCCGGATCGGTAAAAAAGGCGAAGTCGCTCTCCGGCACGAACACATCGGCATGAGGGAAATACGGGGTATCTCCATCGAGCAAGCCGAGAGCATGGTCGCCATGGATATGGGTGATCAATATACGCTGGATCTGGTCCGATGTGATTCCAACCTCATGCAGCGCAGATCGCGCGTGACCATATTGAGGTCCCCACGATGTCCCGGTGCCGGTATCCACGAGAATGATACCGTCGGCGCCCCGCAGGGCGAAACAGTTTACATCCACCTGAAGCGTCGGTTTTCCCCACGCGTCGATGGCGCGCTGCCGTGCAACGCTGCCATCTGTATGGATCAACACATCCGCTGGCGCTTCGAAGACGCCGTCACGCAAAAGGATGACGTCATATTGCCCGAAGCGATGAGAACTGATTGTCATCGATGGGATTTCGTCTTCAATTCCGCATTCAGAGAAGGGGCAGGCTCAAAGAGCTGCCCCTTCCTTGTTTCGCTATGGACGTTCAAGCCCCGTAAACCACCAGCAGGTCCTTGGCGTCGATCTGGTCGCCGGCGCGGACGAGGACTTCGGCGATGGTGCCGTCTTTCTCCGCATGCAGGGCCGTTTCCATCTTCATCGCCTCGATGGAGACCAACACGTCGCCGGCCTTGATCTCCTGGCCGGGTGTGACGAAAACCGTCGAGATGACGCCCGGCATCGGTGCGCCGACATGGGCGGCATTGCCGACTTCGGCCTTGCGGCGGATGGCACTGCCCGACGCACCATGGGCACGGTCCGGCACCTTGATGCGGCGCGGCTGGCCGTTGAGTTCGAAGAACACGGTGACCATACCCTTGTCATCGGTGGCCGTCATTGCCTGGTTGACAATGACGAGCGTCTTGCCCTTCTCGATCTCGGCAAACAGCTCGTCGCCTTCCTTCAGACCGTAGAAATAGGCAGGCGTCGACAGGACCGACACCGGACCATAGGTATCGGCGGCCAGCGCATAGTCGGTGAAGACCTTCGGATACATCAGGTAGGAGGCGAATTCGAAGTCGTCGACCTTGCGTTCCAGCTTGGTCTCGATGACCTTGCGTTCGGCATCGAGATCGGCTTCGGCAAGCAGCGAGCCGGGGCGGACCGTATAGGGCTTCTCCCCCTTCAGCGCCTTCTTCTGCAGCGCTGCCGGCCATCCGGACGGCGGCTGGCCGAGATCGCCCTTCAGCATGGAAACAACCGAATCCGGGAAGGCGATGTCCTTGGCGGGATTTTCGACATCGGCAACCGTCAGGTCCTGGGACACCATCATCAGCGCCATGTCGCCGACCACCTTCGAGGACGGCGTCACCTTGACGATGTCGCCGAACATCTGGTTGGCATCAGCATAGGCCTGCGCCACCCGATGCCAGCGGGTCTCGAGACCGAGCGAACGCGCCTGCTCCTTGAGATTGGTGAACTGGCCGCCCGGCATTTCGTGCAGATAAACTTCCGAGGCCGGTCCCTTGAGGTCGCTTTCGAAGGCCGCATATTGATGGCGCACCGCCTCCCAATAGAAGGAGATGCGACGGATCCATTCGGGATCGAGGCCCGGATCGCGCTCGGTGCCCTTGAGCGCTTCGACGATCGAGCCGAGGCAGGGCTGCGAGGTGTTGCCGGAGAGCGCATCCATCGCCGCATCGACCGCATCGACGCCGGCATCGACCGCTGCCAGTACGGTTGCGGCTGCAATGCCCGAGGTGTCGTGCGTGTGGAAGTGGATCGGCAAGCCGGTCGCCTCACGCAGCGCCTTGAACAGCACCTTGGCCGCAGCCGGCTTCAAGAGGCCGGCCATGTCCTTCAGCGCGATGATATGGGCGCCCGCCTTTTCCAGCTCGACGGCGAGATCGGTATAATATTTCAGGTCGTATTTCGGGCGGGCGGAATTGAGGATATCGCCGGTGTAGCAAATCGCTGCTTCACAAAGCTTGTTCTCCTCGGCAATGGCATCCATCGACACGCGCATGTTTTCGACCCAGTTCAGGCAGTCGAAGACGCGGAAGAGGTCGATGCCGCCCTTGGCCGCCTGGCGGACAAAATATTTGACGACATTGTCGGGATAGTTGGTGTAGCCGACGCCGTTGGCGCCGCGCAGCAGCATCTGCAAGAGCAGGTTCGGCGCACCCTCGCGGATCAGCGACAGGCGCTCCCACGGATCTTCGGTCAGGAAGCGCATGGAGACGTCGAAGGTGGCGCCGCCCCAGCATTCCAGCGACAGCAACTGCGGCAGAGCGCGCGCATAGGTGCCGGCGACCCGGGCGATGTCGAAGGTGCGCATGCGGGTGGCAAGCAGCGACTGATGGCCGTCGCGCATCGTCGTGTCGGTCATCAGTACACGCTTTTCGCCGCGCATCCACTCGGCGAATTTCTGCGGGCCGAGCTGATCCAGACGCTGCTTGCTGCCGTCGGGAACCTTACCGTCGATATAGGGCAATACCGGCTCGGCCGCCTTCGGCGACGGCGCCGGCCGGCCGCGGGCTTCCGGATGGCCGTTGACGGTGACGTCGGCGAGATAGGTCAAAAGCTTGGTGGCGCGGTCCTGACGCTTGACCTGCTGGAACAGCTCCGGCGTCGTGTCGATGAAGCGCGTCGTATAGCTGTTATCCTTGAACTTCGGATGGGTGATGATCGCTTCGAGGAAGGTCAGGTTCGTGGCGACGCCGCGGATGCGGAATTCGCGCAGCGCGCGGTCCATGCGGGCAATCGCTTCCGACGGGCTCGGCGCCCATGCCGTCACCTTGACGAGCAGCGGATCGTAATAGCGGGTGATGATGGCGCCGGAATAGGAGGTGCCGCCGTCGAGGCGGATGCCGAAGCCGGAGGCCGAACGATAGGCGGTGATGCGGCCGTAATCCGGAATAAAATTATGCTCCGGATCTTCCGTCGTCACGCGGCACTGCAGGGCATGGCCGTTGAGGCGGATGTCCGCCTGCTTCGGAACGCCCGATTCCGGCGTGCCGATGGCGAAGCCGTCGAGGATATGGATCTGCGCCTTGACGATATCGATGCCGGTGACGACTTCGGTCACCGTATGCTCGACCTGGATGCGCGGATTGACTTCGATGAAGTAGAATTTGCCGGTATCGGCATCCATCAGATATTCGACGGTGCCGGCGCCGACATAGTTCGTGGCTTCAGCGATCTTCAGCGAATAGGCGGCGAGTTCCTGGCGCTGCGCTTCTGTGAGATAGGGTGCCGGTGCACGCTCGACGACCTTCTGATTGCGGCGCTGAACCGAACAGTCACGCTCGAACAGATGCACGACATTGCCGTGCGTGTCGCCCAGCACCTGGCTTTCGACATGGCGGGCGCGCTCGACCAGCTTTTCCAGATAGACCTCATCCTTGCCGAAAGCGGCCATCGCCTCGCGCTTGGCTTCGGTCACTTCCTTGGCGAGATCGGCCTTGGAGCGGATGACGCGCATGCCGCGGCCGCCGCCGCCCCAGGAGGCCTTGAGCATGACCGGATAGCCGATCGCCTCGGCCATCTTGGCAACCTCCGCCATGTCATCCGGCAGCGGCTCGGTGGCCGGCACGACGGGAACGCCGACCGAAATCGCCAGATTGCGGGCTGCCACCTTGTTGCCGAGCTGGCGCATCGTATCGGCGCGCGGGCCGATGAAGATGATGCCGGCGGCATCGCAGGCATCGACGAATTCCGGGCTTTCCGACAGCAAGCCGTAGCCGGGATGGATGGCATCGGCGCCGGACAACTTGGCGACGCGGATGATCTCGTCGATCGACAGATAGCTTTCGATCGGCCCGAGATCGCGGGCCAGATGCGGGCCGCGGCCGACCTGATAACTTTCATCCGCTTTGAAACGATGCAGCGCGAGTTTGTCTTCCTCGGCCCAGATGGCGACTGTTTTTATGCCGAGCTCATTGGCCGCGCGGAACACGCGGATCGCTATCTCGGAACGGTTGGCAACCAGGATCTTGGAAATGGGCAATGCGCTCTCCCTCACGAAGCCGAAAGCGGGCCATGCTGCACCCGCGAAGGGAATTCTTAACTTCTTGTCACAAGAAGTTCAATTTCCCCTGCGACATCCGACATCAAAATAGTTGCCATTACGGAATAAGTCCGTTTCTGAACGCGATGGCAACGATATGCTGGCGGTTTTTGGCGTTCAGCTTGTCCTGGATGCTGTTCATATACCAATCGACCGTGTGATTGGAGATCTTGAGCATCCGGCTGATCTCCATGGAGGTCATGCCTTCTGCCAGAAGATTCAACACCTCCGTCTCGCGCCGCGTCAGCTTGACGTCGATTGTAGACGGCTGTTCCAGCGAATGCGCTTCATTGCGCAGCTCCAGTAGCCGCCAGAAGGCTTTTTTCGCCACCGCCTCGAACAGGGAGATTTCGACGGGCGACAGGTCGACCACGTTGCCGCCGATCGTCATGCTGCCGAGCAAGCCGCTGCGTCCATAGATGGGGAAGATGTAGCCATCGATCAGCCCGTTGGCGCGGGCATCGGCCATCATCTGCTCCATGCGCCGGCGCAGCGGATCGCCCTTCAGCGCCGACATGGCTTCGCGCCAGCGAAAAGGCCGTTGCGCCCGGCCGAGATAGCGGATGGTAGGGTCGACAAGCAGGTATTTCTTGGAGACATAAGTGAGGGGCCATTTGTCGGGCCAGCGCCCGGCCAGCATCACCGTCATGGGGTCCGTATTCGGCCGCGGCTGCTTCAGCAGACCATAGAAATCGAACTTATAGGACCTAAGAACCAGCTCCAGTTCCGCCACGACATTCTTGGCAAGCTTGCATTCTTCAATGACCACAAGCAATTGTATTAAGGAATGAATATTCACATATACCCCCTGGCCTAAAAGCCTGGTCGTTCGTCAGCAGATGCCGCCCGCATTTCCCGCGAGCCTCCGAGGCGGCTGATGGCGCGCAAACATAATCGGATCGAAATTAAATTAAACGTCTTTGGCGAAAAATTTTGTGATCAACCCTGAATAGCAACCACATCGCCGCCCGACAATGCCATGATATAAACTATTCTCAAATTGTCGCATTTTCCTGACAACCGATTGCACGCCCCTGCAGCACCCGGCAAAACGCCAAAAAATTCGCCTGAAAAAACAGTGTAGGATTCCGTTAATCGCCGGTTCAGGAACCAATCTGTAGCATCCGAGCATTCCGTATTTCGCAGATGCACAGAGGGTGCCAGACGTGTCGCTGTTCAAAGTCTATGCAAGAGCCCTGAAGTATCTTGGCGCGTATCGATATCGCGTCTGGATGGTTGTCATTGCAAACATCGCATTGGCGATGACGACTATTTACGAGCCGGTTCTGTTCGGCCGCATCTTCGACGCCATTGCCAAAAAGCAGGCTGCGGCGCCGACGATGATGCTGTGGGCTGGTTTCGCCGTCTTCAGTGCGGTTGCCTTCATCGTCGTTTCCCGCGAGGCGGATCGTCTTGCCCATGGACGCCGCGCCTCGCTGCTGACCGAAGCGTTCAGCCGCATCATCTCCATGCCGCTCTCCTGGCATAGCCAGCGCGGCACGGCGAGTGCGTTGAACACGCTGCTGCGCGCTTGCGAAGCCCTCTTCGGTCTGTGGCTCGAATTCATGCGCAACCATCTGACGACGGCAGTCGCTCTCATCGTGATGATCCCGACCGCCATCGCCATGGACCTGCGCCTGTCGGCCGTTCTCATCCTGCTCGGCGTCTTTTACTGGATCATCGGCCGTCTGGTCATGAACCGGACGAAGGATGGCCAGACCTCGGTGGAGAGCCATTACAATACCGTGTTCTCGCACGTCAGCGACTCGATCAGCAACGTCTCGGTGCTGCATAGCTACAACCGTATCGAAGCCGAAACCAAGGCGTTGAAGTCCTTCACCGAACGACTGCTCGCCGCCCAGTATCCGGTTCTCGACTGGTGGGCGCTGGCCGGCGCGCTGAACCGTACGGCTTCGACCGTCGCGATGATGGCGATCCTGATGATCGGTACGCTGCTCGTCCAGGACGGCAGCCTGAGCCTCGGTGCGCTCATCACCTTCATCGCTTTCGCCAACGTGCTGATCGGCCGTCTGGAACAGCTCCGCAACTTCGCCAACCAGATCTTCGAAGCACGCGCCAAGCTAGAAGACTTCTACACGCTGGAAGATTCCGTCCGCGACCGCGAAGAGCCGGCCGGCCTTGCTGAAATCAAGGACGTCAAGGGCGAGGTTGAGTTCCGCAACGTGTCCTTCGGCTTCGGCAATACGTCGCAGGGCCTGCGCAACATCAACTTCACGGTGAAGGCCGGTCAGACGGTCGCCATCGTCGGCCCGACCGGCGCCGGCAAGACGACGCTGGTCAACCTGCTGCAGCGCGTCTTCGACCCGCAGGACGGCCAGATCCTCGTCGACGGCAATGACATCACCAAGGTGACGCGCAAGTCGCTGCGCCGCTACATTGCCACCGTCTTCCAGGATGCCGGCCTGCTGAACCGCTCGATCAGCGACAACATCCGTCTCGGCCGCGAGGGCGCGACGGAAGAGGAAATGGTTCGCGCTGCCGAGGCGGCTGCCGCCAATGACTTCATCGAGAATCGCGAGAGCGGTTACGAGACCCGGGTCGGCGAACGCGGCAACAAGCTCTCCGGCGGCGAGCGCCAGCGTATCGCTATTGCCCGCGCCATCCTCAAGGACGCGCCGATCCTCGTGCTCGACGAGGCGACCAGCGCGCTCGACGTGGAGACCGAGAACCGGGTCAAGGCGGCGATCGACAATCTGCGCCAGAACCGCACGACCTTCATCATCGCTCACCGCCTGTCGACGGTACGCGAGGCCGATATCGTGCTCTTCCTCGACAACGGCCGCGTCATTGAAAACGGCAGCTTCAACGAGCTCAGCCAGAGCAACGGCCGCTTCGCCGCCCTGCTCCGCGCCAGCGGCATCCTGACGGACGACGAAGTCCGCAAGGCACACGCAACGGAAAACGAAGCCGCCTAGCATTTCGCAGGGGCCTAAAGATCGAAGCCGGGAGAGTGATACTCTCCCGGCTTTTTTGTTGCCGAATTTTCGCCAGACGGCATTTGTCAGGCGAGCGCGTTACCGCCGCAGCTTTGTGCCTGGCCCCTCACCCCAACCCTCTCCCCGCTTATGCGGGAGAGGGAGCTTACCGAGCAAAGTCAGCACATTTAGTCCATGGCACAGAGCGTGCCCCAAACACGGAACTGGTCCCCTCTCCCCGCAAGCGGGGAGAGGGCTAGGGTGAGGGGCTCTGCCAAATACCCGGGCCATACCCAAAAACAAGAAAGGCCCGGCAGGGAAAACCGGGCCTTTCTCCTTCTCTGATCGGAGGTCAAATCGGTAGTGGCGTCAAGCTGGAGTTACGGCCGACGTCAAACCGGTAGTGACGGGTCAACCTGGTTATGACCAAGGTCAACCCGGGATCAGATCAGAACTTGCGTTCGAAGCGAAGCACGCCGGCCCACTGGTCCTTGTCGGCCGCATCCCAATCTGTGTAGGAGACTTCCGGCTCGATCAGCAGGTCCTTGACCGGACGCCAAGCGACGTTGGCGGTGGCGGCAAAGATCTTCGAGTCGGTATAGGCTACCTGCGCATTGGCCTGCAGCTTCGGCGTCAATTGATAGCTGGCGCCGGTCCAGAAGGCCCAGTCGCCCCAGCCGCAATCCGCACCATTGGTCGGGCAGGCAGAACGGTTGCTGTTGAGGTAGGACCCGGCATACTTGTTGAGCTTGTCGCCGTCCGTGTTCCAGCCGCCCATCAGGAAGGCCTTGAAGTCACCGAAATCGGCATCGATACGCGCCTTGATGGCGCCTTCCTCGACAATGCTGTCATAGCCGCCGATAACCCGCAGCGTCCATGCACCTGCCTTGTAGCCAGCGCCGGCGACAACGTCGGGAGCATAGTGATCGGCCTTGCCGGTTCGCCATGCGCCGCCGTAGGAGGAGGTGTCGGCGGACGAGTTGGAATCTTCCAGCGAGATCACCGCCGTGAAGCCGTTGCCAGCATCATATTTGTAGGTGAACTGGTTGAGTTCCTTCGGGCCGTCATAGACGACGTCGTCGTTGATGACGTTGCCGGCATAGCCCATGTAGAGATTGTACTGCGAGTCGAGCTTACCGACGGTGAAGCCGGCGAGGCTGATATTGGCCCACAGCAGCTTGGTGGAGGTGCTGCCGCCTTCTTGCCAGTCCCAACGGTAGACGGTGTTGGTCTTCAGCGGGCCGTATTCGGTATCGCTGGCCGTGTCGATGTAGAGCTCGGCGCGGGTGTGCCAGAGCGTACCGTTCCTGCTGTTGGCGTTGTAGGCATCGTACCACTCGCCTTCGGTACGGACGCGGCCGCCGATCTTGAGGCAGGTTTCGGTGCCCGGAATAAAGAAGTAGCCGGCGCCATAGGCGTCGCAAATGCGAACATATTGAAGCGGTTCCGGTTCGGCGGCCACGATGGCGTCAGCCGCCTGCGCCCCCGATACGGCGGCCAGGGCGGCGGCCGAACCGAGAAGAAGACTTCTGATATTCATAGATTACTCCAATCCAGTATCGATTGGGCATGAGTGATCGCGCCGAGAATTCGACGTCCCTACCCCATTCCCGTTTTGACAATCCCCACGAATGCGTCGCGTCCGTTTGGACGCGTATAGCGCCGGGGTGACGGCACTCCCCGAGCGCCCTCACAAACCGGATGTATGTAATTCAATTTTGCACAACAAGATTTTGAGCAATAGAATCTTTGCTGCAGCGCAATGAGCCGCCATTGCGTTGCAGAAAGATCACGTCACACTTCGTTCACATAGCGTCGCAAATCGAATTACCGATATAAATCAGTAAATTATTCGTTGTGGTACCAAATGGCCGCAGAGCCGACTATCGGCGCTTTTCGATTTGCACCGGCAGCGGAATGCTCGCGACAGACGTTGAAAGCGGCCGGCGGCTGGCGCCATCCAGCCGTTTGTGCTCGAGATAATAGGCATAGGCGAACTGCGCGACGAGGCCGACGATGACATAGGCACCGCCGACGGCCGGGTCCTTGTCGGTGACGTAGAGGATCACCTGGCCGGCCATGGCGAGAATCGTGCCCGCAACGAAGATGCTGAGGGAATGCCGCCCGAGGATTGCCAACGGATGATCGGCGGACCGACGCAGCAGCCGCGAAATGGTCGGTAGAGTGATGATGAGATAGGCAAGCGCCAGCACATGCAGCAAGCGCGGCAGCGACAGAAACGTCTTGTCGAAACCGGTGACGACCGTCGGCAGGCCGAACGCCGCGAGATGATCGCCCAGCACCCAGAGCTTGTCGGTGACCCAGATGAAGGACAGGATCACATAGGCGAGCGATAGCGCAAACAGGACCGGATTATAGGATATCCGGCCACCGCGCTTCACATGCATGACGGCAACGAAGCCGATGACGAACAGGAACTGCCAGGAGAGCGGATTGAGGAACCAGAAGCCGTCCAGCAGCATGGTGTGCGGCGCGATCTGATAGATGCCCGCGACCAGCCAGACGCCAGCCGAAACCGAAAGCAGAAGCAGCGGGCTTCGCGCCTCCAGCACCATGATCAGCGGCAGCATCAGGAACAATGCGCCATACATCGGCAGGATGTTGTTGTAACCGATCTGGTGTCCGAGCAGCAGCAGGGCGGCAATGCCGCGGGCGGGATCCATCAGCACGGCGAGGATGTTCACCTCGCAGAGCAGGCCCGCATGCCGGAATATCCAAGCGCCGGAAATGAACAGCACCAGCGTGATGAAAGTGGTGATCATGTGCGCCGTATAGAGCGTGAAGGCGCGCCTGACCGCTTTCCAGGCGATCGACAATCGGTTGCCGGGCTTGAACCGCGTGCCGTAGGCAAGACCGACGGAGATGCCAGAGATCAGCACGAAAGCTTCCGCCCCATCGGAGAAGCCGAAATTCTTGGTGGTCAGCCGCTCAAGGAACTGACCGGGCACATGATTGATGAAGATCGTGATCAGGGCCAAAGCCCTTAGAACATCCAGTCTGGTATCCCGCTGCGCCCCTGGCATCGGCAAGCGCACCGGACTTGCCGAGGCTAGATCGATATTCGCCCTGGAATTCATGGATCTCTCCTGTTCCGACAATCAAATGCGATCGTGGCCAAAGAGTTCCCATTGCTGCGCCCCCGCGCCCCGGAGGGCGCGTAAGGTCGCAGCAACGTTTTTGATGGCGCATAGTTTTTCCGGAAATCGATTCCGACTTTCGGGGCTATGCGCTGGCCCCGATCGTCAAAGCGAAACAGTGCGGGAAAACCCTACTGTCCGATCGGATAGCCCTCTTCGGGATGGGCGATCGCCCTGTCATTCACGGTAACCAAGTATCCCTTAGCATCGGGCGCTTTTGAGACGGAAATACGGTATTTTCCGCTCGGCAGATCGAGGTCCGCCGCAAAACCATCCCACTTCGACGGCAGTGCCGGCTTGACGTAGAGATGGCCGTTTTTGACACGGATACCGAGAATCCCCTCAATTGCTACGCGATAAAGCCATCCGGCCGAGCCCGTGTACCATGTCCAGCCGCCGCGGCCGGTCAATTGCCCCTCGCCATAGACGTCGGCGGCAATGACATAAGGCTCCACACGGTAAGTATCGGCCTGATCACGATTTCGTGCATGGTTCACCGGATTCAGCAGTTCGAAGCAATGCCAGGCATCGTCGCCGCGATTCATTTCCGCCAGTGCCATGACCACCCAGGTAGCGGCATGGGTATACTGGCCACCGTTTTCGCGGACACCCGGCGGGTAGGCCTTGATGTAACCCGGATCTCGCGCCGACTTGGCGAAAGGCGGCGTGAACAGCCGGATGATGCGGTTGTCATCATCGACCAGCTTTTCGAGAACGGCGTTCAGCGCCTTCTCGCCGCGCTCGCGGTCGCCTTGGCCGGAGAGAATATTCCAGGACTGCGCGATCGAATCGATCTGGCATTCGAAATTCTCGTCCGAGCCGAGCGGGCTGCCATCGTCGAAGTAGCCGCGACGATAATGACCGCCATCCCAGCCCGCCGTTTCCAGCGCCTTGCGCAATTCCGGCAGATGCTTCTTCCAGCGCTCGACGCGCTCCTTGTCGCCGCGGGCTTCCGCGTAGGGCAGAAAAGCGTTGAGCGTGCCAGCCAGGAACCAGCCGAGCCAAACGCTTTCACCACGACCCTGGATGCCGACGCGGTTCATGCCGTCGTTCCAGTCGCCGCCGAGGATCAGCGGCAGACCGTTGCCGCCCTTGCGCTTGATCGCGAGATCGAGCGCCAAAGCCGCATGCTCGTAGACGCTGACCTTATCCTGCGACACGGTCGGCTGGTAGAAAACGTCATGCGTGCCGGGCATGAGGGCCGCACCTTCGACGAAGGCAAGCTCTTCATCGAGGAGCGACTTGTCGCCGGTCACGGTGCAATACTGGTCGATGGCATAGGCGAGCCAGACGACATCGTCAGAGATACTCGTGCGTACGCCGGCGCCGCTGCCCGGCAGCCACCAATGCTGCACATCACCTTCGCGGAATTGGCGTTGCGCCGCATTCAGGATCTGGTTGCGGGCAAGCTCCGGTGCGTGCATCAGGAATGCCAGCGTATCCTGCAACTGGTCGCGGAAGCCGAAAGCACCCGACGACTGATAGAAGGCCGTACGTGACAAGATGCGGCAACCGAGGCTCTGGTAGGGAAGCCAGGCATTGATCAGGTTGTCCATCGCCTTGTCCGGCGTCGAGATCTGCAGACGGCCGGTGAAGCCGTCCCAGAAGCCGCGGCTGGCCGAAAGCACGGCCTCGAAATCGGCCTTGCGGATATCGGCAACCAACGCACGCGCCTCTTCGATCGAAGCGGTATCGCCCATATAGAGGCAGATATCCTTCTGCTCGCCGGCTCCGACAGTCAGGTCGAAGGCGAGTGCCGCGCAGGGATCGCCGTCGAGATCGGTGGAGTTGGAGAGGACCGCGCCGGAAACGACCGCTTCCGGCATCTGCACCGTGCCATGGCGGCCGATGAATTCGCGGCGGCTGGCTGAGAAGCTCGAATGTCCTTCGCTCGCCGCCATGAAAGCGACACGCTTGGAATAGTCGATGCTGTAGGCATTGTTGGCAAACAGCGCACCCGTTTCCTCATCCAGCGACGATAGGATGAACGGCCGCGTCTTGTTCGGATTGGTGCCGAGGACCCATTCCGCATAATTGTAGAGCCGCAGCCGGCGGGCGCCGTCGCCCGTATTGCGGATGCGCAGGCGGAAGAGCTTGACCGGACGCTCGCGGTCGACCGTTTGCGTCAGTTCCAGCGCAATGCCGTTTTGCTTGCTCGAGAACACCGAATAGCCAAGCCCGTGACGGGCCTCATATCGCACATTCGGATTGCGCGACAGGCTCGCATAGGGAGTCATGACCGTGTTGCTGTCGAGATCGGTCACGTAAAGCGCCTCGCCCGGACGGTTGATGACCATGTCGTTGGTCCACGGGGTCAACTGATAGTCGCGTGAGTTATGGCTCCAGGTGAAGCCACCGCCTTCGGCCGGCACATGGAAGCCGAAGCGCTCGTTGGAGATGACGTTGATCCACGGCTGCGGCGTCGACTGACCGCCGGCGAGCCGGACGACATATTCGCGGCCATTGTCGGCAAAGCCGCCATAACCGTTCCAGAAGTCCAGATCGTCCTGCGCTTCCAGTTCGTCGGCTGCGAAAACCGATTTCTGCGGCACCATCGGCACGGCAAGACGATTGACCGGCGCCGGCCCATCGGATTGCGCGGAACCGAACAGCGTCGCCGCACGGGCGATTTGATCGACGAGCTTGCCGTTGCGTGCATGGAAGATCACGCGCGAGGCAGCAAGAATCTGCTGGTAAGTCTCCTGCTCGATCAGATCCTTGCGGACCGAGAAGATATTCTGACGCAGCCCTTCGCCCTGATTGTGGCGAATATGCTCGACGAGCTTGTCCAGCTCGCGCTGCATGTCCTGGGCCTGATCGACGGCGCGCTCGTTGACGATCACCAGATCGGCATTGATGCCGCGCGAACGCATATATTCCGCCGCGCTCAGCGCTTCCCTGGCGATTTCGAGATCGATATCGTCATTGATGCGCAGCGTGAAGATCGGGAAATCACCCGAGATCGTCACCGGCCAGAGCGCCGACTGCGAATGCAGGCCAGCCTGAACGGTGGCGCCGTCGGCGCGCAGATGCATATCCGGATAGACGAGATAGCGCGCAAGCTTCTGGAAGGCTGCGGCCTGCTGCGAGGTGACGCCGACATGGCGCATCTGCATCTGCGTGCGCGTCCAGGCCTGCGTGAGCTCGATGCCGAACGTATCGGGATTGCGGTAGCGATCGACCGCCTTGTCGACATCCTCACGATGCGGTGCGGCGATCGTCCAGAAGATCACGCTGACCTTCTTGCCCGCCGGCACGCGCACGACGCGGCGCAGCGAAAGGCAGGCGTCCATGGTGAAGCCATCCGTACCGGAGAGGACTGCACCCGGATCGAAAGCAGCAGCTTCCGCCAGCGTCCGGCCACGGCCGAGGAACTTGCGGCGGTCCGTCTCGAATTCAGTCGGACGCTCGGTGCCGGCATTGTCGACGACCAGGTGGGCGACAGACATGTCAGGCTCGTTATAGTCGCGCTTGTTGCGCTCAGCGCGGATCACATCGCCGCTGCTGCCGATTTCGGTGCGCACGAACATGCGGGCAAAGACCGGATGGCCGGAATCGACGTCATCGCTTGCGATAGCCGGCTCGAGATAGGAGGTCACCTCGATGAAGCGATCCTCCGCGCCCATGTTGAGCAGCGTCACGCGGCGGCCTTCGGCATCGTGTTCGGTTGCGACGATGCACTCGACGTCGCTGGTGAGATCACCCACCGTCTTGCTGTATTCCGCCTTTTCATCGCTGAAGGTGACCTTGACCTTCTCGCCTTCGACGCTGCGCGGCTCGGAGGTGGCCGACCACCACTGGCCGGACGCGGTATCGCGTAGGAAGATGAAGGTGCCCCAACGGTCTTCCGTCGGATCGGCCCGCCAACGCGAGACGGACAAGCCGTTCCAGCGCGAATAACCGGCGCCAGTCGCCGTGAGCATGACGGCATAATGACCGTTGGAGAGGAAGGCGAGTTCGCGGTCCTGCGTGGCCGGATCGGCGATCTTGCGGATTTCCGGACGCAGCATGTCTTCCTGGATATTCGCCGGCTGGTCGCTCTCGTGCTTGGCGGCCATGACCGGGATGTCGCGCGGCGCCTTTTCCTGCAGCAGCAGTTCGGCCGCTTCGATCACCGGATCGGCGTGGAAGAGCTCGCGCAGGCGACCATTGAAGGCGACGTTGGCAATAGCCGCAATCGACATGCCGTGATGGTGGGCATAATAGTTGAAGACCACCGCGCACTTCTTGCCTTCCGGAACGCGGGTCGGCGTGAAGTCGACGGCGTCGTGGAAGCCATAGGTGCCGAGGGCGCCGACCTTGCGCAGCTTCTGCAGGTTTTCGAGCGCCGCTTCCGGCCGGTATTGGCTGGCGAGGATAGAGGCATAAGGCGCGATGACGGCATTCTGGCCGAGGCCGCGCTTCAGGCCGAGCGAAGGCACACCGAAGTTGGTGTACTGGTAGTGCATATAGTGGTCGCGGGCGTTGAACGCCGCTTCCGAAATGCCCCAGGGAATGCCGGCGCCGAGGCGCTTGGCATAGTTCATCTGCTCCTGAACGATCAGATTGTTGGTCTGGTTCAGGATACCGCCCTGACGCTCCTGCATGACGAGCGGCGGCATCAGATATTCGAACATCGAGCCGGACCAGGAAACCAGCGCGCCACGCGAGCCGATCGGCACGACCTGGCGGCCGAGACGATACCAATGCTCCGTCGGCAGGTCGCCCTTGGCGATGGCGAAGAGGCTGGTAAGACGGGCTTCGGACGCCAGCAAGTCGTAGCAGGCGGCATCGAGTTCGTTGGTTTCGACGCGGAAGCCGATGGAAAGCAGGCGCCGTTCCGGGCGGTAGAGGAAACCGAATTCCATACCGAAGGCGGTCTCGCGCATGCGGTCGCGCAGCTTGGCCAGGCGCTGACGCAGCGCATCGACATTGGCGAGATCGAAGACGCTGTCGGCGATATGGCCTTCGCAGACCTTCACCAGCGATTCCGACCAGGTGAGCACCTCGCCGCTCTGCGGCGACTTGACCTCGTGGTCGAGGTTGGCGGCGAGTTTCTGGATATCATGCGCCAGGACGGACAGGTTGATGATGCGGATCGAGGCGAACTCGTGCTCGCGCTTGACGGCCGCCAGAGCGTTGCGGAAGCCGATGATGCGCTCTTCCAGGCGATGGCGCAGCGGACGAACGGTCTTGCGGTCATCCGGCAGTTCGGCAAGCATTTCGCCGAGAATGCCGGCGACATCGCCGATACCGTCGAGGTTGCCCTGCATATGCGCGGAAGGTGCTTCCGCCCAGATGCGGCAGGCCGAAGACACGGCGATCAGATGGCCGGCAAAGTTACCGCTATCGACCGCCGAGACGTAGCGCGCGCCCATCGGCTTCAGCGTATCCGTATGATACCAGTTGCAGAGATGCCCGCGGAATTTCTCGAGCTTCTCGACGGTCGCCATGGTCTTTTCCATGCGATCGATGGTTTCTTCGAAGGAAATCCAGCCGAAATTGCGGGCCGAAATCACCGAGAGCAGGTAGACGCCGATATTGGTCGGCGAGGTACGCGAAGCAACCACCGCATGCGGCGTCTGCTGCACATTGTCCGGCGGCAGGTGGTTCTGCTGCTCGACAACGAAGGTGTCGAAATAACGCCAGGTGCGCCGCGCGATCTTGCGCAGCTCGGCCGAAACGCTTTCCGGCACTTCGAGCTTGTCTTCGGTTTCCGCCGTCTGGCTGACATACCAGGCGATCGCCGGCGACAGAATCCACAGCAGCGCGAAGGGAATGCCGACAAAGAAGGCGTTGTCGCCGGAAAGAGACGCGAAAGCCAATGCCAGCAGCGCCAGCACCGGTGCGTGCCACATGACGCGGTAATGGCCGAGGATCGTCGTCTGGGCAGCCGCCTGGGCGCTGGCCGCCGTGCGCCATTGCAGCATCAGCTTGCGGCTGACGAAGGCACGGTAGAGCGAGCGGCCGATAGCGTCAGCCATGATGCAGGCGCCGTCGGCGATGAAGACGATCCGTAGCGCTACTTGCGCATTGGCGGCACGAATATCCGACCAGACCGTATAGAGATGGGCGCGGGCGACGATATCGCTGGTGCGCGGAATGATGCCGTTGATCAGCGACAGCGTCGGTGCCACGAACAGGCAGAAGATCAGCAGGATCTGCCAGATCAGGGCGGCGAACGGCCCCATGAAATACCAGCCGAGCACGGAGGCGAAGAACCAGGCGATCGGCGTCAGCGAGCGGCGCAGATTGTCCATCATCTTCCAGCGGCCGAGGCCGGTGACACCGCGCTTCGGATTGAAGAGATAGGGAAGCAACTGCCAGTCGCCGCGAGCCCAGCGATGCTGGCGCGAGACTTCGACTTCGTAACGGATCGGGAAATCCTCGACGAGTTCGCAGTCAGTAACTAGGGCGCAGCGCGCCATCGAGCCTTCGAGCAAGTCGTGGCTGAGAACCGCGTTCTCCTCGATCTTGCCCTTCAGCGAAGCTTCGAACGCGTCGACATGATAGAGGCCCTTGCCGGTGAACGTACCTTCCTCGACCAGGTCCTGATAGACGTCGGAGACAGCAAAGACATAGGGGTCGAGACCGCGGTTGACGGAGAAGACGCGCTGGAACACCGAAGCGTCCTTGCCGGTCGTCAGCGACGGGGTGACGCGCGGCTGCAGCACGCCGTAGCCACGCACGACACGCTTGGTTTCAGGATCGAAGACCGGGCGGTTGGTCGGATGATGCAGCTTGCCGACGAGCTTCGTGACCGTGTCGCGCACCAGGCGCGTATCGGAATCGAGCGTCATGACGTATTGCACGTTCTTCGGCACGGTATTGGCGCCGGGCAGGAAGGTCGTGTCGCGGTCGCCGCGCAGCAACAGGTTCAGTTCGTGCAGCTTGCCGCGTTTGCGCTCCCAGCCCATCCAGGCGCCTTCGGCCGGATTGTAGAGGCGGCGGCGATGCAGCAAATAGAAGCGCTGCTTGCCGTCTTCCGCATAGCGGGCCGAGAGATTGGCGACTTCGCGACGGGCGTAATCCAGAATTTCCAGATCGCGTTCGCTCTCTTCTTCCTTGCTGTCCGGCCAGTCGCTCAGCAGCGCGTAATAGACTTCGCCAAGCGGATTGGCGAGATAATGAACTTCGATGTTGCGCACCAGTTCGTCGACGCTGTCGCGATTGGCGATCAATGTCGGCACGACGACCAGCGTGCGGGCCTCTTCCGGAATGCCCTCCTTGAACTCATAGCCGACGAGACGCGCCGGCGTGAGGTACATGGTGACCACGAAGTTGAACAGGCCGGTGGCGCCTTCCGATGCCGGCAGCGAGAACATCAGCAGCAGGATTATGGTTTCAGCCCAGCCCATGCCGGCCTGGATCATGAAATAACCAACGATCCAGAGAGCGATGACGGTGAGCAGAAGAACGGGGGCGGCGATCGCCAGCCAGTTGAACTTGCGCCACTGGCGGACGAAGCGCTGCGACAGCTTCGGGCGGAAGCCGATCGCCTTTTCCAACTTCTCGATCTGCTGGCCGACAATGAAATCGCCGATATTCGGCTCATGCGGCTGCGGCTCGCCCGAGGCCTTGGCCGCTTCGGTCATGGCCATGGCGACCTGGGCGATCTCCATTTCCGTCTTGTCGGAGCGGCGGGCAAGCTTCTCGATGGCGCGGCGATAGCTGTTGCGTGAGCCGGGATCGAGCTTTGCGTAATCGGTCTCGTCCCAGAGCAGCTTGTCGACCGCGCTGACCTCCTCGACCCAGCCCGACCAGTCGGTGTCGTCGATCAGCCGCAGGCTTTTGATGATGTTGCCCATCGTCACATTGCCGGACGACAGGCGGTTATGCTCGGCCATCATGACGGTTTCGGCATCGGTGCCGGCTTCCGTCAGGCGCCTTTCCAGCCAGGTGACGGCAAGGCCAGAGGTATGCGAGCCATCGCGCAGGCGATAGAGGAACTGCGTGGCGAAGGTATTGTCTGATGTATAGGGCTCGAGCGTCCTCAGGAACTCGGTGACCTTGGCGTCGTCATTGAGGCGAATGAGCTCATCGACCGCGGCGTTGGCCTTCTTGCGCGTCAGGCGGCTCTGCTCGACGCGGCTGGAGATGCGACGCAGATTGTCGACGAGAACATAGCGCACCAGCGACGGAACCGCCCAGAGTTCACCGATCTTCAGCATCTCGTGCGACTGGAAGCCTTCGACGAGCGCCAGCAGGCCCTGGTTGGATACGGTGCTGTGCGTGTGGGCGACATAGAGCCAGGCAAGCGCCAGCGTGCGCGGCATCACCATGCCGTCTATGGTGATCTTCTGCAGTTGATCGTAGTACTTCTTCGGGAAATCGCGGCGGACTTCCTGGATCGCTTCCTCGATGATGTAGTGGTTGTCGAGCAGCCATTCGGCCGCAGGTGTGATCGATTCGCCGGCGTCGACGTCGGCATTGGCCGAACGATAGACGCGCAGGATCTCTTTTTCGTTCTCCTTGTGCCGGTCGAAGAAATCGAAGGACGCAAAGCCCGGCAGCTTCGTCGCAGCGCCGTTGCGGGCGAAGATCGCACCGCATTCCCGGATCTGATCGTTGGAGAAGTAGGTGGCACGGATCGAATCGTTATGATCGATCTGCTTGGCTTCAGAATCGCGCGGCGGAACAGTGGAGAGATTTTGAGATGTCATGGATTCGTGTTCTGGGTCCAAACAGAGTGACAGGCATTGTCGCCTTTAACGTCTCTTGTCCTGCCTCACACAACTATTCATGCATTTGGACCCTTTGCTTCGCTTCCCGGCGTGCGAAGGGGATGAATTCGAAGTGGCGGCTTAGAACAAACGTATTCAGGCGAAGATTTTCACGGCCTCTTCGTCAAGATCATGGCAATTTTGCGCCACCATTCGAAACAGGCTTCCGTGAAACTTGAGACGCAACCGGATGATTCCGGCAGCAGTCCGCTCGTGTCAAAGACAATCGATCAAGGTCATGAGGCATTCTCCTTAGGCTGATTTCTTGCGACCGCAAATCGGCAGGGCTTGGTAGGTTGAGCCCTGCATATCCCGCGGAAGATGAACTTAAACTGAACTCCCTCAAAAGATTCGCAAATTCCTCTCAAGAGCCGTTTTTTTCCGGGTAGGAAATGATCGACAGAAAGCGGATCGGCAGACTTGTCAGCACCTCCGGACCATGCGGCGCATCGGCGTCGAAGAACAGGCTGTCGCCGGGCCGCATCGCATAGAGCTTGTCGGCGTGACGGTATTCGACCTCTCCTTCCAGCATATAGATCAATTCCAGCCCTTCATGTTGAAACGCCGGAAAAACATCGGAATTGGCCGTTAGCGTGATGAGATAGGGTTCGACCTGCAATCCGCTAGACCCGTTGGCGATATGGCCGAGCAGATTGTACTGATGACCGGCGCGCGTCCCTCGCCGCTCCATCTCCAAACCCTCGCCGGCCCTGACGAAGACGGCGTTGCGTTTTTCTTCGAAACGCCGGAATAGCGATGTGACAGGCACACCGAGCGCCCGAGCCAGGGCCTGCAATGTGGTGAGAGACGGCGACGTGTTGCCGTTTTCGATCTTTGAGAGCATGCCGAGCGATATGCCGGTTGCCGAGGCAAGATCGGCGCCGGTGATGCCGAGCTTCTTGCGAAAGGCACGAACCTCGTGGCCGATCGCCAATTCGAGATTATTCTCCTTGGCGTCGCGTACGGCATGCGAATCCTGGTTCAGGACCGCCTTCACGTCGAGAGCACCACTCCGCCTGCTGCTGCGCCCAGCCCCCACCTTGGTCATGCTTCCGCCCCACTGTACTTTGTGTTTTGGCGGAGCTTACTGTTTTCATGAAGCGCATTCTATTGGGCGCAAGAAATTTTCTTTGCCCAGCAAAGTTTTGACAACGGTGGGAAAGAAGAGTTGCCGTAAGGTAAGGTTTCAACTTGGAACAAATAGGAATGTAATGGTAACCGTCAGGAAACAGAGAGGGGATGACCATCATCCTACAGCGCGCCGCAACGGCAGGCGCAAGATATGACCGATCAATGCCGGTCATATCATTCTTGCGGCGCGCTTAGATAACGATGCCGCAGACGATTGCAGCGATAAAGACAAACGCGGCTGAAAACAGCGCAACGTGGATCGCAGTCTGAATCTTGCTCCGCGTCGTTGCTACGCGCTTAGAACCGTCGAACTGATTCACATGCGTATTAGACATACCCAAATTCGCCATGTGTTGCCTCCGTTCGTTATTTTTTCGATGTTTTGCGGGCGAGTTCACGCCCGACATTCATACAATCCCTATCAATTAGGTAGAGATGGTTTTTCTTCCAGAGGCCAACGAAGGAAAAAATAAACCACTGGATGACGGTCGGGCTCGAAAGATCAGCAAAGCCGAAATCAGCAGAGAATACGGCGAGCCCAGATCAAAGTGCGCTCTACGGCGCTTACTTCGGGTTCGGGAGCCGCAGCTTCGGTCGGACCGATCTGACGGCGGCTCTTTTCTTCCGGCAGAGTGACGGCCAACGCGTCCTCCTCTTTCGCCGGCTGTGGCGGATGAAGATAACCCATGGTCATGCCACCCATGAAAAACATGCCTGCCTCCACTCGTGTATGACCCGTAACAGGGATCACGAAAGTTAACCGCCATTAATGGGATCATGACAGAATTGCGGCACGAGTCAATAGTCTATACGATTGGTCGTCTTTTAAGCGCTGCTTAACTAAAAGAGTGTTGAAGACACAACGAATACAGCTAGTTAGGCGCGGACAAAACCCTTGCTCGCAATCATCAGGTTGCGCGTGTAGTCCTGCTTGACATCGCCAGCCGCCAATTCTTTTGCGCTCAGACGCTCGACGACGGCGCCATTCTGCATCACCACCAGACGTTCGCACATATGCGTGACGACGCCGAGATCGTGGCTGACCATGACGAAAGTCAGGTGACGATCCCTGCGCACCTGCTCCAGCAGATTGAGCACTTCCGCCTGCACGGAAGCGTCCAGCGCCGAGGTCGGCTCGTCGAGCAACAGGATCGACGGCTCGACAATCAAGGCCCGGGCGATCGCCACGCGCTGACGCTGGCCGCCCGACAATTGGTGCGGATAGCGAAAACGGAAGCCCGACCCAAGGCCGACTTCGTCGAGCGCCCGGGTGATGCGCGTCTCGCTGTCGCCGATACCGTGGATCGCCAGCGGCTCCAGCAGCAGCCGGTCGATGGTCTGACGCGGGTGCAGCGAACCATAGGGGTCCTGAAACACCATCTGGACCTGGCGATAGAACGCCTTGGCGCGTTTCGCCCCCTTCAGCACCTCGCCATCGACGCGGATTGAGCCGCCGCTGACGGGCGCAAGACCGGCGACGGCGCGTAACAAGGTCGACTTGCCGGAACCGGACTCGCCGACAAGACCGAAGGATTCGCCCTTGTTCACATCGATACTGACCGCATCGAGGGCAGAATAACCGTCATAGACGACGCTGAGGCCGTCGACTGCAAGCGCTGCCGTCATGCCGCCCACTCCGGCTTGCGGTCGAGGACCGGCAGCGGATGGCGGTTCTCACCGATCACGGGCATGCAGTTCAACAGGCCGCGCGTATAGGGATGCTGCGCATTGTTGAGATCGGCAGCCTTCAGTTCCTCGACGATCTTGCCGGCATACATGACGATGACCCGATCACAGAAGGAAGATACCAGCCTCAAATCGTGCGACACGAAAATCAGCCCCATGCCACGTTCCGATACCAGCCTGTCCATGATCCTCAGCACATCGAGCTGCACGGTGACGTCGAGCGCCGAGGTCGGCTCGTCGGCGATCAGCAGTTCCGGCCCGGCGATCAGCATCATCGCGATCATCGCGCGCTGTCCCATGCCGCCGGACACCTCATGCGGATGCAGCTCGTAGACGCGTTTGGGATCGCGGATCTGCACGGCTTCCAGCATGGCCAGCGCACGGTCGCGCGCTTCCGCCTTGCTGACCTTCTCGTGCGTTCGCAGCGTCTCGGTGATCTGCTTGCCGATGGTCATCACCGGGTCGAGCGAATATTTCGGGTCCTGCAGCACCATGGCGATGCGCTTGCCGCGCAGAGACCGGCGCTCCCTGGCCGAGACCGACAGCAGGTCTATGCCGCTGAAGTTCAGCTTGTCCGCCGTGACGATGCCATGTGACGGCGTCAGCCCCATGATGGCGCGGCCGGTCTGCGATTTGCCCGAACCGCTCTCGCCGACGATGCCGAGCCGCTCGCGGCCGAGCGTGAAGGATACGCCGCGCACGGCCTCGATCACGCCGGTGCGGGTAGGATAACGAACCCTGAGGTTCTCGACCGTCAACAATGCCGTCATTGGCCGCTCTCCTTCGGATCGAGCGCATCGCGCAGGCCGTCACCGAGCAGGTTGAAGCCCAGGCTGACGATCAGGATGGCGATACCTGGCATCGCCGCGACCCACCATTGATCGAGATAATATTTGAACCCGGTGGCGATCATCGCGCCCCATTCTGGCAGGGGCGGCTGTGCGCCGAGGCCAAGGAAACCGAGGCCCGCTGCGGTCAGAATGACACCGGCCATATCGAGTGTCACGCGCACGATCACCGAGGAAATGCAAAGCGGCATGATATGGCGAAAAACGATACGCATCGGCGAGGCGCCCATGAGCTGCACGGCGGCGATGTAATCGGAGCGCCGCACTGTCATCGTCTCGGCCCGCGCCAGGCGCGCATAGGGTGGCCAGGAGGTGATGGCGATAGCGATGATGGCATTCTCGATGCCGGGGCCGAGCGCGCCTGCAAAAGCGAGCGCCAGCACCAGTTTCGGAAAGGCGAGGAAAATATCGGTGATGCGCATCAGCACGGTATCGATCCAGCCACCTGCATAGCCAGCTATCATACCGATAAACAGCCCCAACGGCGCCGAAATGATCGCGACGAGCACAACGATATAGAGGGTCCATCGCGACCCATAGATCAAACGGGACAGGATATCGCGCCCGAGATTGTCGGTGCCGAGAAGATAGCCACCAGTGCCGGGCGGTTTCAGATAGGCGTTGGTCAGATCGCCGATCGTTGGCGGATAGGGGGCGATGACATCGGCAAGGGCCGCCACGAGAACGAGGGCGACAATAATCAGCAATCCGAGAACGGCCAGCCGATTGGCGGAAAATTGCCGCCAGGTGACATAGGCGCGCCCGAGGCTCGCCTGCCGGCGCGACTGCGGCCGATCCGACAGCAGCCAGTCACGCCAGGAAAGTTGCGTGGTCCCAGCCGTCATTTACGTCGCGTCCTTGGATCGAGAGTGCGGTAGAGCAAGTCGGAGAGCAGGTTGATCCCGATGAAGACCGTACCGACGATGACCGTGCCGCCGAGCACGGCGTTCATGTCGGCATTTTGCAGCGAACTGGTGATATAGAAACCGATGCCCGGCCAGGAAAAGACGATCTCGGTCAGCACAGAGCCTTCCAGCAATCCGGCATAGGAGAGCGCAATCACCGTGATCAGCGGCACGACGGCACTGCGCAGCGCATGGCCCCAGATCACCCGCGTCTCCGAAAGCCCTTTGGCGCGGGCAGCGACGATATATTCCTGACCCAGCTCGTTCAGCATGAAACTGCGTGTCATCCGGCTGATATAGGCCAGCGAGAAATAGCCGAGCAGCGAGGCCGGCAGAATAATGTGACGGAAGGCATCCCAGAACACATCCCATTGCCCCTGCATGGCACTGTCGAGCAGATAGAAACCAGTGATCGGCGTGAACGTATATTCGAAGGCGATGTCGATGCGGCCAGGATAGGCCACCCAACCCAGCTTGGCGTAGAAGATGACGAGCGACACCATCGCCAGCCAGAACACCGGCACCGAATAGCCGACAAGTCCGATGACACGGACGATCTGGTCGACGAAGCTGTTGCGGCGCACGGCGGCTAGCACACCAAAGGGAACGCCGAAAACCGCGCCGATGATCGTGCCGACGGTCGCAAGCTCCATCGTCGCCGGAAAGACACGCCGGATATCGTCCATCACCGGATTGGTCGTCAGCACGGAGGTACCGAAATCGCCGGTCAGGGCACTCAGCAGATAATAGTAGAACTGCAGATAGAGCGGCTGATCGAGATGCATTTGGCGGCGCAGCCGCTCCAGCACCTGCGCAGGCGCATGGTCGCCGGCAATCGCCAGCGCCGGATCGATCGGGATAACGCGCCCGATGAAAAACGTGACGGCGAGAAGGCCGAGATAGGTCGTGACCGCCACGACGAGGAAGCGCAAAACACCCATCGCAATGGGCGCGGCACGGCCCTTTTTGGGCCGCACCTCCATTTTCCGTTCGACTGTGCTCAAAGAACTAGTCCTATCGGACCATTACTTCGACACTGGCCAGACGAAGTTGGTGTCGAAGCTCGGGCCGAGCTTGAAGTCCTTCACATCCTTGCGATAGCCGGCGACTTCCGTCTGCTGGAACAGGAAGACGAACGGGCTGGCATCCAGGTACTTCTTCTGGATATCTTGATACATGGCGCCGCGCTTGGTGGCGTCGACCTCGAACAGGGCAGCCTTTGTTTCCTTGTCGAGCTCCGGCGTCGTCCAGTCGTTGCGCCAGGCGAGCGTCTTGTTGGTGCCTGCGTCGGAGTTGTCAGGATTGTTCGTGAACGTATCGGCGTTGGAATGGGGGTCCCAATAGTCGTTGCCCCAGTTGCCGAAATAGATGTCGTGGTTACGGGCGCGATACTTGGTGAGCTTCTGCTTGCCGTCGCCGGGAATGATCTCGACCTTGATCCCGGCCTGGCCGAGCGTCTGCTGGATCGAGGTGGCGACACCCGTATCCGGCTCGATGCTGCGCACGTCCATCGTCACGGAGAAGCCATTGGGCAGACCGGCCCTGGCGAGCAGTTCCTTGGCCTTGGCGACATCGAGCTTGAACGGATTTTCATCCAGAGAGCCAAGCATGCCCTTCGGCTCGAAGGTCTGATGGATTTCGCCGATGCCCTTGATCAGCGTCTTGCTGATGGCGTCGTAATCGACCAGGTACTTGAACGCCTGCTGCACTTCCGGCTTGGCAAGGTTCGGGTTCTTCTGGTTGAGGCTGACGTAGTAGATCGTGCCCTTCGGCGCATTGGTGGAGGTAAGTTCAGCGTTCTTCTCGACGGCCGCGAGGTCCGTCGGCGACAGGTTGCGGGCAACGTCGATGTCACCATTCTCCAGCGCCAGGCGCTGTGCGGAGCTTTCCTTCATGAAGCGGTAGATGACGCGCGCAAGCTTCGGCTTTTCGCCGTAATAATTGTCGTTGCGCTCCAGAACGACGGCCTCGTTGGCGCGCCATTCGCGCAGCTTGAACGGACCGGAGCCGGCAAAGCCGGTCTTCAGCCAGCCATTGCCGAAGTCGTTGTCATACTTGTAATCGGCCGACGGTGTCACCGGCTTGACGTGCTGCGTCACCAGCTTCTTGTCGACCACTTCCGCAACGGTCGCCGTCAGGCAGTTCAGCACGAAGCTCGGCGCGTAGGGCTTGTCGACGGTGAAGGTGAAGGTGCTCGGATCGGTCGCTTTCGCCTTTTCCGTGACATTGGCGCCGGTCAGGCCGAACTGAGTGAGGATGAAGGCCGGGCTCTTGTCGAGCTTGACGACGCGCTCAAAAGACCAGGCGACGTCATCGGCGGTGATCGGATTGCCCGAAGCAAACTTCAAGCCGGGCTTCAGCTTGAACGTATAGGTCAGGTGATCGTCGGAAACCGACCAGCTCTCGGCAATATCGCCCTGGATCTTGGAGGTGTCGTTGATATCTAGGCGAACGAGCAGGCTGTAGGTGTTGCCGGTGACTTCGGCAGCGGAGAGTTCGTAGGCTTCGGCCGGGTCCATGCTGAGAATGTCGTCGAAGGCGAAGCCTTCGACCAGCGTGTCCTTCGGCGTCGTGGCGAAGGCGCTCGGCACGGCCATCGTCAAAAGCGAGAGAGCCGCACCGGCCGAAAGGATGCGGAAGCTGCGGTTCATCTTGGTCATCATCATTGTTTTCGTTCCCTTATTTTAGCTTTTGTTACTACGAATCACATACGCGGTCTGCTGCTCTCTCCCCAAGCAGAGGCCAGGATACGAAGCCAGTTCTCCCTGCACAGCTTCACAAGATCGGCTTCACCATAGCCAACGTTCCTGAGCGCAGCAATCAGCTTTTGATTGCCTGCAGCATCGCTGATTTCATGCGGAATCGTCGCCCCGTCGAAGTCCGATCCGAGGCCGACGCAATCGATGCCAACGCGGCTGACGAGGTGGTCGACATGGCGAACCATCACCTCGATCGGCGTGTTGGCATCCGAGCGGCCATCCTCACGCAGCATGGCCGTCGCATAGTTCAGGCCGACGATGCCGCGGCTCTCCCGGATAGCGTCGAGTTGCCTGTCGGTGAGATTGCGAGCGACGGGGGTCAGCGCATGTGCATTGGAATGGCTGGCAACCAGCGGCTGATCCGATGTCTTCGCCACATCCCAGAAGCCCTTTTCGGTGATATGGGCGAGGTCGATGACGATGCCGAGGCGGTTGCATTCGCGCACTAGCGCAAAACCTGCATCCGTCAGGCCCGGCCCTGTATCCGGTGAACTCGGATAGGCGAAGGGTACGCCATGGGCAAAGACGTTGTTGCGGCTCCAGACGGGACCGAGCGAACGCAGGCCGGCCGCGTAGAAGGTTTCAAGCGCGACGAGATCCGCGTCGATCGCCTCGCAGCCTTCCATATGCATCACCGCAGCGAAGATGCCCTTTTCCATGCAATCGCGGATTTCCGCGGTCGAGCGGCAAAGCTTCCAGACACCGGCGCGATCGAGCTTGAGGGCGATCGCTGCCATTTCGAGCGCGATATCGAGCGACGGCGCACGCTCCAGCGGCGGCGAGAGCGGCGTGGCATAGTGGCCGTTGCGGTCGGGATCGGCGAAGACCAGATTTCCGGAGGGGATGTAGATGGCGCAGAGGCCACCGGCCAGCCCACCAGCCTTGGCGCGACGCGCATCGATGTGGCCGGTCGATGCCCCATCCCTGAATTCCGCGACCGGATCGGTTCCGTCGCGGGCATGATTCCAGAGTCTTAAGAGAACGTCGTTATGGCCATCGAATACGGATTGCATTGTCTATCCTGGATAGTGTGCTCGAAGGAGCAGCGGGAAGCGGCCAGAATAGAAAAGATGGCAGGATTCGCCATAGCTAAATGAAAAAAATCTGCATTAGCATAGAATGACGCCGCAAACGAAAAAGGCGGGGGCAAAACCCCCGCCTCGAGATATCAGATGAAACGCGGCCGTTTCAGTGTTTGGCCCGCTTCTTCTGGCGGTAGACGTCGATTGCGACAGCGGCAACGATGATGACGCCCTTGGCAATCTCCTGGTAGTAGGCATCGACGTTCAGGAAGGTGAAGCCCGAGATCATCACACCGAGAATGACGGTACCGATGATCGTGCCGGTGATACGGCCAACACCGCCCGTGAGCGAGGTGCCGCCGATAACGGCAGCGGCGATCGCATCCAATTCATATGTCACACCCATGCCGGCCTGCGCAGTCTGGACGCGGGCGGCGGTGATGATGCCGGCGAGACCGGCGAGCAGACCGGCAATCGCGTAGACCTTCACCAGATGCGCCTCGACATTGATACCCGAGACGCGTGCCGCTTGCACATTGGCGCCGATCGCATAGGTGAACTTGCCGTAGCGCGTGTAGCGCAGCACGATATGGAACACCAACGCGACGAGCAGGAAGACGACGACGGGCCAGATGCCGGTGCCGATGAAATTGAACTGATCGGTGAGGCCGGAGACCGGCTGCCCCTTCGTGTACAATTTCGACAGGCCGCGGGCCGAAACCATCATGCCGAGCGTCGCGATGAATGGCGGAATCTTGGTTTTCGTGATGAGCTGGCCGTTGACGTAACCGGCGGCCAGACCGATCAGCAGGCCGACGCCGATCGGAATGAAAAACGGCAAATCGGTCAGAGATGGATAAAGCGCCCGCGCCCAGGTCGAGGACTGTGCGAAGCTCGCCGCCACCATGGCCGTCAACCCGACGACGGAGCCCGATGACAGATCGATACCGCCGGTGATGATGACCTGCGTCACCCCGACCGAGATGATGCCGATGACGGAAACCTGCAGGATCATGATCTTCAGGCGCTGCACATTGAGCAGGAAGCTCTGGCCGACGAAAATCCAGCCGAGGATTTCGCAGACGAGCGCAATGCCGATCAGCACGAGGAAGATCCCGAGTTCCGGCGGCACGCGGCGGCGCCTGGGGCGCGTCACTGACGGTGCGGTCGCCTCTGCAACTTTGCTAACCATGGTTCAATCCTCCCTTTGCGACGGCCGGGCCGATCATTGCGCCGCCAGCTCCATCACCTTGACTTGGGTTGCTTCCGCGCGATCGAGAAAACCGGTCACCCGTCCCTCATGCATCACCATGATGCGGTCGCTCATACCGAGCACTTCCGGCATCTCCGATGAGATCATGATGATGGCGACGCCATTGCGCGCCATTTCCGTGACCAGACGGTGTATTTCCGCCTTGGCGCCGACATCGATGCCGCGGGTCGGTTCATCCAGGATCAGAATACGCGGATTGGTGAGCAGCCAACGGCCGATCAGCACCTTCTGCTGATTGCCGCCGGATAGATTTTCGACCCGCTCATCGAGATTCGGCGTCTTGACGCGCAGCTTGCGCGCCATGTCTTCGCAGGTCTCCTCGATCGCGCCCTCCTGCACGAAACCGGCCCGCACGAACTTGTCGTGCAGCACGGCGACCTGCATGTTCTCGAGCACGCTGAGGATCAGCAGACAGCCGGTATCCTTCCGGTCTTCCGTCAGGAACGCCATGCCGTGCCGGATGGCCATCGCCGGCGAGGAGATATCGACCTTCTTGCCGAAAAGCTCGATCGTCCCGGACGAGGCCGGCGTCACGCCGAAGATCGTCTCGGCGACATTCGACCGGCCGGAGCCGACGAGACCCGCGACCCCCAGGATTTCACCGGCCTTCACATCGAAGGAAACATCGGAGAAGACGCCGTTCAGAGTGAGCCCCTTGACGGAAAGGACCGTATCACCGATCGGCACTTCCTCTTTCGGGAACATCTGGGTGATCTCGCGGCCGACCATCATGCGGATGATGTCGTCGCGGGTGACATCGGTGGACAAATGCGTGCCGATGTATTTTCCGTCGCGGAACACCGAAAATTCATCGGCGATCTCGAACAGCTCGTTCATCTTGTGGGTAATGTAGACGATGCCGATGCCCTGGGCACGCAGATCGCGGATGATCTCGAAGAGATGCGCCACCTCGCGTTCTGTCAGCGCCGAAGTCGGCTCGTCCATGATCAGTACGTCGGAATTGTAGGATACCGCCTTGGCGATTTCGACCATCTGGCGGTTGGCGACCGAAAGATCGCGCACCTGAATTTCAGGATCGATGGTGATGTTCAGCCGACGAAAGAGCTCTTCAGTCTTCCTGTTCATCTCGGCATGATCCACGAAGCCCAAGCGGTTCTTCGGCTCGCGGCGGATCCAGATATTCTCGGCGACCGTCATGAATGGCATCAGGTTGAGTTCCTGATGGATCATCGCGATGCCGTTCTCCAGCGCATCCAGCGGCGATTTCAGGCGGATCTCGACGCCCTTCAGGCGCACTTCGCCCTGATCCGGTATATAAATGCCGGCCAAAATTTTCATCAGCGTCGACTTGCCGGCGCCGTTTTCGCCCATCAGCGCATGCACGGTGCCGCGCTTCAGACGGAAGGAAACATCATCGAGGGCCAGCACGCCCGGAAATTCCTTGCGAATGCCTTCGGCACTCAGCAGATAGGCGGCATTGGGGACCGCGCCGCTGGCGCGCACCGCAGCCATGGTGGATGGGCTCACAACCATCTTTTCCCTCCCGGGAGCTGTCGGAATTTGGGGATGCGGGCTGTTGCGCCCGCATCCGTCGCTAACAGCGCTCTGTTAGTTCTTCTTGACGAAGTCCTTGACGTTCTGGGGCGTCACGAGCTGGAAGGGAATATAGACCTTCTTGTCGACCTTATCACCCTTGGCAAGCTTCAGCGCGGCATCGACCGCACCCTTGCCCTGACCGGCTGCGTCCTGGAAAACGGTGACATCGAGGTCACCGGCCTGCATGGCTGCCAAGGCGTCCTGCGTCGCGTCGACACCGCCGATGACTACCTTATCCATCGACTTTCCGGCTGCCTTCAGCGCCTGAATGGCACCGATCGCCATTTCGTCATTGTTGGAAATGACGGCATCGAATTCCAAACCGCTGGAGAGCCAGTTGGTCATCAGGTCGGAGCCCTGGGTACGCTGCCAGTTGGCGGTCTGTTCCTGAACGATCTGGATGCCCTTGCATTCGTCGGTGGCGAGAACGTCATGCACGTCCTTGGTACGCATGCGGGCTGCCTGGTTCGACAGTTCGCCCATCATGACGACGGCCTTGCCCTTGCCCTTCAGCAGGCGGCAAACTTCCTTGGCTTCCAGCGTGCCGGATTCCTGCTCGTTGGAAGCGACGAAAGCCTGTTTATCCGGCAGGCTGTCGACGTTTGCCGGTTCGCGGTTGACGTAGATCAGCGGAATTTTCGCATCAGCGGCCAGTTTCGAAATGGCAGCCGTGGCGTCCGTATCAACTGGGTTGACGATGATGGCGTCAACGTGGCTGGCGATGAAGTTCTGGATCTGGCTCTGCTGCTTGGCGACGTCGTTCTGAGCGTCTTCGACCTGTAGCGACACGCCCTTCATGGTCTTGGCATAATCCTGCATGCCGTTGCGCAGAACGGTCAGGAAGTTGTCGTCGAACAGCGCCATCGAGACACCGATGGTCTGGGCATGGGCCGCAGTCGACAGCATAAGGGCCATCGCGGAGCCCAGGATGAGTTTTCTCATGATTTTTTCCTCCAACTACGGTGTCCGGCTACACCCCTCCTTAACGCCGGAGCCCCCGGTCTCCACCGTAGGGCCAGCAATCCGAGCTGCCATCTCCCATAACGGCAACCCAAAAACGGAACAAACAAACCGTAAAATTCCATCTGCGGAATATTTATTCCATTTTTCGACAAAAACGTCAACACTATTTTGTAGTCGCAATGACGGAACTGGCGATCGAAGCGCAGCCGGTAATTTTCGGCCGAAAAAGGCTGTAAAAGGCGGTGATCAAGCCTACATGTGAGCGGCCAATCCGATGGAACAGACATTCCATCGACATTTGAATGGCGTAAAATTCCGTCGATATCGGGCCGAGACCACCTCATCGGCCGACCATGGAGAACCAGCATGCCCTCGATGTACCGCTTCTCAGTCCCCATCTTTCAACGCGGCCTCGCAAAACTTTCGACCTATCTCGACAAGATCGAGGCCTATGCGGCCGAAAACGACACCGATCCGAACGACCTTGTCGGCGCACGCCTCATTGACGACATGCTGCCGCTCTCCGGCCAGTTTCAGCGCGCCACCGACAGCGCCAAACTCGCGATCGCCCGCCTGACCGGCATCGACGCACCGCGCTTCGAGGACAACGAGACCACCGTTGCCGAGCTGCGCGAACGCCTAAAGAAGACTGAGGATTTCCTGGCGACGGTGACGCAGGAGACGATGGAAGGCAGCGAAAACCGGGAGGTGATCGTTACGCCCGGCGGCAACAAGATCGTGTTCAGCGGCGAAAGCTATCTCGCAACCTTCGCGCTGCCGAACTTCTTCTTCCACGTTACCACGGTGCACGACATTCTGCGCAGCCGCGGGCTGCCGGTCGGCAAGATGACCTATCTCGGCTCGTTTTCCTGATAGCCTGCTATGTAAATCTGATCAGGGCCGGCGAGAGACCGGCCCTGTTTCCGTCAGTTCGGTATAGGCGAGCGTCTGATCGAGATGCCGCGCCCTGAGCGACAGCAGCTTTTCGGCATAGGCAAGCCGGGTCGCCGCATAATTCGGGTCGTCCGCGAGATTGATAAGTTCCATCGGATCCTTCGCCAAATCGAATAGCAAGGGCGGCAGTCCGGCGAAATGGACGTATTTGAAGCGCTCGCCTCGGATGACAGCGAGATTGCAGGCATTCGACCTGAGCCCAAAATGCCGTTCTGCGTCGCCCCTGGCGATATCGCGGAAATCGAACTCCCAGAAGGCCGCATCGCGCCAGTCCTCCGGCTCCGCACCCTCGATAAAGGGCAGAAGCGTCTCGCCGTCGAGGTGATTGTCGGGCAGGAGGCCCAGGCGATCGCAGAGGGTCGGAAAAATATCGGCGGCGCTGGTGAAGTGGTCTACCTGCTGGCCCATACCGCCAGGCTGTCCCGGATCGCGGATGACCAGCGGGATGTGATAGCTGCCATCGAAAAAGCCGCCCTTGCCGAGCATCCAGTGATCGCCCATCATTTCCGCGTGGTCCGATGTGAACACGATCAGCGTATCGTCCCAGGCATCCGCATCTCTCAGCGCCTGCCAGATCCGCCCGAGCTGCGTGTCCACTTCGGCGATCATGCCGTAATAGATGGCGCGGATCGCCGACAGATCTTCAGCCGTCCAGTCGCTTGCAGGCCCCTCACCGCCATGGATGAAGCCGCCCTTGCCGATCAGTGGCATGGCGTAGGCGAGAAAGGGATGCGCCGTCTGCTCCGTCTGGCGGTCCGCTGCGCGCGCAAAAGCCGGTCCGTCGCTTGCGGCAAACATGCGGTTATAGGGTTCCGGCACCGAAAACGGCGGATGCGGCCTGAGAAAGGAGACATGCGCGAACCAGGGCTCGTCCTGTTCGCCGAGCCAGCGAATGAACTCCCCGGCAAGAAAAGCCGTCTGCGTCTCATCCTTGGAATAGGCAGGCGCCGCATTGGAGATTTCACCGGGCTTGGCACCGACGGGAATATGAATATTGCGGCTCGTCGCACCCACATGGCCGTGCGAGCGCAGCCATGAGAGCCATTGCTTTTCATGCTCCGGCAGAAGCTGACGCGCGCTGAAGCCCGGAAGCACGCCCTCATAGGTCGTCAGATACGGATCATTCGGGTCCATGCCGCGCGGATCCGGCGCCGTATCGGTATAGCCGAACAAGGTCGGATCGTAGCCGGCGCGGCGGGAGGCGGCCGCCAGATTGTCGAAGCGGGCATCCAGCGGCGAACCATTGCGGCAGACGCGATGGTTCATTTGATAGAGACCGGTATAAAGCGTCGCCCGCGCCGGCGAGCAGGGCGCTGCTCCGGCGAAATGCCGGCGGAACAACACGCCGTCCCGCGCCAGAGCATCGACATTGGGCGTCTTGACGCAAGAATGACCGACGGCGGAGAGACAATCGCCCCGCCATTGATCGGCCGATATCAGCAGCACGTTCGGGCGTTTGCCCGAAGCGCGCCGCTCAATGCTGGTTGGATTTGGCATGCCAATTCCAGGCGGATTCGATAATGCGCGACAGGTCATATTTCGGCGACCAGCCGAGAACGTCGCGGGCCTTATCGTTATTGGCAACCAGCGTGGTCGAATCGCCCTCGCGGCGGCCAACATATTCGACGGGGAAAGGCCGGTTCGACACCGTCTCGATCGTCGACAGCAATTCCTTGACCGTCGTGCCCGTACCCGTACCGAGATTGAGCGCCACCGATTCACCGCCCCGCAGCAGATATTCCACCGCCCGGACATGTGCATCCGCAAGATCGAGGACGTGGATATAGTCGCGCACGCAGGTGCCGTCGCGTGTGTCATAGTCGCTGCCGAACACCTTGAAGCCCTGACGACGGCCAAGCGCCGCATCGATCGCCAACGGGATGGCGTGGGTTTCCGGCGTATGCCATTCACCGATGCGCCCTTCGAAATCGGCGCCGGCCGCATTGAAATAGCGCAGCACCACGGAGCGCAGCCCCTTGTATTGGTCATAATCGGCAAGCGCCTGCTCGACGATATATTTGGTGCGGCCATAGGGATTGATCGGCACCTGCCGGTGGCTTTCGTCGAGCGGCACGCTCTGCGGCAGGCCATAGGTCGCGCAGGTGGAGGAAAACACGAAAGCGCCGATGCCGGCCGCCTGCGCCGCCGATAGCAGCGTCAGCGTGCCGATGACGTTGTTCTCATAGAAGGAGACAGGGTCCTTGACCGACTCGCCGACTTCGATCAGCGCCGCAAAATGCAGGATAGCGGCCGGCTTGTATTTCGCCAGGACTTCATCGAGCCGCGCCCGGTCGCGAATATCACCCTCTTCCGCCGGACCCCATTTGACGAATTCGCGGTGACCGTTGGAAAAATTGTCGTAGACGACGGGCTGAAACCCCTTGTTCGCCAGATCCAGACATGTATGCGAGCCGATATAACCGGCTCCCCCGACCACCAGAACCGTTTCTCCTGCCATGACCATCCCTTCTCAAAGACTGACTGCTCAAGCACGCAACATCGTGCTCGAATCCCCGCGTAGAGTTAGAGACCTGTAGATCAGTTGCAAGACCAGAAAAAGACTGGAGCTTTGAAGCCGCTCTAATGGCTATGCTCGCTTTCCAGCGCGGAGATCTCGTCGGAAACCTCCCGGATCCTGTCCCTCAGCTCCACCTCGGTGCCGTCGTCGACCTCTCCCTCGCCAAAACAATAGCGTGCTATATGCAGCTCGAGCCTGGATTCGAGCTCCGCGCGCCTGGCGTATAAATGGGCAAGATATGTGTTACGCATTGCGAACCACGCATTCCGAGAAATATGTCTCTGAATACTAAAATAGGTTCGCAGCGAAGGGTTTCGATAGGGGACGCCGCGACCTTTTGGCCTGCCGCGGCGATTTGAGGGTGAACCAGTCCGGCAGCGCCTATCCGCGCGCAGGGATCATCCGGACAAGCACGCGGTCGCGAAGCACATAATGATGCATGAGGGCCGCTGCGGCATGAGTTCCCGCGATGGCGATGATTGCCCAGGCGGTGTAGTCGTGCAATTCACTCATCAGATGCCGTGTCGGCTGATCAAGAACGAGCAAAGGCGGCACCGAGAACAGGCCGAAGAAGCTCGGTCCGTTGCCGGAGACCCAGATCATCAGGAAGCCATAGGACACCTGCGAAATCATCAGCGCGTAGAGAGCGAGATGCGTAAGCGTCGCCACCACATGCTGAAGCCCGGAGACGGCTGGCGCTGTGCGCTGGCGGGTCGCGACGCGCCAGACAATGCGCAGGATGAGGACAGCCGCTAGCAGAACGCCGAGCGAGATATGCACGAAGATCAGGTCTCCACGAAGAGGCGTTCCACGGGCAACGAAGCCTCGGGCCTCGGCCAATGCGAACAAGGTCAGAACCAGAAATGCCGTCAGCCAGTGGAGTGCGATGGTGAAATGGTCATAGCGGGCCGCCCGCTTGTCCGCGGCGGCGATATTGAAATTACTCATGATTTGCGATCTCCTTGGGAGGGAACGAGCAGAAAACACGCAAGACTTCCGTTTTATTCGTTCACCTCGAAAAGATGGCCGGCGTGCGGCGACGCCCCGCGGATGCGTCTATTGCAAAGCCTCGGCCTGATCGTCACATTGATCTGACTTGCACCCGAATTGGCCTCTTCTAACAAAGATTTGCGCTGACACGCCGCTTAGGTTTGGCTAATTCAGGTCGATTGTTCGAGGTGGATTGTGTTGAGCGAAAAAATTGCCGTCATTGGCCTGGGTTATGTCGGATTGCCTGTCGCGATCGCCCTGGCTGAGAAATTCTCCGACGTGGTCGGCTTCGATATCAAGACGTCCCGCGTCGCGGCCCTGAAAGCCGGAGAGGATGATACCCGCGAGGTTTCATCCGCACGTCTGAAGGAAAGCGGGCTGCGCATCAGCAGCGACATTCACGACCTGCAAGACCGGGATATCTTCATTGTCGCCGTTCCGACGCCGATCGATAGGAACCGGCAGCCGGATCTGCGCCCGATGATCTCCGCCTCACGCACCGTCGGCCAGGCTTTGAAGAAGGGCGGCATCGTCGTCTATGAATCGACGGTCTATCCCGGCGTGACGGAAGACGTGTGCGGCCCCGTGCTTGCCGAGGTCTCGGGCCTGCGCCAGGGCGAGGATTTTCACGTCGGCTATTCGCCTGAGCGGATCAACCCCGGCGACAAGGAGCATACGTTCGAACGCATCGTGAAGGTCGTCGCCGGAGACAACGAGGAAACGCTCGATAGGATCGCCGCCGTCTATGGCGCGGTGGTCCAGGCTGGTATCCACCGCGCGCCCAGCATCAAGGTGGCGGAAGCCGCCAAGGTGATCGAAAACACCCAGCGCGACCTCAACATCGCCTTGATGAACGAGCTGTCGATCATCTTCGAGAAAATGGACATCCGCACGGCCGACGTGCTGAAAGCGGCCAGGACGAAATGGAATTTCCTGCCCTTCACGCCCGGTCTGGTTGGCGGCCACTGCATCGGCGTCGACCCCTATTATCTCACCGCCAAGGCTGAGGAACTCGGCTATCATCCGGAAGTCATCCTCTCCGGCCGCCGCATCAATGACGGCATGGGCGCCTTCATCGCCCAGAAACTCATCAAGATGCTGGTATCAGCGCAAAAGCCGATCAACGGCGCCCGGATCGGCATCTTCGGCCTGACCTTCAAGGAAAACGTCCCCGATCTGCGCAACAGCCGCGTGCCGGACATCATCCGCGAACTGCATCAATTCGGCCTCGAACCGCTGGTGCACGACCCCATGGCCAGCCATCACGAGGCGGAGGAGGAATACGGCGTGCGGCTGGCGGCACTCGAGGATTTCGGCAAGCTCGACGCCCTCGTCCTTGCCGTGCCGCACAAGTCCTATTTGACCGATGGCGCTGCGCAGATTCTTGGTCTGCTTGGCGAGAACGGCGTGGTGGTCGACGTGAAGGCCGCGTTGGAGCAGAGCAATCCGCTGCTCGAGGGGCATGCTGTCTGGAGCCTGTAAGCAGCAGTCAGCGATCCCGCTCGGATGCCGCAACCGTCAGCCGCAGACCGTCCTCGACCGAAAAAGGCGGCGACCAGCCGGTGATCGCCGTCGTCTCGCCAATATCGACCTGCAGCGACCCCAAGAGACGTTGCGCCGCCGCGCGACGGCCAAGCAGCGCCGCAAGCCCTTCCAGCAGTCGCGGCGGTACGGGCAGCAGCAGCGCTTTTCGCCCCATCGTCGAAGACAGCTTGCCGATCAATTCGCCGATCGAAAGATCCGCGCCGTCGCTGATCAGGAACACGCGATTTCCCACATCGGTATGGCGCGCGCAGAGCAGGATGAAATCGACGAGATTGCCGACGAACACGAGGGATCTCCGGTTTGCGACCAGGCCGAACGGCCAAGGGAACGGCCGCTTGGCCCATTTCATCAAGCTCGCGAAATTCGCCTTCACCCCAGGGCCATAGACAAGAGGCGGGCGGATGATGACGACATCCATCTTCGTTTCGTTGCCGATGGCCAGGAGCGCCTCCTCCGCTTCCCGCTTCGATTGACCATAGGCGTCCTCCGGATGCGGCGTATCGGACGCGGTAAACGGCTTGCCCGGTGCGATCGCCTCACCATTGACCTTGATCGAACTCAGGAAAATGAAGCGCTTGACGCCGGCCTTCGCCGCCTGCCGCGCCAGATTGACGGTGGCGTCGACATTGGCGGCGCGAAAGGCGGCAAGCGGATCGGCCGAGGTGTCGTTCATGACATGGACACGCGCCGCCAGATGCACGACCGTTTCGACGCCGGCGAGCGCGCCGGCCCAATCCGTCCCGCTATCGATGTTGCCCATGGCCAGAAAACCCGGCTTCGCCGCGCGGCTGACCGGTCGATAGGCCATCTGTCTCCGCGAAAGCTCGGCACAAAGCGCCTGCCCGACAAAACCCGTCGCGCCCGTCACCAGGATCATGCGTCTGCCACCCCTTGTTCTGCCCGATTTTCATTCCCGTCATGCTTTGCACAATCCCTCCTCGGGGAACAAGCCCGGCAAAATTCGTGATGAGGGCGATTGTGAACAAGTCCACGATATGAGATGCACTCCGCACAAAGCCGTCATCGGCGCAACGACACACGAGCCCCGGCAGAACTACCAGAAACGATGCCCTATACGATCGCCAAGCGCCTTTTCGACTTCCTTGCCGCCCTCGGGGCAACATTGGTCTTTTCCATCCCGATCCTGATCGTCGCCATCGCCGTCCGATTGACCTCCCCCGGTCCCGTTCTCTACTGGTCGGACCGTGTCGGCCGTGGAAACAAGATTTTCCGCATGCCGAAATTCCGCAGCATGCGGACCGACACGCCGGCGGTTGCGACCCATCTGCTGAAGGACGCCAACGCCTATCTGACGCCGATCGGTTCCTTCCTGCGCAAATCCAGCCTGGATGAGCTGCCGCAGCTCTGGTGCATCCTGAAGGGCGAGATGAGCATTGTCGGCCCTCGCCCGGCCCTCTTCAACCAGCATGACCTGATTGCGCTGCGCACCGAGCGTGGCGTCGACGCCCTGCCGCCGGGTTTGACTGGCTGGGCGCAGGTCAATGGCCGTGATGAGCTGCCGATCCCGCAGAAAGTGGCGTTGGACGAAGACTATTTGCGCCGGCGCTCGTTTCTCTTCGATCTCAAGATCATCGTCCTGACGGTGCTGAAAGTTCTGCGCAGCGACGGAGTGACGCATTAGCGACGCGGCGATATCAGAAGGTTTTGATATCATAAACGGACCGCATAAAGTGTCGGCCACCGAAATGCCGTATTCATGCCGGCTTGCGACCTTACGGGCCAGCGGAGACCGGCTGGCAGAAATATGAACAAAGGCGGACGCAATATTGGCTCAGTTGCAGGCGAATAAACCACAAGTCGATCGTGGGTCCGGAAGCAATGCCGGAGAACTCGTGCCTGTCGTCCTGCCGCAGCGCTTGATCGTCCTTGGCAGTCTCCTATGGCTCATCGTCGTATCGCCGCTCTTTGTCGAAAGCGCCGCCTATCGGTATGTCGCGCCCTTCATCGCCCTCATCGCCCTGCACTATTACCGGAAAGCGTCGGTCCGCCCGCGCACAGACTGGCTCGGATGGCTGTGCATGGCCTGGGGCACCTATGTGCTCGTCCGCTTCGTCGCCATCTTCCTCCTGACGCCGGCGCATTTGATCGGCGCATCCGACTGGCTCTATGCCTATCCCCTCTTCTTTCCGATCCTCGGCGTTGCCTTGTTGCTCTACGAACCGGTGCTGGAAAAAATCGTCGCCGCTGTTCTTGCGATGGCGCTGATCATGCTGATCGCCACGCAGCATTTTCGCGAGGTCTTTGCCGGCGAAACGGTGCGCCCGCTGATCATGAACAATCAGATTCATGGTGCAGTCGCCTGCGGCCTGATCCTGATCCTCACCGCTTTCTGGCTGCTGCACTATCTGACGGACAAATCCAGCAACCGGTCGATCGCTCGCTTCGCGTATATCGTCTCGCCATTGATTGCCATTCTCTGTCTGATCGCCATCTACGGCGCCAAGTCGAAAGGCGTCTGGCTAGCGCTCGCCGCCACGCTGCCAGTGCTGGGGCTGGTGACCGTGACCTATCTGCGCTTGAAAACCGGCCTCATCGTCGTCGCCTGCGCAGCAGTGCTTTTGCTGGCGGGCGCCTATGCGGTGCGGCACAATATCGAAAAGACCGCTGGCCCGACGGTGGCTTCCACCATCGAGATGTTCGACAACATCACCAAGAGCCGCGATCTCGGCGACGCCGTATCAAGCACCATCACCTCTGATGCCACGCCCTTTGCCATGGATGCCCGACTTCAGCTTTGGTCGAATGGCTGGGAACTGTTCTCCTCCGCGCCCATTTTCGGCTGGGGCGGCGAATGGGTGGAGCGCTGGAAGCATACGCGCTATGCCGACGTCCAATATACGCTGCTGCACAACGGCTATCTCGAAATGCTGGTGCGGCACGGATTGTTCGGCGGCCTCGTCATGGCCCTCATTCTCGCCGCGCTCATCTCCAATGTCTGGCGTGCCCGTAAAGCTGGCCTGATACCGCGTACCGCCTGGCATGCCTATGCCGTCTGTCTGTTCTTCTTTTCGCTGACGCTGCTCAGCAACTCCAACAACCGCCTCGCGATCGGCGAAAGCCTAGCGCTGACAAGCTCCGCCTTCGCCTTCTGGTGCCGCATGCGCTTGAAAGGGGAACGCTTGTTGATGCCGAGGACGAAACCACAGGCGGAAGCGGTCAGCGCCTGATCACGAGCGGGTCCCCTACGCTGTTAGCGCTTACCTGCGCCGGACGGCATTTGACTGTGCAGTCGTTTGTAGAGCACAGCATAGGCATTACCCATCCGCTCGGCGGTAAAGCACTCTTCGTATCGCAGGCGAGCCGCTTTGCCTAAAGACGATGCCGTCTCGCCATCGGCAATAAGACGTCCCATTGCATCTGCAAGTGCCGCTGGGTCGTTCGGCCGCACGACATAGCCCGTTTTGCCGTTTTGATTCACGAAACTGGTGCCCGTACCGATTTCACAGGAAATCATCGGTTTACCGAACATCGCGGCTTCGACAAGCGAAAGGCCGAATGCTTCCGAGCGGAGATTGGAAGGGAATACGAATCCCGTGCAGAGTTCGAGAAGGGCAGTCTTGTCCGCATCCGGCAGCGCGCCGAGAAAGATGACGTTTCCGAGGCCGTGCTGCTGCGCATATTCCTTCAACGATGCTTCCATCGGACCTTCGCCGACGATGACAATATCGCTGGCCGTCTGTCGCGCAGCCTCAAGAAGGATGTGAACGCCCTTATAATAGCGCAGTACGCCTACAAAGAGGAAAAACGGCTTGGGGAATCGTGCCCGCCAACGCGCCCTATCCTCTTCCTTTGCCTTCCGATAATCCGCCTCGTCCAGGCCAAGCGGGATGACGGTGGTCTTGTCCTTGTAGCGCTGCAAGACCGCGCTCGTCGCCAGATAGTTCGGGGAGGTGGCCACGATCGCGCCGACGCTCGCCAGGAAACGGTGCATGACCGGTTCGTAGAGCTTCAACAGAAACTTCTGCTTCACGATGTCGGAATGGTAGGTCACGATCGTCGGCTTGCCGGGCGGGGCGGCAAGATGGACGATATCCATCATCGGCCACGGGAAATGGTAGTGGATGATGTCGGCCTTCCGGCTCAGCTCCCGAAAGCGGCCGAATGCCTCGCGCGAAAAGCCGGTGGAGGCAAATTCCAAATCGAGCTTCGCCTTATGGGCCATATGGCCGTCGAATTCGACGTTGCCATTCTCAGGCGTCTTGCTGAGCGAGAGGACGTCGGACTGTATGTCGTGCCCTGCGACGCCCTTGACGATCGCATGGATTGTCCGCTCGATCCCGCCGAAAGTATCCGGCCAGTATGTTTTGAAAAAATGTAGAACGCGCATGTCATTCCTGTAGCGAGAGAAGCTGCGCAGGTCCATAACCGGCATCGCTCGAAGCGCCGGATGTCAGATCAACCCTTCATGCCGCAGACGATCCACCATCTTCTGCACGCGGCATATGCAGGCTCAATCGAAGATCTCGGCATCCGCCAGCAGCGGTTGCCGCTGATCCTTGTCGGAAAACGTCAGGGGGCCGACCGTTTTCCAGTCGATTGCGAGCGTCGGATCGTCCCAGCGAATCCCGCGGTCGCACTGCGGCGCATAATAGTCGGTGGTCTTGTAAAGGAATTCGACGCGGTCGCTCAGCGTCAGGAATCCATGCGCAAACCCTTCCGGAATCCAAAGCTGACGCTTGTTCTCCTCCGACAGAAGGACGCCGACCCATTGCCCGAAGGTCGATGAAGACCGTCTGATGTCGACGGCGACATCATACACCTCTCCGATGACGACGCGAACGAGCTTGGCCTGAGCATGTGGCGGCAACTGATAATGCAGGCCGCGCAGGACGCCCTTCCCGGACCGGCTGTGATTGTCCTGCACGAATGTCGCGCTTCGCCCGATCGCCGCTTCGAATTTGACCTGGCTGAAGCTCTCGAAGAAAAAACCGCGATCGTCGGCAAACACCGTCGGTTCGATGATCTTGACGTCCGGTATGGCGGTATCGATGGCCTTCATCTGTCTTTCCTGCTTCACTCTGCCCGCATCGGAGGGACCAGCGGGTGCAACATTACCAAGCGCGTGGTTAAAATACCCGTTCCCGCAAAATCCCGAGAAGATACTGCCCATAGGCGTTCTTCTTCAGCGGATCGGCCAGGGCCTCGACCTGGGAAGCATCGATCCAGCGGCTCCGATAGGCGATTTCCTCGGGGCAGGCGACCTTCAGGCCCTGCCGGCTTTCGATGGTGGCGATGTAATGGCTCGCCTCCAGCATCGATTCATGCGTGCCGGTGTCGAGCCAGGCGTAGCCGCGGCCCATCGTCTGGACATCGAGCTGCCCTGCCCTAAGGTAATGCGCGTTGACATCGGTTATTTCCAGTTCGCCGCGCGGCGAAGGACGTATGGACTTCGCCACATCGACCACATCGGCATCGTAGAAATAGAGCCCTGTGACAGCATAGTTGCTCTTGGGGACTTTCGGCTTTTCTTCGAGGCTGATCGCGCGACCCTGAGCATCAAATTCGACCACGCCATAACGATGCGGGTCCTGCACATGGTAGGCAAAAACGGTGGCACCGCCCTGCTTGTCGCTTGCTTGATGAAGAAGCTTGGTGAAATCGTGCCCGTAGAAGATGTTGTCTCCCAGCACCAAGGCCGACGGGGCGCCGTCGAGAAACGACTCGCCGATAAGAAACGCCTGCGCAAGACCATCGGGGCTCGGCTGAACCGCATAGTCGAGCTTGATGCCCCACTGGCTTCCGTCTCTTAACAACTGCTCGAAACGAGGCGTATCCTGCGGCGTCGAAATGATGAGGATTTCGCGAATGCCGGCCAACATCAAAGTCGTCAGCGGATAGTAGATCATCGGCTTGTCGTAGATCGGCAGGAGCTGCTTGCTGACGGCAAGGGTCGCTGGGTATAGGCGCGTTCCGGATCCGCCGGCGAGAATGATGCCCTTACGTGCTGTATTCATTGTAGAAAAGTCTCGACTCGAATTCTTTGCAGGCAATCGGATAAAAAACGACAACTATAATTTTAGAACTTCGCGCAACTCAACTTGAAGCGGGAGAAAGCCTCGCGATCACCTCCGTCACACCCTCCTGCCAAGCCGGAAGATCCAACCCAAAACCACCCGTCAGTTTCGCGCAGTCCAACCTGGAATTATGCGGCCGCTTCGCCGGCGTCGGATATTCGGCGGTCGAGATCGGCTTGAGAGCATCGAGCGTCAGCGCAAGATTGAAGTTTTTCGCGGATGCTTCGCGGACGATATGTGCGGCATAACCATGCCATGACGTCTTGCCCTCAGCGCTCAGGTGATAGGTGCCCGATACATCAGGCGTATTCGAACCACTGACGATGTCGACGATCCTGCGCGTGACATCCGCAATCAACGCCGCCGAAGTCGGTGCGCCGATCTGATCGGCGACGACGTTCAACGCACTGCGCTCCTGCGCAAGACGCAGGATGGTCTTGAGGAAGTTGTTGCCGTGATGGCCGTAAACCCAGCTCGTCCGCAGGATGACGTGATTTGCGCCAGCGGAGCGCACCGCCTCTTCGCCCAGCCACTTGCTTTCGCCATAAACCGACTGCGGATTGACAGCATCGCTCTCCACATAAGGATCGGCTTTCATGCCGTCGAAGACGTAGTCCGTCGAATAATGCACGAGATAGGCGCCGTTATCGGCGGCCCAGCGGGCCAGCACGCCGGGTGCCGTGGCATTGACCGCCATCGCCTGCCCTTTTTCGCTCTCGGCACGATCGACGGCCGTATAGGCGGCGGGATTTACGATGATCGCCGGCTTGTGCTCCCTGAGCACCGAGAGAATGCTCGCCTCATCCGACAAATCCATCTCCGCGCGCGTCGCGGCGATTATTTTGCCCAGGGGCGCCAGGGAACGCTGCAATTCGAAACCGACCTGCCCATTGGCGCCGGTGACCAGAAGCGCGCTCACGCCTGAACCTCATACTGCTTGCCGACCCATTCGCGGTAAGCGCCGCTGGTGACGTTCCCTACCCAATCCTGATTGGCGAGATACCATTCGATCGTCTTGCGAATGCCGGTTTCGAACGTCTCTTCAGGCTTCCAGCCCAGTTCGCGCTCGAGCTTGCGGGCATCGATCGCGTAGCGGCGATCATGACCAGGCCTGTCCTTCACGAAGGCGACCTGGTCCTTGTAACGACCGCCGCCAGCCTTCGGCCGTAGCTCGTCGAGGATGCTGCAGATCGTATGCACGACGTCGAGATTGGGTTTTTCGTTCCAGCCGCCGACATTGTAGGTCTCGCCGACCTTGCCGGATTGAAGCACGCGACGGATGGCGCTGCAGTGATCTCTGACATAGAGCCAATCGCGAATCTGCTGACCATCGCCGTAGATCGGAAGGCTCTTGCCTGAGAGCGCATTCAAGATCACCAGCGGGATCAGCTTCTCCGGGAAATGGTAAGGGCCGTAGTTGTTGCTGCAATTCGTCGTCAATACCGGCAGGCCGTAGGTATGATGCCAGGCGCGCACCAGATGGTCCGACGCAGCCTTGCTTGCTGAGTAGGGGCTGTTCGGCTCGTATCGATTGAGTTCGTTGAACGGCGCATCATCCTTAGAAAGCGTGCCGTAGACCTCGTCGGTCGAGACATGAAGCAAGCGAAACGCCTGCTTCTCGTCACCCGGCAGGCCGTCCCAATAACCACGAACCGATTCGAGCAAATTGAACGTGCCGACGACATTCGTCTGAATGAACTCGCCAGGTCCATGAATGGAGCGGTCGACATGGCTTTCGGCGGCAAAATTGACGACGGCGCGCGGTCTATGGGTGGCGAGCACATCACCGACCAAATCGCGGTCTCCAATGTCGCCATGAACGAACACATGGCGATGATTGCCGTTCAATCCTTTCAGCGTATCCAGATTGCCGGCATAAGTCAGCTTGTCGAGGTTGATCACCACCTCATCGAAGCGATCCAACCAATCAAGAACGAAGTTCCCCCCGATGAAACCGGCGCCCCCAGAAACCAATATCGTCATTTCGCTTTCAGTCTCACTAAGCCTTTTAATACAACTTCCAATATGACAGCGGTCGCCAGACCTATATTTTCGGGAAAAATTGCCGATGAATGGCTGACTTCTACAACGTCTACGAACGTTTTGAAAAGCGTTTCGCTGCGACTTCGCTTAAAAATTGTCCCAGCATCCAGCGATTTTCGGTCGCGAAAAATGCTAACAACAGCGCATGGGGAATCATGGCCCGGACAGCTATGCCTGCGAAGGAAGATCTGTTGATTGGAGCGCTTAGATTGGCTGGGAAACCTGGATTCGAACCAAGATTAACGGAGTCAGAGTCCCTACCGGCTTACTGAATATAAGGCGCTTTTTTCCCGACTATGAGGAAAAAGCACCATGCAATATCAAATAGTTACAAAAGATTTCCCGACCGTAAAACCGCCGCCCAAAATGAAAACGACCGCCCCGACTGGCATCGGGAACGGTCGCGAAACGGGATACCATTGTGGCGATATCGGCAGTCTGCATAGCACAGGCGAGGCGCTCTCGACAAGAATCGACGGTGCCGCGATATGAACATTCAACAGGCTGCACGAGCGCTCGGCGGCGATGTCGTCGCGCGGGATAGTATCAATTGCCCCGGTCCCGGTCATTCCGTGGGTGACCGGTCATTGCGGGTCACCTTCAACGGTTCTTCCTTCACGGTCTATTCGCAAGCTGGCGACGACTGGAAACGGTGTAAGGACTACGTGCGCGATCGCCTCGGATCCGGTTACGTGGCGGTCACAGCGTCGACGCCGGAAGACGATCGACGGAAAACTGAGTTCGCGCTCAATATCTGGCATTCGGCGGTTTCAATCGTCGGCTCACCGGCCGCTGCCTACCTTTCGAGCCGCGGCGTGCCTTATCAGAGCGAGGCGTTGCGCTGGCATCCGTTTTGCCCATTCGGCAACGGCGTCAAGGTCGGGTGCTTGGTGGCGCTGGTGCGCAATATCATCACTGATGAACCGCAGGCAATTCACCGTACGGCAATCGACTGGAGCGGCCGGAAGCTATCAGAGCTCGACGGCAACGGCCGGAAGGCGCTCGGATCGGTCAAAGGCGGCGCCATCAAGCTTTTTAGCGCCGTCGATTCACTCGGCATCGGTGAAGGCATCGAAACCACGCTTTCAATCCGCCAACTTCCCGGCCTGGACACCCTTCCCGTTTGGTCGGTGCTCAATGCTGCCGGCGTGGCGGCGTTTCCGGCCCTCCCCGGCGTCCGATCTGCATTTGTCGCCATCGATAACGACCGATCCGGGACCGGTGAAAAGGCGGCTTCGGCGCTCCTTCAAACGCTAACGGCTTCGGGCACCAAATTACAGTCAATCAGAACGCAAAAGGTCGGCACCGACCTGAACGATCTCATTATGGAAATGGCAGGGCGCAATGTTTAATCCAACACTCGGCTTGCCGGCTGGAATTATCATCACCGAAGACAAGCCGCGAACCTTCGAAGACATTCTAGCCGAAGCGAACAACCTTGTTGCTGATGACGTGGCGGGTATCGAGCGGCTTTGCGACGAGGCGGCAACGCTATCACCGATCAAAAAAGATGCTGTGCTAAGCCGCATCAATCTCGTCACTAGCATATCTCTCGCCACGCTGAAGAAACAGGCAGACGGCCACGGGACCAATAACGAGCCCGATCATCTGGACCTTGCCCGGAAAGTTGTCGCGTCGATCGGTCCCGAAAATATTATCCAGGCCGGACAATTTACCTGGAAATTCGCGACTAATGGGGTTTGGAAACGCTGTGATGACCGTGAGGTGAAACAGGGTGTCCAGGCGACATTAGAAAACGAGCGTCTTGCCGTAACGTCATCGCGCGTAAATGGTGTGACGGAGATACTGAAGAACGAGATTTTCAAAGTCGACCACGAATTCAATCGCGGCAACCCGGAAAGCGTCAATTGCCTGAACGGCGAGCTTGAACTTGTCGGCGAGCATTGGCTTTTGAGATCGCATCGACGCGAGCTTTACCGCACCACGCAAATCCCGATTGCTTTTGACCCGCACGCGACAGCGCCGCTTTTTTGGCAGTTCTTGAACGATATTTTCCGCGATGACCCGGACCGCAACGAAAAGATGACGGTCGTGCTGGAAATGATGGGCTATTCCCTCATGGGCCACGCCAACCGCGAAAAATTCATGCTTCTGATTGGGTCGGGTGCTAACGGCAAGTCTGTAATCTTGGCGACGTTGGAAGGACTTCTAGGCAAAGAAAACGTCGCTGGCGTTCAGCCTGCAAATTTCGATAACAGGTTTCAACGCGGTCACCTGGACCAAAAACTAGCCAATATCGTCACGGAATTGAAGCAGGGCGAGACGATCGCGGATGCTGAACTGAAGGCGATAACGAGCGGCGAGCCGGCGACGGTCGAACATAAAAACAAAGACCCGTTCGTTATGCGCCCATTCGCTACGTGCTGGTTTGGCACTAACCACATGCCTCACACCCGCGATTATTCAGATGCGTTTTTCCGACGGGCGATCGTGCTTCCGTTCAACCGCGTCTTTGCGCCTCACGAGCAAGACCCCGGATTGAAAGAGAAGTTGGCGAGAGAACTACCCGGCATTCTGAATTATGTCCTTTGGGCATATGTCCAGGTGGTAAAGCGTGGCGGCTTCACTATCCCGGCGTCTTCTCTAGCGGCACAACGCAAGTGGCAGATTGAGGCTAACCAGGTTGCTCAGTTTGTCGAAGATCGTTGCGACGTACGGGCAGACGGCAAGGCCACAATCGAATTGTTGTATTCGATCTATCAAGGATGGGCCCAATCCGTGGGCGTCCGTCAGACGCTCGGCCAACGCCACTTTTGCGACCGGTTGGAACAGTTGGGCTACATGCGCGCCAAAGGTACGGCCGGCGTACGCATAATTTCCGGTTTGACCCTGAAGGGGATGCCGGCGGGGCTGCAATAATGATCATAAATGTAAAATGAGTGGCGCAAGTGGCGCAATTCTCAATTCCTTACGTGAAGAGAAAGACAAACCCTTTACGTGCACGTCAACGATTATGATCCGAATATAAGAATGATGCACGAAAATTGCGCCACTTGCGCCACTCATATGAATCTCGATCCGGCGAGAAAATCGCTCAAAGCTGACGCGCCACGGACCGGCCCCCAGACACTTTTTCGCTAGTGCACTGTCGGGACAGATTCGGGATATGTAATAACGTAACATTATCGCTTGTTAGCGCCGCAAAAGTGCATTCATGCGGAGAACCTTTATCCACAAACTCTACACCGTGTCACTTGACACGGTTTGTGGAGGCGTGCTACATGACACGATATGAGCAAGTCGTAAAGGATCACTGTCATGATGACGGATAAGAGTTACACGCCGATCGGAACGGACTTCGACCAATATATAGCCGCCTTCTTCAGCGGTGAACTATCGTCAAAGGCGCTGGATTTGATTGAGAAGGCATTCTTTGCCGGCGCCGCCTCGGCAACCGGCATTTTGAAGTGCAGCCCGGAAAGGCTCGATACTCTTTGCGATGAACTCGCGGATCACGCCGACAAGCGGGAAACGCTGAATCACTGAATACCAACCATGAGCGGCGGGACACTCCACCATGCCCGCAGTTCGAACCTCAAGGAGGTCTTAATCGCAACAAAGGTGGCGAAAGTGCTTACAGCAAATCAAATATATCGAAATTGGGAACTTGACGGCGTGCCATCCTCTGGCAATCACTCGCCCAAATTAGGGGAGATTCGCGCCTGGGGGTCGTGGATCGAAGGCGTCATTGCCGCATTCACAGCGAACGGCGGCTTGATTTATTCGAGTTTGGCGCTCTTGAACGCCGATCTTGCACATGCCGCGAATTCCATGGCGTGGGTAGTCGGTGATGCGACAGTTGCGAATAATGGTATTTATCGCAAAAACGGCGCGTCTGGCTCGGGCTCGTGGACGCGTGTTGCGGATCTTCCGTATTCCTTCATCGTCGGCACCGACGCGGGCGCCGGCACGCCGAACGCCATCCAAGCAACGACGTCGATTCCGGTATCCGGCGCGGCTTTGATCGTCATGAACGTTTTCGAGGCGAATACCGCGTCACCTGTGACAGTATCGTTTAACAACGGCGCGGTTTTGACGATCAAAACGAATAGCGGCAATGATCCGGCTGTTGGCGGTTTGGTCGCCGGTATGCTGCTTTTCGGCTATATCTCAGGGACGACATTTCGTCTTATCAGCGATCAGGCTTCGAACGCGATTGTTGCTGCGGCGGAAGCGGCACAAGTTGCGGCAGAAGAAGCGCGCGATGTGGCGTTGTCAGCGGCATCTGCGAATATCTCGAATGTGATAAGCCGCGCCGTCGCTCAATCCATCGCATTCCCTGCCGGAACATCTTATGTCCGCACCGCTGGCGATGCTGTCGCGGGCGATTTGGGCGCGGCAATTTACGCGCCGATAGCCTCGCCTCCGATCTTAGGTTTTCAGGACTTGAATGGTCATTATTGGGAACTGCGCGAAAACGAAATCCTTCCAGAAATGGCCGGAGCAGTGGCAAACGACAACAGTAAGTCCGCAGCGAACAAGGCAGCGTTCCAGAAGGCTGCGAATACCGGACTGATTTTGAGCGTTCCCGGAAAAACATATTATTGCGACCCCGGCGTTACGTTTGAATTCGGTGGAGCGAAAGGGAAGAAGGGAAAATCTCAGATTGTCACCGGTGATACTTCGTCCGCCAACTTTTTCGTTGTTGACTCGACGGATCCGGTTGTTTTTGAGGATTTGTATTTCATCGCGAATAATCTCGCTAAATTGTCTGGCGCAGCGATCCATTTAAATAGTTCTACAAGTATTAATCAAGATTCCCGGATTGCTGGATGCATTTTCGCGCAGTTTCCTATTTGTATAAATACTCTGAATGCTTACACTTATACTTTTATGGACAATGTTTTCTCGCAATATGACATTGGTATAATTGTTCAGGACGACATTAGTCCGGACGGCGGCGATAGTCAGATTTACGGAAACCGATTTGTAACGTTGCGCGGAAGTCCCAACGAAATCGGCGTATTGCAATACAACTCAGGCGGCATGAAGTTTTTCGGAAACAAAGTAAACGGTGGAAAAACCGGCTATTTGTTTTCTGCGAAAGGTGGCAGCGCTATGCCAACCCAATCGACGTCAATCCTTCTTATCGAAAGCAATTCGTTTGAAGGGCAACAGAATAACAACATTTATGTAGATCGTGACGGATCCGCCAACCCTTCCATTAGCTTTTCGCATCTGCTCATCAATGGGAATCAGCTAAATCTAGCGAGTTCGACCGCAGCCGCGAATAATGTCGGTATCGGATCCGCCTTGAATCTCAAATGGGCGATTGTCAGTAACAATATCGTCCAATTGTCGCCGATCGCGGGAAGCAGCGGTATCAACATCGCTGCAGTGTCTCATGCGAGCATTCTAGGCAACGTCTTCGGTGCAACGGGCGTCGGCAAAGGAACGGGTGTAACCCTAGGGGCAAACAGTTTCGTTACTTTGGGACCGAATCGCTATGATCAGAATCTAGCGGGAAGGTATTCCGCCGTGACACCCGGCAACGTGGAAGTAATCGGTAACGGTTAAGGCGACCACTTAAGAAAAGCCTTTGCCTTCGCCAACCTGGCGGCGCGATCTTCACGTAAAGCAAGTTCGCGCTCCAGCCGTTCGAATATCGGCCACGCTTTTTCGCCGTTTGGCGAACGCTCAATGAATTCTGCCAGAATCGCCATCGTTTGGCGTATTTGGTCAATTGTGACGGTCATGACGCTTTTCCTCTATCCACAAACCTTAAACCGTGTCCATTGACACGTTTTTCAAACCGTGCTAGGTGACACGATATGAGCAACGATGATCTGACAACTTTCACTCCGGGTGAAGTCGAAGCGGTAACCGGTCTATCAACCGTGATGCAGCGCAATTGGCGCCGGCACGGCTATTTGCCGGCAACAAAAGACGGACATGCAAGATTCAATGCGTTCGAAATGGCCCGTCTCATGGTCATGAGAATGTTCAGCGACCGCGGAATCGGGCCATCAGAGTCATTCGAGATAGCTGGGATTTGCTCCGTCGGTATAGTCTACTCGGCACTTCAAGAACGTATGGCTTACAATGCCAATATGGATCTTGAAGCACTGCGCAGGGAACATATCGATCTTCAATCCATAAGCAGGCGCATAATCAGAGAATATACCGGCGCCGGCAACGCACCGGCGCAATATTTTATATGGTGGGCTGACGGCACGCATGTTTGGCATCGCTCGCTCAGTGACGCTTTTCCTCCATCTGATTTCCGAGATCCTAGAACCGTTGGTCTTGTCATGCTGCTGGACCTTAACGCGCTTGGGCGGGAATTACTCGCCAAAATCCGCAAACCGATTGCGCATGTGTAAACAAGGATTTCCAGAAATGATGAACCCACAAAAGGTTTTCGACCCGGAAGAAGCCGCGAAATACATCTCAAACGGCGGTCTTAGCAAACTGCCTTTGGAACAACTGCATTGGTTCATGACTGTAACGCGGTCTATGGCCGATCTTGCTGAAGCCGAAATTAAGCGCCGGGGAGTTCATCCCCTTCTCCCGCGCTGAACTCCCATCAAAACCTATCGTGCCGGTTTCATCTTCCGTACCGGCACGACGCACCAAAAAGGAGGTCAATTTTTAAACCCGGAAGGATGCCCGACCATGATCAGACTGCACGAACTTATCGAACAGCGGGCGGCTATCGTCACTCGCATGAACGAAGCCCATCAGGCAGACAATAACGATGCCTTCACGACCGCCGAAACTGAACTGCGTGCCGTTGATGCGCAGTTGGAGCGCGCAAAGAAGATAGATGCTGCCGAACGCGCTGAACCTGGTCGCCCGATCAATGGCGATGCCAAACTTGATACCGAAATTCGTTCTAAGTTCCGCGTCACCCGTGCCATCGCGGCCCAGGCCGGTCTAGCCGTCGACGCCGGCTTTGAACGTGAGGTGCAGGCCGAACTGTCGAAGCGTGCCGGCCGTCCTGCTGAAGGCATCTTCATTCCGACCGAAGTTTTCGAAACTCGTGTGCTGACGACTTCGACGGGCGCCGAGCTCGTGCCTACCGATCATCGCCCGGATCAATATATTTCCGCTCTCACGGCTTCATCTGTTGTTCGTGGCCTTGGTGCTCGCGTCCTGTCGGGTTTGACTGGCAATCTCAGCATCCCGCGTGAAACGGCAAGTCCTGCGATCGGTTGGGTTGCCGAGAATGCCGCCCTATCGTCCGGCGATCCCGATTTCGACGCGGTGACCCTCAGCCCCAAGCATGCCGGCGCACTCAGCGAGTTCAGCCGCAATATGCTTCTCCAGGCTTCACCTGATGTTGAAGTGCTGCTTCGTCAGATGCTCGCACGCGATATTGCGCTCGTGATCGATCGCGCGGCCATTCAGGGCGGCGGCGCCAATCAGCCGAAGGGCGTGCTTGCTACCACGGGCATCGCAACGCAAGCCTACACGACCGATCTTTTCACCACGACGGCCGAAATGATCGCCAAGGCGGACATTGCTAATGTTGCCACGGCGCGGCGTAGCTTCCTGACGACCAATCTCATCAAAAAGATTTGCTCGTTGGAACTGGACGCGAACAAGCTACCCGTGGGTATCGCACCGATCTTCCACAATGAGCCGACGACGTTTTCTAACCAGGTGCCGACGACTCTTGGCTCCGGCGATGAACACGGGCTGATCTATGCCGATTGGTCGGAACTGCTTATCGGTATTTGGTCAGAAATTGACATCCTCGTGAACCCCTTCGAGTCGACCGCCTACAGCAAGGGTAACGTCTCGATCCGGGCTATGGCGACAGTCGATTGCGGCGTTCGTCACCCGCTGGCGTTCGTGTCAGCAACGGGCGTCGAAACAACTAGCGTGGCGATTGCCTGATGATTGAGCGGCGTTCTTTCAACGAGATTCGGACCGTCGGCCGGCGTATCGAAGGATACGCCGCCACGTTCAACAGCGAAGCGCGCATAGGCAAGTTCGTGGAAAAGATCGCCCCCGGCGCCTTTCGCGAAGCATTGGCGGGAGATGTTCTCGCCATGCTCGACCATGATCCGGGAAAGGTGCTTGGCCGCACCCGTTCGGGCACACTGCGGCTGACAGAGGATAGCCGCGGTTTGGCTTTCTCGCTTGATCTTCCCGACACTCAGCCGGGCCGCGACGTGCTCGCCCTTGCCGAGCGTGGCGATTTGGGCGGCATGTCTTTCGGCTTCACGGTGCCCCAGGGCGGCGAAAGTTGGCAGGGCGAACAGCGAACCCTACGCAACGTTTCGCTTAAGGAAATTAGCGTTGTCTCCGCATGGCCTGCCTATCCCGACACTGAAATTGCTTTGCGCGCACGCCAGAACGGTGCAGATGCTGAACGCCGACGGCGCGCGCTTATCCTTGCGAGGGTAAACGCATGAGCCTGATCGAACGTATTGCCGGTTTTGTCGGCTATGAAAAACGCGCCGCCGTGACTGACCCTTCATGGGCTGCGCTCGCGCCGAATATAGGTTGGTTGCAAGGCCTATCGGCGCGCGCAAGCGAGAATCTATCCACGGTCCTTGCTTGCGTAAATTCCATCTCGACCGCGTTGGCCTATGTCCCGGTCATCGTCTATCGCCGCGACAACGACGGCAATCGGGTAGAGGTTACGACGCATCCGTTGTCCCGAATCGTGCGTGCCGGCGCCAATGGGCAAATGACATGGCCGGACTTTCTTGAACACCTGGTCGCAAGTACGCTTCTAAACGGCAACGGCCTTGCCGTGATCGACTGGAGCGGCAACGGACAGCTTTCCGGCTTTCGGTTTGCGCCTTGGAGCTTCGTGACCGTATCGGAACTGTCGAGCGGCCGACTCGCCTATGATGTTTCTGACGGACGCGGGAACACACGTCGTTACCTTGAAGGTGAAGTTATTCACCTTCGTGACCGGACCGACGACGGGAAAATAGGTCGCTCACGGTTATCCCGTGCCGCTGAAACCGTCGACGCTGTTCATGCCGCTAACACCCATGCGCGGGCATTCCTCAATAACGGCGCCTCTCCGTCTGGTGTTCTCGAAACGGATAACAAGCTATCGCCGGAAGCGGCGACACAGATAGCAGCGTCGTGGAAGAATCGGCACGCCGGTGCCGCTAACGCCGGTTCCACACCGATTCTTGAGGAAGGGTTGAAGTGGAAAGTATCGCAAATCAACCCGGAAGATGCCGAATTGCTCGAAACCAGGCGATTCGGGGTTGAGGAAATCGCGCGCCTCTTTCAAATCCCGCCGCCGATCGTCGGTGATTACACGCACAATACATTCACAAATAGCGCGCAAGCCGGCCTATGGTTTGCAACGTTCTGCCTTTCGCCGTGGGCGAGAAAGATCGAAGCGGAATTCCTTCGATCCGTGCTGTCCGGCCCCTACGAAATGGAGCTTGATCTATCCGGCTTCCTTCGTGGCGATCCTGAAACGCGATGGAACACCTATAAAATCGCGATCGAAACAGGCGTTCTTGACGCTAACGAGATCCGCCAAATTGAAGGCTGGAACCCACGCAAGAAGACGACGAACGAGGCTTAATGCAATGGGGCGTCGTCAAGCAACATATTCCGCTGCCGATATTGCCAGAGCCGTCAAAGGCGCGCGCGATGGCGGAATCGTGGTCGGGAGAGTAGAAATTGAGCAAGGAAAAATAATAGTCTTTGCCCAATCAACTAAGCCCGATCCACAATCCGCCTTGGATCAATGGATAGAAAAAGATGCGCGTTAGGTTGAAGGGCATTAACAGCAAGACAAAGACGCTCGCCAACGGTGAAAAGCGGACATACTGGTACGCTTGGAAGGGTGGGCCGTCACTTCCGGGAAAGCCTGGCGATCCTGAATTTATCGCCGCCTACAATGATGCTGTCGCAAAAAAGGTCATGCCCAAGTCCGGCACACTTCAAGGCGTTTTAAACGGGTTTCAAGAAAGCTCCGAATGGGAAGACCTCGCGCCGCGCACGCGGTCGGACTACACCAAACTAATCAAGGTGATCGAAAAGAAGTTCGGCAATTTCCCCATTTCCGGTTTATCCGATCGGAGGGCGCGCGGAATTTTCCTTTCCTGGAGAGACGAGCGCGCAAAGGCGTCCCGCCGCCAAGCCGATTACGGATGGCAGGTTTTCGCACGTATTCTGTCATGGGCATTAGGCCGTGGTTTGATCCCGGCGAATCCGTGCGAAAAGGGAGGTCGCGTTTATCGCGGCAGTAGAGCCGATAAAATCTGGACGCTCGATGATGAGTCGGCCTTTTTGGCGACTGCAAAGCCCAATTTACAATTGGCGCTTATCCTTGCTCTTTGGACAGGGCAACGGCAGGGCGATCTATTGCGGCTTTCCTGGACGCAATATGACGGGAAGGTTATTCGCCTTCAGCAAGGCAAGACCGGCGCGCGCGTCGTTATCCCGGTTGGTGGGCCCCTGAGGTTAAGGCTAGATCCGCTCAAGCGGCGCGATGGGAATGTACTCGTGAACCTTGAAGGCGAGCCGTGGACCGAAGACGGCTTCCGTTCCTCATGGGCAAAAGCGTTTAAGAAAGCCGGCCTATCGGGCATCACGTTCAACGACACTCGCGGAACTGCTGTAACCAGGCTCGCCCTTGCTGGAGCTACAGAAGCAGAGATAGCGACTATCACCGGTCACAGCTTGCGCGACGTTCGTTCGATTCTGGACGCTCACTATCTTCACCGCGATCCAAAGCTCGCAGAAAACGCGATTCTCAAGCTGGAAGAGTTCGAAAGGAGAACGAAGATTCCCGACTAAGCTCCCGACCGTCACAGGATGTTCTAGTTAGAAAACGGAAAAAGCGCTTTAAAAACAATTGGCTGGGAAACCTGGATTCGAACCAAGATTAACGGAGTCAGAGTCCGCTGTTCTACCATTGAACTATTTCCCAACAGCCGCCGGACGTTGAACGCCCCCGCGGGGAAAGCAGCGCCTCTATAATGGAATTCGCCGCGGATGCAAACACTTTAACGCCCATGAATGAGATTTTTTGGGCAAGGCACAGCCAACAGACAAGATAGTCCCTGAACAACGGCGTTTCCAGCCACTATTTGAAAACTGGCCGGACGCCTTCCCGGCAGCTTCGATCAATCCAGCGATAGCGTTTACGACCGCCGCGTCGCCGTCCAGCCCCAATCCATCACCAGCGCAGCATGCGCCTGCCGACGAGATATCCAACCGACGTCACCGCAGCAATGGCGATCGGATACCACAGCAGGACGAAGAGCGGGCTGTCATCCGTGCAATTGGAAGCATAGAAGGTGGCGGCGACGCCGCTCGCGGCAAGCCCGGCGACTGCGCCGGCGAAACCCGGATTTTCCGGCGCCCCTTGGCGCAGCGCAAAGAGGAAACAGGCAAGCGGGCCGATCGACAGCAGCGGAATGAGTGTCAGGCAGAAGCGGGCATTGTGCCCGATCATGCGTGCGCCCCAGCTATCGGCCGGCATGACCATCATCTCGGCGAGAGCTGCAGCGACCAGCAGTAGCGGTGCCGCAAAAAGCGCCCAGCCCCAGGGACGCAGCGACACGCCGGGACGGCCGACGCGAAAGACGACGGCCCCGGCGGTGACGGCCAGCGCGATCGTGACGACGAATTTGAACAGGAAGCGCACCGTTTCCATGGCGGTGCCTATATCGGCACGAAAACCGATCGCCGCGAAGAAGATCGCGCCGCTGATGAGGATGCCACCGACGACCGCCAGCATCAGCGCCTGCCCGATCCGCGAACGGACCGGCGCATCCTGCGCCAGAAGATTGATGAGGTCATCGGTTTTCACGTGTCTCGCTCCGATATAAGGCGGCAAGCGCCTTCAATGCGCGATGCAGGGCGACGCGCACTGCACCCTCCGTCATCTTCAGCCGATCGGCGGTCTCGCGCACGCTGGTTCCCTCGACGGAAATCGAGCGTACGATGGTCCGCTGCGGATCTTTCAGTTGCTCCAGCATACGATCGACATCAAGCCGATCCAAGGTATCCGTCTGCTCTTCCGCCTCCAAAATATCGATGACATCGTCGATCGGCACGTTCACATGCCGCCCGCGTCGCCTCAGGCTGTCGATCAGCTTGTTGCGCACGATGGTCGATATCCACGGGCCGATCGGACGCGAGGTATCCCACGTTCCGCGTTTCAGATGTATCGTCAGCAACACTTCCTGGACCACGTCCTCGGCCTCGCTTGCCGGCGCGCCGAACTGATCGCAACGCCGGCGCGCCATTGCGCGCAGGTATGGAGTGACGGCAGACAGGAAGCGATGATAGGCCTGCGCATCGCCATCGATGGCGGCCCGCATCCAGACTGCCCATTCCTCTTCGCGCGCCGAATAATTCATTCGGCATCTCCTTCTACGCGCGACCGCAGGCTTTTGTTACCGGCAATGGTCATTCTTTTGCAAAACCTTGCCTCAATCGGATTTCGGCCAAGACAGATGCGCCAGAGATTGGGCATCGTCAGGTGATTCGACCACTATGAGGCATGAAAGAGTGCCGCTTGGAAAGGTCGTTATTCCACATCCGCTACGTATTGACCCTCGGCCTCAGCGATCTTCCCTGCCGCTCCCTTTGTCTCACGGAAACCAAACCTCATTTATTGCTTCCGATATACATCCAAAGAATGGAATAATGGACTGCGTTGAACAGACGTTTGCCCGTGGCGTCTGTAATCGCCGCAGACGCCTGCGCAATCCGCGGACAGCTCATGCTTTTTAGGGAAACAAGCTTATGAGGGACAGCGTCGTCACTGTGGCTATTGCCAGCATGCTGGTGTCCGCGGTCGCATCCCTTATTGCGGCTCCAGCCGCAGCGGCCGACGGCAAGGCGAAGGAAAAGTGCTACGGCGTGGCCCTCAAGGGCCAGAACGATTGCGCGGCCGGCGCAGGCACCACCTGTGCCGGCACGTCGACAATCGACTATCAAGAGAATTCCTGGAAGCTGGTGCCCGCCGGGACCTGTGAAATGATCAAGACGCCGAACGGCCATGGCACCCTGGCACAAGGACCGGCGCCCGCTTGACCGAAGCCAGCCGTCGGGAGCCCGGATGTCCGGGCAGAGCCCAACGGATCACCACCTATCGCAGAACCGGCTCTCCATGGAATCGGCGGCGCGACGGCTTCGAAACGCCGAAACCGACTTCCATCATCAGCCGTGGCTTTTGCGTCGGCACGGTACCCATGTGGAAACCGAAGGGATCTTCGACGAAGCCGAAACCGGCTTTGCCGGTCAGCGTGACGGCGCTTTCCTCTCCGTAAAATCGAAGAACCTCTTCTGCCGGATGGCCGACCAGGAGGGTCAATTGATGCTTCACCCGCCGCCTTCTATGGCTGCCCTTGACGAAGACGTGCGGCCCGGTGCCTTCATCCACATCGACCAGATTGAAGAAGAACTTCAGCATTCGCCAGTCATCGAGGTCGAAATGATATTTGTCGAGCGAAGCGAGGCTGCGATCCGCCTCCGAGGCCTGCGTCGGAAAACTCCACCAGATGCGCGTGGTTATCACTTGGGCCTGCCCGCCGAGATAGTGCCGGGCCACGTCGCCAAGCAGAGGATCGCGCTGAACCGCGAGGACCGCATCGCAATCGAGCGAACGCTCGAAAAAATGTCCGCTGAGAAGAGGCCGGCCGAAACGCGCCTCCGCATCCGCATGTTCGGGCGCCACGAATTCAAGCTTCCTATCAAAATTGCCGAAGCAGCCGGTGGTTCGGGCAAATTCGGCAATGTCGCGGTGAATGCTCTCGGGCAGGATCAAACCGGGGAAAAGCCCATCCGTCCGCAGCGCATTGACAACTGCGTCGCACTCGATCCCTGAAAACATCGATTGGCCGGCCCCCGGACGCGCCACAGGCCGCCTGGTCGCCAACCAATGCATACGCCGAAACGGCATCGTTCGGGCCAGCAGAAACATCGGCAGCCAAGCCGGATTTTCCCGCACGTCCGTCAAATAGGTGGGTATTCGAACAGCCATTCGCTTCAGGCGGCCGCCCTTCCGGGCGATGGACTCCAAGTCGTCAGCCGGAGGATTGTGCATCGGTATCCTTTCCGCACGCGCATGAATCGACAACAACAGGCGAAGCTTGTTGAAAAATTCGCCGGAGGTAATCCTTTTCGGCGCCGCAAGACGCCTGTTGCAGCGCGGCAAATAGAAGCTCCTCAACCGGGGTCAAGAGGCTGGAAAGGCACATTCCTGCTTGTTTTACGAAAATCCGCGAGACGATCGCCTTACGATTTTACAAATGTTTTCAAGGACTCACGGGTCGGTTGTTAAATGTTGCTGTACTTTGCTGGCGATGAACGGATGTAGCGCTATTCGCTCCGCCGACCGCAATTTATTTGCCATTGTTTAGGATAAGAGCGCTAGGAAGCATTTACAGCGAACGGGTGGCCGACCGAGACTGAGGCGAAACTGGAACAGTTTTCTAGGAGTCGATCGCGCAGTCAATTTACAGTCACAATCCTGTTCCGATCATCGGCTAGACGAACGAGCAACTGCGAAAGAGGGCGGCATATGACAGAGACAAAGACCTTTGATCCGGCGGAAGGCATCGTCGACTTTGACGCGGGCGAAGGTGAAGCAGCGACCGTGGTGATGGACGACTACACGAAAAGCCTCGCCCGGGCGAAGGCCAAGTCCGTCAAGCTCGTCGACGCTATCACCGGCGCAACGCTCAAGAAGAAGGATGCGGTGCATTTTGATGACCTGCGCCCCTCGCTTGCGGAATTCGTGCGCCACAGACATCCGGACATCCGCTCCGACGACTATATCAGCCGCAAGGCGATGGACGATTATCGCGCCCAATATATCGCCGAACTGCTGGTAGACGAGCGCGGCGAACTTTCCAACCTCGAAGACGAAGTCGTCGAAAGCCTGAAGACGCACGACACGCTCGCCGAGAACATCGAAGAGGACTACGAGGATCATCGCTCCATCGGCGACCGCATGGCCGATATGGTCGCGTCCTTCGGCGGAAGCTGGACCTTCATCATCTCGTTCTGCTTGTTTCTGACGGTGTGGATGGGCATCAACCTCGCCATGGGCGAAAAGAGCGCCTTCGACGTCTATCCCTTCATCCTGTTGAACCTGATCCTTTCAACGATCGCCGCCCTGCAGGCGCCGATCATCATGATGAGCCAGCGCCGGCAGGAAGCTAAGGACCGCTTGCGCGCCCTCAACGACTACAAGGTCAACCTGAAGGCCGAATTGGAAATCCGCCACCTGCATGAAAAAGTCGACCATCTCCTCAATCGCCAATGGGAGCGGCTGACCGAAATCCAGCAGATCCAGATCGAGATGATGCTGGAACAGGCCAAGGCGGCCACCCGCGCGCTGAAGGTCAGCAAGGCATCGAAAGTGAAGACCAATGCCTTGAAGAACCTCTTCGGCGGCAAGCCCAAGCCGGAAGCCGAGGAGCCGGAGGATTCGGCGGAATAAAGCCGATTGGCTTGGTGGGCGCCGCCCGCCAGGCCTGCCGTCTTAACACATGCTCGTACATTCAGAGGCCGCCATTGTCCCCTCGGCCTCTTCTCTCGAACAGAAAAATACGCCTGGTTTCCTATGGCTGCGGATGAACGGCCATCCGCGCTCCCGTGGGCGCATATTCGCTCGACGACAGGCCGGAAGCCCGCCGGCAGCATAGCCGAACCCCGTCGGAAACGTATTTCTTGTTGTAGACGCAGGGAGCCCTCTCCGCGGTGCCGGGCAGCAACAAAGCGCTTTCCGCGATCTCGGCTGCGGGTATTATCGACGACACACGGATAATGTTTTGCGCCGCATCAGCGGCCGTAGCACCCCAAAATACGACGAGAAAACACACGATCGTTCTCATGCCCCTCTCCTTTATGTTAGAAATTAAACAATAAACCTGAAGTTGTTTGTCGTCAATTTAACACTCTTAAGGTAGCTAGAACGGATGAGGCTGGCACGCGACGCAGCTCTGCCGGATGCGATTTTCGCGATGCTGCACAAGACGATAGATCGAATAAGCTCAGCATTGTGGGCCTGGGAAGGACGCTAGGCGACGTAATACCTACGTGTTAGCCACCATAGTAAGGTTGACTCGCGGTTTGCGCGTCCTAAGCTTCACCTTGGAACTACCACTGAGGTGTCGCCATGACCTACTTCGAGGAGACCAAAAGAATAGCATGCGAAAATGACGCCGGGCGCCGCATCGTCATTATCGAACAATTGAAATGGCCCAAATTCGCCTTCTCGGACCGACCGGGAGGCCCCGTCTTCGACTACATGACGGAAGACGGACAGATCGCCAACAAGCTGGACGACGAGAACTTCCTTTTGCTCCTGACGGACGAAGTCTTCCATCGCGCCTAGCGCACCCGCTTTCGGGTGAAATCGCCAGCAAACGGAAAAATGCCCCTGGAGTCAAAGACCGGAGCGACCTTTGTGCGTTCAAATGAACGCACGGCGCTCTGACCGAACAAGTCAGCCTCCATCACAAGCGCGGCAAGCTTCGCACATCCCTCATACAAGATACTCCTAATGCGCCGTTGAACTCGGCGCAAATAGAGAAGGGGGATATAGTTATGGACTACGACTGGGACGGCGTGAAGACACGCCGCATGAGGATGCTGAAGCTCGGCATATCACTATTCATCTTCGCGATGACCTTGGTAGGGCCGACGATGTTTCTTTTACATTTTAGGTAGGGAAGGGCGTATTTAATCGGCGGGCTAGAGCTTGGCCGTAGGCGGAAGCCGCTGACGCTTGGCGGAAAGTCAGCATGCTGCGCAAGCAATATGGCGACGGAGAGGCGAATTCGACCACTCTGCCATCTCTTCGGGTATGTTGGTCGACGCATTTGAAGCGCAGGCGTTCTCAATAACGATAGAAGAATGGGTGGCAATTTGGGACACCTTCCGAAGTATCGTTTCTCTGCAGAGTTTTGAGCGCAATTGCCTCACGGAGATTGTCTCAGGATTGTCGAAAGCATTGATGCCGCTTTGATTGATACCATCGTCTGGCACGAGATCGGGACAAGTTGATGACAACGTTGATTAAAATCCTAAAGATTGAATTTATCGGCCTCTAGCATATGGCGAGCTAGTCTCTCTCCAGACAACTTTTCCTTTGGTTGAGGCCGGAATGATTAGGATTGCTGGACCCTTGGCTCTCTGCGCAGTGACGCTGGGCTCATGCTCGGGTGAGAACCAAAGTCCGGACGTGCAGAAATTTGAACGGAGCGAACTCCACGCCCTAGGCAGATCCTGCAACGGAGATTTTTTTGCTGTGCGCGATGGCAATTTTGTGTGGGTCAGCGGCCTAGAAACGCAGATTGTTCAGAAGGATGTTAAGATAGCTGATCTTGGATCACATCGAATCGCCATCACTGCCACCTTCAAGGCGGGAAGCATCGTTACAACGTTCGCGTTAAATGACGCAGGAAACATCGCGAAGGTCGCGGACATAACATTCAACACAGATCTGCCCCCAGAAGCATGGGCCAGAGCCGGCATTGATCGTGAGCAATTCGATGCGAAGCTAAAACAGTTTAAGACCATCCCGACAATGGTGCTTTGTCCGCCAGCGGCCACTTAGGCTGTGATGTCTCTTAAACTCAGCCTCGGCTGAGCGAAAAATGGCGGAGAGGGTGGGATTTGAACCCACGATGCCCTTGCAGGCATGCCGCATTTCGAGTGCGGTGCATTCGACCACTCTGCCACCTCTCCGGTTATGCTGGTCGGCGCGTTTCTCAGCGCGGGCTGTCTCATAGCGAGAGAAGGATGGGATGGCAAGGGTGAATATTCAAGCTTTTCATCCTTTTGCCTTGACAGATCACAGGCCCTTATATATCCCGTGCGACGCAATAGGTGTGGATAAGTCCGTGCCTTGGCCGCCCTGCTTTGTGCGGGGCTTCACCGGCAGATCCTTTTCGAGGCCGCAAGCCTTTGAAATCCCTGCTAAATTTAGACTGATAAAAAGACGGCCGCTCGCCTTTGTGGTGAGAGAGCCGGAACGAACATGAAAGGATAAAAAATGTTCGCAGTCATCAAGACCGGCGGTAAGCAGTACCGTGTGGCAGCAAACGACGTGCTGACCATCGAGAAGCTGGAAGTCACCGCCGGCGACACCGTAGAATTCACCGAAGTCCTCGTTATCGGCGAAGGCGCCGACGCTGCGATTGGTGCTCCCTTCGTCAAGGGCGCTTCCGTCAAGGCCGAAGTGGTCGAGCACAACCGCGGCAAGAAGGTCATCGCCTTCAAGAAGCGCCGTCGTCAGAACTCGAAGCGTTCGCGCGGCCATCGCCAGCATCACACGGTCGTCCGTATCACGGACATCGTGGCTGCCAAGTAAGTAACGGGATCAAGGTTTAAAGGAGAACTCCAATGGCACACAAAAAAGCTGGCGGTTCCTCGCGCAACGGTCGCGATTCCGAATCCAAGCGCCTTGGCGTGAAGAAGTTCGGCGGCGAAGCCGTCCTCGCAGGCAACATCATCGTGCGTCAGCGCGGTACGCAGTGGCATCCGGGTTCCAACGTTGGCCTCGGCAAGGATCACACGATTTTTGCGCTTACGGCGGGCAACGTGAACTACCGTACGAAGGCCAATGGCCGCGTGTACGTATCTGTAATGCCGAAAGCGGAAGCAGCGGAATAAGCCGGTAGCGCTCTAAAACAGCCGGCGTCTCATCGACCCGGCTGACGCATCAGGTTCAGTCAAGAAAAAAGGGGAGATGGGGCGCCATCTCCCCTTTTTCTTTACCCCAACCAGGAGGACTGAACCATGCAAGGCGAATTGTTAAGGGAAGACCAATCGAGGTCTCCCGAAGAACGGCTGAGGCCGGAGCGGTTAAGGACCGATTGCCCTGTCTTATTGTCGGAAAGGCTCGTCATGCGCGCGCCCCACGAAGAAGACATTGACGCCCTTGCCCATCTCGCCAACAACGCCAACGTCGCCACAATGGTATCGCGTATGCCGCACCCGTATACGACCAATGATGCCGCCGATTTCGTGCGACGCACGAAGCTTGGCGAGATTGGCAAGTGCGTCTATGCGATCACCAAAGCCGAAAACGGCGCCTTTCTCGGTTGCTGCGGCGTCGAGCCGACGGCCGACCCAGAGACCGTCGAGATCGGCTATTGGCTGGGCGAGCCCTATTGGAACAAGGGCTACATGACGGAAGCCGCCCATGCCCTGATCGACATGGTCTTCCGGACGCGCGAAAACGTCGCCCAGATCGATGCCCGTTGCCGGGTGATGAACGTCGCCTCCAGGCGAGTCTTGCAGAAGTGCGGCTTCCAGTTCCAGGGATCCGGCCTTGCCGCATCGCTGGCGCTTGGCAGCACGGTATCGGTCGAATGGTACCGGCTCGACCGCAAGACCTGGATGTCATTGCGTAGCTGGGGAGGTCTGAGATGAACGCCGCCATCCTCCCCCGCCGTGACGTCAGGCCCCTGACGCCCGGACCGACGCCGGTCATCCGGACCGAGCGGCTGACGCTGCGCCCGCACCGGCTCGGCGACGCCGACTCGATGACGGAATCCCTGTCGGATTTCGCCGTCACCCGCATGCTGGCCCGTGTGCCGGTGCCATACGACCGACAGGATGCGCTGGATTGGCTGATCCCGCGCACCGCCGGCCTCGAGAGCGACTGGATGCTGGCCATCACCGAGCGCGACGATGTCCATATCGGCTGCGTCGGCATCGATCTCCGGCATGGCCGCTGGCATCTCGGCTACTGGCTGAACCGCTACTACTGGCGGCGCGGCATCATGAGCGAGGCTGTCGCGGCCGCGCTCGAGCGCTTCGCCCGTCGCATGCCCGAGGTCGCCGTGTTCTCCGGCGTCTTCGCCGACAATCCGGCGTCGTTGAAGCTGCAGCAGAAGCTCGGCTTCGACATCATCGGCTGCGCGGAGGTCTACAGCTTCGCCCGCAACACCATGGTTCCGCATATCGAAACCGTGCTGAAGCCGGGCGCGCTGCGGCTCTCGCAGGCGGCATGAGGCCCCGAAACAGTCATCGCCGGCTCTGTCCGGCGATGACACCTTTATCCGTCGATCTCAATCCACACCGGAAAATGATCGGACCCTTCCGCATCGATATCCACATGGGCCGATCGCAGACGATCACTGAGCCCGCAACTGATGAAGCAATAGTCGAGATGCATGCGCTTGCTACGATCGTTCGGATCCATCCAGCTATAAGCTTCCGGCTTCAGCCAGCCGGCGGCATCGAGCGCGTCGGTCGGCACGTCGAAGCGCGGCAGACGGCCGTAGAAGGCGTCTTTCAGGCCGGCAAGCGCACAATATTCCGGCGATTCCGGCACCATGTTGAAATCGCCCATCAGGACAAAATCCTCCGGCAGCGGCGGATCGGGGAGGTCGATCTCGATTGCGCCTGTCAGCGAACCGCCATCGCGCGCAAAGTTGATCGCATGATCCCGAAGACAGTGGATCTGGCGGATGCGCTCGTCCGGAGAGACGTGGTCGAGCTGCACGGAATAGGCCCGGATGGCGGCGCCGGGCGCATGGATCACCGCCTCGACGGCAGCGCGCTGCAGATTGAGTTTGGAAAGCGTGCGGCTGCGCGGCAGAAGCAACGTCCGTGTCGCAACGATCGGCCAGCGCGACAGCACCATATTGCCGAACTGAAAGCGGAGATCGCGTGGACCGGCGCCGAGCGGCAGCAGGTCCATCCCCACCCCATAGATGGAGTAATAGCCGGGCAGCAACGCTTCGATCGCCGCGACCATGTCGATGCCGCCGTTGCGGGCGAAGCCGCGGGTTACCTCCTGCAAGGCAATAATATCGGCGCCCGCAAGGTTGGCGACGATGCGTTCGAGATCATATCTACCGTCGAGGCCGAAGCCGTACTGGATGTTATAGCTCACCAACTTCACGATAATCTTTGACCTCCGGCTGAACGGCCTATATCGAAGGCGACATGACGGGCAAATGACCGCGCCGCCTGTCCTGGCGGACATGCAGAGGACGCGGTAACAATTGAAAAGAGCGCAGAGGCTTTCTTGAATCCCATTCGATCTCAGGGGTTATGCGCCAATACCGAGTGACGGAAGTAAAATGAAATTTCTCGACGAAGCAAAGGTCTATATTCGGTCTGGTGATGGCGGCGCGGGTAGCGTCTCCTTCCGGCGTGAGAAATTCATCGAGTTCGGCGGTCCCGACGGCGGTGATGGCGGCCGCGGCGGCGATGTCTGGGTCGAGGCTGTCAACGGGCTGAATACGCTGATCGATTTCCGCTATCAGCAGCATTTCAAGGCCACGATCGGCATGCACGGCATGGGCAAGAACCGCGCCGGCGCCAAGGGCGCCGACGTGACGCTGAAGGTCCCGGTTGGCACGCAGATTTTCGAGGAAGACGAAGAAACCCTGATCTGCGACCTGACGCAGGAGGGCCAGCGCTTTCGTCTCGCCGCCGGCGGCAATGGCGGCTTCGGCAACGCCTATTTCAAATCCTCGGTCAATCAGGCGCCCGATTGGGCCAATCCCGGCCTGCCGGGCGAGGAAAAGACCATTTGGCTGCGGTTGAAGCTGATTGCCGATGCCGGTCTCGTCGGCCTGCCGAATGCCGGCAAGTCGACCTTCCTTGCCGCCGTCAGCCGCGCCCGGCCGAAGATAGCCAACTATCCGTTCACGACTCTTCATCCCAATCTCGGCGTCGCCACCATCGACAGCCAGGAATTCATTCTGGCCGATATTCCCGGCCTGATCGAAGGCGCGCATGAGGGTGTGGGCATCGGCGACCGTTTTCTCGGTCATGTCGAGCGCACCCGCGTGCTGCTGCATCTCGTCTCCGCCCAGGAAGAAAAGGTCGGCAAGGCCTACAAGACCGTCAAGCACGAGCTGGAAGCCTATGGCAACGACATCACCGACAAGCCGGAGATCGTCGCACTGTCGCAGATCGACGTGCTGGACGACGAAACTCTGAAGAAGAAGACCCGCGAACTGGCGCGCGCCTGCGGCAAGACGCCGTTCCGCATTTCCGCCATCACCGGCAGCGGCATGACCGAGGTGCTGCGCGCTTTGCGTGACGTGATCGTCGAGGCGAATGCAGGCATCCAGGAAGAGAAGCCGGCGAAAGCGCCGAAGCTGCGCCACCGCGACATGCAGCCCTCCGCCGGTGCGGACGAAGATGAAGGCGATCATGGGCGCCTCAGTGACGACGGGGATTATCAGGGATGACTGCCCGCAAGCCACTCGAGCGCTACCGCCGTATCGTCATCAAGATCGGCTCCGCCCTTCTCGTCGACCGCAAGGCAGGCCTGAAGAAGGCCTGGCTTGATGGCATGTGCGCCGATATTGCCGGGTTGAAGGCCAAAGGCGTCGATGTCCTCGTCGTCTCCTCCGGCGCCATTGCGCTCGGCCGATCCGTGCTCGACCTGCCCTCCGGCGCGCTGAAGCTGGAGGAAAGCCAGGCAGCGGCCGCCGTCGGTCAGATTTCTCTGGCGCGCGCCTGGTCCGAAAGCCTGTCGCATGACGATATCGTCGCCGGCCAGATCCTGCTGACGCTCGGCGACACCGAAGAGCGCCGCCGCTATCTCAACGCCCGCGCCACCATCAATCAGCTCCTGAAGATCAGGGCCGTGCCGATCATCAACGAAAACGACACGGTCGCCACCAGCGAAATCCGCTATGGCGACAATGATCGCCTCGCCGCCCGCGTCGCCACCATGACCGGCGCCGACCTGTTGATCCTGCTGTCCGACATTGATGGGCTCTACACTGCTCCGCCGCATCTCGATACGCAGGCAAAATTCCTCGAAACGATCGCCGAGATCACGCCGGACATCGAAGCCATGGCCGGCGGCGCCGCTTCGGAACTGTCGCGTGGCGGCATGCGCACCAAGATCGATGCCGGCAAGATCGCGACCGGCGCCGGCTGCGCCATGATCATCGCCTCGGGCAAGACGGATCGGCCGTTGAACGCCATCGCAAACGGCGCGCGCTCCTCCTGGTTCGCGCCTTCGGGCACGCCGGTCACCGCCCGCAAGACCTGGATTGCCGGACAGTTGCAGCCGGCCGGTGAGCTGCATGTCGACGAGGGCGCCGTCACCGCGCTCGGAGCCGGCAAGAGCCTGCTGCCCGCCGGCGTGCGCAGCATCGTCGGCCATTTCAGCCGCGGCGACACCATTGCCGTCATCGGCCCGTCCGGCCGGGAAATCGCCCGTGGCCTTGTCGGTTACGATGCCGAGGAGGCCCGCCAGATCACCGGCCGCAAGTCGACGGAGATCGAGGCGATCCTCGGTTACCCCGGCCGCGCCGCCATGGTGCACCGCGACGACCTCGTCATGACTGCGTCCGTCAAGACGAAGGCCGAGAAATTGAAGAAGGATGAAGCCCATGCTTGATACCGTCGCACAAAGCCCCGACATCGATACTTTGATGAACGATATCGGCCGCAAGGCCCGGGCTGCGTCGCGACCTCTGGCCTTCGCTTCGACCGAGAGCAAGAACAAGGCCTTGGAAGCCATGGCGGATGCCATTCTGGCCCGCAAGGATCATATCCTTACCGAGAACGCCAAGGACCTGAAAGACGTCGAAGGCACGGATATGCTCGCCTCCTTCGTCGATCGCCTGACGCTGAACGACAAGCGCGTCATCGAGATGGCCGAAGGCATTCGCGCCATCGCCGCACTGGCCGATCCCGTGGGTGAAGTCATCGCCGCCTGGGATCGTCCGAACGGCCTGAAGATCGAGCGTGCGCGCACCCCGCTCGGCGTCATCGGCGTTATCTTCGAAAGCCGGCCGAACGTCACCGCCGATGCCGGCGCGCTGTGCCTGAAGGCCGGCAATGCCGTGATCCTGCGCTGCGGCAGCGATTCGCGCCGGTCGTCCCAGGCGATTCATGAATGCCTGGTCGAAGGGCTGAAGGCGGCGGGCCTGCCGGAGCACGCCATTCAGCTCGTGCCCGTCAGCGACCGCGCCGCCGTCGGCGCCATGCTGCGCGGCCTCGAAGGCAATATCGACGTTATCGTGCCGCGCGGCGGCAAGAGCCTCGTCGCTCGCGTCCAGACCGAGGCAGGCGTGCCGGTCTTCGCGCATCTGGAAGGCCTCTGCCACATCTACATCGATGCCTCGGCCGATCTGGAAATGGCTAAATCCATCGTCGTCAACGCCAAGATGCGCCGCACGGGCATCTGCGGCGCGGCCGAAACGCTGCTGGTCGATTCGAAGGTCGCTTCCACCCATTTGAAGCCGCTGCTCGATGGCCTTGCCGCGGCAGGCTGCGAAATCCGCGGTTCCGCCGATGTGCTCAAGCTGATGCCCGGCCTCAAGGCGGCAACGGAAGAGGACTGGTCGACCGAATATCTGGCCGCGATCATCTCGGTCGCGCTGGTCGACGGCATTTCCGGCGCCATCGCCCATATCGGCAAATATTCGTCGAACCACACCGAAGCCGTGATTGCCGAGGATGCCGCAGTCGTCGAACGCTTCTTCACCGAGATCGATTCGGCGATCCTGCTGCACAACGCCTCGACGCAATTTGCCGATGGCGGCGAGTTCGGCATGGGCGCGGAGATCGGCATCGCCACCGGCAAGATGCATGCGCGCGGGCCGGTCGGCGTGGAACAGCTTACCTCCTTCAAATATCGCGTGCGCGGCACCGGACAGATACGGGCCTGACGTGCATAGAGAAGAGATCGATTACCGCTATCAGCGCATGCCACATGCCGAACGCGGCATGGTAGTCGGTCTTTTCGGCGGCTCCTTCAATCCGCCGCATCAGGGCCATGCCCTGGTGGCTGAAATCGCACTCCGCCGGCTCGGCCTCGACCAACTCTGGTGGATGGTAACGCCGGGCAATCCGCTGAAGAGCCGTAATCATCTCGCGCCGCTTGCCGAACGCATCGCGCTCAGCGAGGCGATCACCCATGATCCGCGCATCAAGGTGACGGCTTTCGAGCAGACGCTCGGTATGAGCTACACGGCCAATACGCTCGCCTACGTCAAGGCGCGCAATACCCACGTTCACTTCATCTGGGTCATGGGCGCCGATAGCCTCAATACGTTTCACCGCTGGCAGAAATGGCAGGAGATTGCCCGCACCTTTCCGATCGCCGTCATCGACCGGCCGGGATCGACGCTGTCCTATCTCTCCGCAAAAATGGCCAAGACGTTTCACTACGCGCGCGTCGACGAGGACGACGCCCGGGTCTTGTGGAAAAAACCGGCGCCCGCCTGGACCTTCATCCACGGCCGGCGCTCGACATTGAGCTCTACCGCCCTGCGCGCAGCACAATGACCGCTTAGAGCAGTTCCAGGAAAAGTGCGCAGCGGTTTTCCGTCCGGAATGCGTCAAAACAAAGGGATAGAGCGGGAAGGCAATTCCTTGAAACGCTGGACCGCTCTGGACGCAATATCGACTCTAAATTTTTCGGAAAAACCTCCAAAATGAAAAAGCCCGACGGGGGAGGAGATCCGTCGGGCTTTCAAACCTGATCAGCAACTGGGAGGAGGAGAGTTGCTGATCCATATCGAAAGGCATTGGGAGGAGGAGATCGCCGTTTCGATGATTATGTTTTAGCAGATTTGACCAAATGATAAAACGCTGATAGCGCAATGCAGCAATGCATTATCATCATAGCTATGAAAACGATCTGCCCAAAAACGCTTCTTTTTCATGATCTGACCAGGAACCCTGGGCTGTCTCAAGAATAGCACGCCTGAAAACTCCTGTGAAATTGCACGATTCTTAACGTTACGTCTTACGCCGTGAGCGTTTGCCAGTGCGCTGAGCGAATCAAGCCATGCATTTCTGCAGTAACAAAGCAGCCCAATATGCGCCCCAAAGGCAAATCCCTATAAAATTCGTAGAGTTACGTCCCTCAACAACGCTATGTTTTCCAAAATATATCCCTAGCCAAGCTTCTTCGGTCGTTATATCTCTCGCAATACGACGACACCTTTCGGGAGAAGCATGATGGCCTCGAGCCGCCGCCAATGGATCAAACTTGCAATCGCCGCCCTTTCCGCCGCCTGGCTTGGCATATCCGCAATTCCTGCGCCGGCCTTTGCCGCCGACAAGATCACCGTCTTTGCCGCTGCGAGCATGAAAAACGCGCTGGATAACATCGACGCTGCCTTCACCAAGGAAACCGGCAAGCAGGTCACCGTCTCCTATGCAGCAAGCGGACCTCTGGCCAAGCAGCTCGAAAACGGTGCGCCGGCCGACGTCTTCATCTCCGCCGACACCGACTGGATGGACTATGTCGCCAAGAAAAAGCTGATCAAGGACGACAGCCGCGTCAACCTGCTCGGCAACAAGATCGTTCTCGTCTCCGCCAAGGACAAGGCTAAGCCCGTCGAGGTGAAGCAGGGTATGGACCTTGCAGGCCTTCTCGGCGATGGACGCCTGGCGATCGGCCAGCCGGAATCGGTGCCGGCAGGCAAATACGGCAAAGCGGCGCTGGAAAAGCTTGGCGTCTGGTCTTCCGTCGAGAAGAAGGTCGCCGGTGCTGAAAGCGTGCGCGCCGCGCTCGCGCTGGTTTCACGCGGCGAAGCGCCCTACGGCATCGTCTACCAGACCGACGTTTCCGCCGATCCGGGCGTCGCCGTCGTCGGCACCTTTCCGGAAGACAGCCATCCGCCGATCATCTATCCGATCGCGATCACGGCCAGCAGCACCAATCCAGACACGCAGGCCTATGTCGATTATCTGAAATCGGCTAAGGCTGTTCCGTTCTTCGAGCATGAAGGCTTTACGGTTCTGAAGCGCTGAGCGCTATCGCTCGACCGTAGGCAAAAAGCTCATCTCTACAGGCTCGCCGGCTAATGGCGGGCCTGACATGTCTTTGCGAGGCCGGACTTGGACGCATTGGGTTTGAGCAGCGATGAATGGACGGCGATCGAGCTGAGCCTGCGCGTCTCGACCGTCGCCATGCTGGTGAGCCTGCCCTTCGGCATTGCCGCCGCGATGGTGCTTGCGCGCGGTAAATTCTGGGGTAAATCGATCTTCAACGGCATCATCCACCTGCCGCTGATCCTGCCGCCCGTCGTCACCGGCTTTATCCTCCTCATCCTCTTTGGCCGCAAAGGCCCGATCGGTGCTTTGCTCGACCAATATCTCGGTATCGTCTTCTCCTTCCGCTGGACCGGCGCAGCACTTGCCTGCGGCGTGATGGGCTTTCCGCTGATGGTCAGAAGCATCCGCCTGTCGATCGAAGCGGTCGATCGCAAACTTGAGGAGGCCGCTGGTACGCTTGGTGCCAGCCCGCTCTGGATATTCCTCACCGTGACCTTGCCGCTGATCCTGCCCGGCATCATCGCCGGCATGATCCTGTCCTTCGCCAAGGCCATGGGCGAATTCGGCGCCACCATCACCTTCGTCTCCAACATTCCAGGCGAAACACAGACGCTGTCGTCGGCGATCTACACCTTTACGCAGGTTCCCGGCGGCGATGCCGGTGCGCTGCGGCTGACGATCGTCGCCATCGTCATTTCCATGGTGGCATTGCTCGCCTCCGAATTCCTCGCTTATCTCGCCGGCAAGAGGGTGGATTGGGAATGACGCTGACCGTCGACATCCGCCATCGATTGGGCGCTTTCTCGCTCGAGGCCGCTTTCACTTCCGACGGCGGCGTCACGGCCCTGTTCGGCCGCTCCGGCTCCGGCAAGACCTCGATCATCCGCATCATCGCCGGCCTGATCCAACCCGATCATGGCCGCGTCGACCTTGATGGCACAGTGCTCGCAGATACCGACGCCGATGTCTTCGTCCCGCGCCACCGCCGCCATTTCGGCTATGTCTTTCAGGAAGCGCGGCTGTTTCCGCATCTTTCCGTGCGGCAGAACCTGAATTACGGCCGGTGGTTCGCGCCGAAGAGCGCACGCAGCGAAAGCTTCGATGGAGTCGTCGATCTCCTCGGCATCGAAACGCTTCTCGATCGACGGCCTGCGAAACTTTCCGGCGGCGAAAAGCAGCGTGTCGCCATCGGTCGCGCCCTGCTGTCGTCACCGCGGTTGCTGCTGATGGACGAACCGCTGGCCGCACTCGACGAGGCCCGCAAAGCCGAGATCCTGCCCTATCTCGAACGGCTCCGCGACGAGACGAAGGTGCCGATCATCTATGTCAGCCATTCCATCGCCGAGGTAGCGCGGCTGGCCAACCGTGTCGTTATGATGCGCGACGGCAAGGTGGAGGCAACGGGAGCGGCGGTCGACATCTTCAGCCAGCTTTCCGGCCCGCAGGCTATCGACCGTCGCGAAGCCGGCGTTCTGCTCGAAGGCCGCGTGGAACATATCGACCGCGAGCACCGCCTGACCATCGTGGCGCTGAGAGCGGCAAAGCTCTTCGTACCCGGCGAAGCGGCTGCAATCGGCAAGACCGTTCGCGTCCATATCCCCGCCCGCGACGTCATACTGGCAACGGCGCGGCCAGAAGGTCTCAGCGCCCTCAATATCCTCGAAGGCCGGGTGCTTGCCATTGGCACAGCCGCCGACGGCACCGTGGAAGTAAAGGTGGATTGCGGCGGCGACACCGTACTTGCCCGCATCACGCAGTTTTCGTCTGAACGGTTGGGTCTGCAGATCGGATTGCCCGTCCATGCGGTCATCAAGACCGTAGCGCTCGAATCGTAAGCGCGATCAGGACTCTGTTTGCGGCTCTGCGGCGGCCTCTGCGGGGTTGCGATTGGCCTCCAGCCATTCGAGATCGCCGGCAATCGCTGCCCGTACAGAGTTCTCCATGCCGCGGAACCGCCGCAGTAATTCCTCGCCGAACGGCGTTAATGCAGCGCCGCCGCCATTCTGGCCGCCGCGCTGGGATTCGACCACCGGCTCCTGGAACATATGGTTCAATTCGCTGATCAGCAGCCAGGCGCGGCGATAGGACATGTCCATGGCCCGGCCGGCCGCCGAGATCGAGCCGGTTTCGCGAATATGTTCAAGCAGTTCCATCTTGCCGCGACCAAGCCGGTCCTGTCCCGGAAAATTGATCCGGAGAATGGGCTTCAGGGACTGTTGCGGGGCTTTGGTCATGGCGTCGGAGCGTTTCGATCTGCTCCTGTGTATACGCGTCCTTGGCTCGCCTGTACATGGGAAGCGGGAGGGCGGCGGCCTCTGCCGAATTTTACATCACCTAACGTGAGTTGGCGCCTCCGTTGAGGAGTTGCGTGGACAATTGCCCATATATGGTGCGAAAGCGGTGAAAAATACCACAAAAGCTTGTCTTTACGTCCAATAGATGACAACCAGCGTCTTGAAACCTTAATGCTTTGGTGCCTATCTTTAAGGCGTGATCGACTCAGATCATGTGCCTGTTCTGTTACTCAAGGAAGGAAGAGCACTGACAACAGTACACGCCAAGGGAAGAACGCCTGTCGTTATCCCGAAGAGCCCGGAACGTGGCGTCGATGCCGCTGCCCGCGCCCTGCAAGCCGTCCTCGTAAGCCTCGAGGACTCCAAGGCCGAAAATATCGTCACCATCAACATTGCTGGCAAGTCCGCGCTTGGAGACCACATGGTCGTCGTCTCCGGACGCTCGAACCGGCATGTCCTGGCGATCGCCGACCATCTGATCACCGACCTCAAGGACGAAGGCCTGGGCAATGCCCGCGTCGAAGGCCTGGAAGGCGGCGACTGGGTGCTGATCGACACGGGTGACATCATCATTCACGTGTTCCGTCCCGAGATTCGCGAGTTCTACAACATCGAAAAGATGTGGGCAGCACCCGATCTCGACGAAGGCACGCTGCACTAACCTGTTCCGGGCATTATTCCCGGTCCCGGTTAGTAGTATCGAATCGCCGGACATGTTTGTCCGGCAACGATCTATATTTGTGCCGCCATGATGGCGGATATGCTTGGGAGCGGGAATGCGGATAGGTCTTTTTGCCGTGGGACGGTTGAAAACCGGCCCTGAAAAGGATCTTGCGGCCCGCTATCTCGACCGTTTCGCCAAGGCTGGTCCGGCAATCGGCCTCGAATTGGCGCGCATGACCGAAGTCGCCGAAAGCCGCGCATCCAACGGCGAGACGCGCAAGCGCGAAGAAGCGGTCCTGTTGCAGAAAGCGCATCCGGACGGCGGCGTCCTCATCCTCCTCGACGAGCGCGGCAAGGCGCTAGACAGCGAAGCCTTTGCCACTTTGCTCGGCACATTCCGCGATCAGGGCAAGCGCGATCTTACGATTGCCATCGGCGGTGCCGACGGTCTCGACCCCTCCCTTTACGACAAGGCCGACGCGACCATCTGCCTCGGCAAAATGACCTGGCCGCACCAGCTTGTGCGCATTCTCATCGCCGAACAGCTCTACCGCGCCGTCACCATTCTGTCCGGCCACCCGTACCACCGGGTTTGATGTCTTCTGCTTGGAATCGAAAAGCTCGAAAACAGTTTGGCTTTCCGATATTTTGCGTTAACGGAACGCTCACACAGGCGTGTTTTGATTCCCGCCGCAAAATTGATGATGCTTCCTAGATAATCGCGCCAAACCGGTTTAATTTCACGCGATTTGAAGGGGCTAAGCCCAAACGACTGGATGAGAAAAACCCCGCCCACGCTTTTCCGCTTGCTGCTGCCCTCCCTGGCAGTGTGCCTTGGCGTCGGCGTCTATCTGGAAAGTCCGTTTCAATTCCGGGACATGGCCCTGGCGCAGGAAGATGACGGTGCTTCGCCCGCTCTCGCGCCAACCAAAGACGATCAGCCCGTCGCCACATCGACCGCACCATCGGCGCAGCAGCCGGAACAGGCGCCAGATCCGGCCGCCGACCTTGCTCGGAAGCGCGACCAGACCCGCGCCGAGCTGCAGGAATTATCAAAGACGATCAGCCTTTCCTCCGACAAGACGAAAGCCCTGGAAGACAGCATCGCTTCGCTCGACAAGAGCACCGACAGCCTGCGCCAAGCGTTGATTGACAGCGCCGCCCGCCGAAGGGATATGGACCGCAAGATTCAGCAGAGCGAAAAGACGCTGACCGATCTCGCGGTCAAGGAAGACAAGATCCGCCAATCGCTGCATGAGCGCCGTGCGCTGCTGGCCGAAGTTCTGGGCGCGCTGGAACGCATGGGCCGCAACCCGCCGCCGGCGCTGCTGGTGACGCCCGACGATGCGCTTGCTTCCGTGCGTAGCGCCATCCTGCTCGGCGCCGTCGTTCCCGGCATGCGCAAGGAGACGGACAAGCTCATCGCCGACCTCACCGATCTCACCAAGCTGCATGCCGCCACCGCGGCAGAAAAGGCTGATCTCACGGCCACCATGACCAACAGTCTGGAGGAAGAACGGCGCATGGACATGCTGATCGCCGAAAACGACAAGCTCAGCCATGAGAACGCCGCCAAACTGGATGCCGAGCGCAAGCGTTCCGAGGAATTGGCGGGCCAGGCGACCAGTCTCGAGGGCCTCGTCGCGTCGCTGGAAAGCCAGATCGGCTCGGTGCGCGATGCCGCCGCCGCGGCCCGCGCGGAAGAGGCCCGCCGCGAGCAGATGACCGATCAGCAGCGCGAACAGGCAAAGGCCCTGGCCGAAAACGGTGTGCCCGATAAAAACCGCATTGCGCCCGCATATCCGTTTTCCGACCTTAAACGGAAATTGGAGCTGCCTGTGGCGGGTGATATTCTCCGCCAGTTCGGCGACGATGATGGTACGGGGCATACGGCGATGGGCCTGACCGTCGCAACCGGCCCCGATGTGCTCGTCACCGCTCCCGCCGATGGGACGGTCGTTTACGCCGGCGCGTTTCGCAGCTATGGCCAGATGGTTATTCTCGATACCGGCGACGGCTACCATATGGTGCTGTCGGGAATGGACGCGATCAAGACGCGTCTGGGCAAATTTGTCTTCGCTGGCGAACCGCTTGCTGTGATGGGCCAAAAAAGAGTCGCGAGCGCGACTGCATTGGCGCTGGAAACGGATCGGCCAACGCTTTACATTGAATTTCGAAAAGATGGGAAGCCGGTCGATTCTCGGCCTTGGTGGACCTCCAAAGACACTGGAAAGGCACGCAATGATACGTAGGGCTTCTCTTGTTCTCGTTGGCGCATTGATGGGTGCGACCGCGATGAGCGTCATCTACACGGCGGTAGCGCCGGCGGAAGCCGCAGGCGCTTCCACGTACAAGGAACTGTCGATTTTCGGCGACGTCTTTGAACGTGTGCGCGCGCAGTACGTAACGCCGCCCCAGGAAGACAAGCTTATTGAAGCCGCCATCAACGGCATGCTGTCCTCGCTGGACCCGCATTCGAGCTACATGAATGCCAAGGACGCCGACGATATGCGCACCCAGACCAAGGGTGAATTCGGCGGTCTCGGCATCGAAGTGACCATGGACAACGACCTGGTCAAGGTCATCACGCCGATCGACGACACGCCCGCCGCCAAAGCCGGTGTTCTCGCCGGCGACTACATCACCGCCATCGACGGCCAGTCGGTCCGCGGCCTCAAGCTGGAAGACGCCGTCGAGAAGATGCGCGGCGCCGTCAAGACGCCGATCAAGCTGACGCTGATGCGCAAGGGCGCCGACAAGCCGATCGAACTCACCATCATCCGTGACGTGATCGCCGTTGCTGCCGTCAAGTCGCGCGAAGAGGGCGGCGATGTCGGTTATCTCCGCATCATCTCCTTCACCGAAAAGACCACGCCGGACCTGGAAGCCGCGATCGCCAAGATCAAGAAGGATATCCCGGCTGACAAGTTGAAGGGCTATGTCCTCGACCTGCGCCTCAATCCGGGCGGTCTGCTCGACCAGGCGATCAACGTCGCTGACGATGTGCTGGAGCGTGGCGAAGTCGTCTCGACCCGCGGCCGCAACCCGGACGAAACCCGCCGCTTCAACGCCGGCCCGGGCGATCTGACCGACGGCAAGCCGATCATCGTGCTCATCAACGGCGGTTCGGCATCGGCATCGGAAATCGTTGCCGGCGCCCTGCAGGATCTGCGCCGCGCCACCGTTCTCGGCACCCAATCCTTCGGCAAGGGCTCCGTGCAGACCATCATCCCGCTTGGCGATGGCAACGGCGCGCTGCGTCTGACGACGGCGCTCTATTACACGCCGTCGGGCCGTTCGATCCAGGGCACCGGTATTACGCCTGACGTCAAGGTCGACGAGCCGCTGCCGGATGACCTGAAGGGCAAGCTGGTGACGGAAGGCGAATCCAGCCTGCCGGGCCACATCAAGGGCCAGAGCGAAACCGATCAGGGCTCCGGCTCGGCCGCCTACGTGCCGCCGGATCCGAAGGACGACGTCCAGCTCAACTACGCGCTCGACCTGTTGCGTGGCGCAAAGACCGACCCGTCCTTCCCGCCGAACCCGGAAAAGGCGGTTTCCTCCAAGTAAGGAAATAGCGCCGGGCTGGAAACAGACCCGGCGCGTTCATATCAAGAGCGAGGTGACTCATCTCATCTCGCTCTAACTATTTGAATAAGCAGGATCTTATTCGAAATCCATTTTGGATCTGCTTGAGTGTTTTGAATCTGGAGCGTCCTTCCGCTTTGATGGTTGCATGACAGCGGAAGGCACAGGGGCAGACAGTTTCCCTTTTGGGGTGGATACGGACTTTGGGAACGGATTTGCATGCACCGCTGGGCCAGAACCGCGGCTCTGGCCGCAAGCCGCGGCGTCCGCCCTTCGGGCGCATCCTCGCCGGCTTCTGCCTGATCGCGATCGCCAGTTTTTCGCTCTATTCGGCACTGCTGCGCGACAACCTGCAGAAAACTCCCCCCGTCGAGACCACAGCGAAGGTATCGCCGCCTCAAGCCGACGATAAGCAGGCTACAGCCGATCAAACCCCGGGCCTGAAGCAGGTCGATCCGCAATCCGGCGCCGATACGCATCGGGTCATCACCAGCGATGGTTCCGTTGTGACCATGTTCAGCCCGAACACCCGCGATGGCGATGGCCCCGTACTGATCAATGCCAATCAGGTCGGCCAGGATCCGCGCATGGCGGCAACGCCGAACGACAGCCTGCTGGAGGATTCGCCTTTCGGCAAGCTGCCGATTACCGCGCCCGGTGGCTTGAGACCGATGGACCAATATGCGCGGCCATGGTCCGGCGCCCGCGGCACGCGCATCGCCATCGTCGTCAGCGGCCTCGGCCTCAGCCAGACCGGCACGCAGCGCGCCATCGAGAAACTGCCGGAGGATATCACGCTCGCCTTTGCCGCCAGCGGCAACAGTCTGCAGCGCTGGATGCAGGAGGCGCGGCGGGGCGGCCATGAGATTCTGATCCAGGTACCTTTCGAGCCGTTCGATTATCCCAGCAACAATCCGGGACCGGATACGCTTCTGACCTCGCAGCCGGCGGCCAAGAATATCGAAGACCTGCACAAGGCCATGGCCGAAATCACCAATTATACCGGCGTGATGAACTATCTCGGCGGGCGATTCCTGTCGAATGCCGGCGCCATGGAACCCGTCATGCGCGATATCGGCAAGCGCGGCCTGCTGTTCCTCGACGACGGCTCCTCGGCGCAGTCCAAATCCGGTACTATCGCCAAGGCGCTGGAGATGCCGCATGCCTTTGCGGATCTGCAGCTCGACGGAGAATTGAAGCAGGATGCCATTCTGAAGAAGCTCGACGAGCTGGAGCGCATCGCGCGCCGCAATGGATCGGCAATCGGCGTTGCATCCGCTTTCGACGAGAGCGTCGACGCCATTAGCAAATGGAGCGAGGAGGCAGCCATGCGCGGCATTGAGATCGTCGCCGTCTCCGCCCTCGCCGACGACCCAAAACATCCCTGAGGCTTAGAGGATAATCATGAGCAAGAGCCACTTCCCCGTCAGAGCTGAAGACCTGCCCTATCGCGCTTGCGTCGGCATCATGGTGCTCAACCGCGATGGGCTGGTCTGGGCCGGCAAGCGCATCCCGGACGGCAATTCCGAATATGACGGCTCTCCGCATCTCTGGCAGATGCCGCAGGGTGGCATAGACGAGGGCGAAGACCCGCTGGCGGCGGCCTATCGCGAGCTCTACGAAGAGACCGGCATGAAGACCGTGACCCTGCTCGCCGAAGCCAAGGACTGGATCAATTACGATCTGCCGCCGCAGTTGATCGGCATCGGCCTCAGGGGAAAATTCCGCGGCCAGACCCAGCGCTGGTTCGCCTTCCGCTTCGACGGCGACGAGAGCGAAATCGCCATCAACCCGCCGCCTGGCGGTCATGAGCCGGAATTCGATGCCTGGGATTGGAAGCCGATGGCAGAGCTGCCCGGCCTGATCGTCGCGTTCAAACGGTCGGTCTACGAACAGGTCGTCGCCGAATTCCAACATCTGGCCGGTCTGAAGGCGGAAGATTGAGGGCGTTCCGGCCACCTTTCAGGCGGCCGGAAGCAATAGAGCGGTTCAGCTTTTCACAGCATCTAACAACCGCTCTATCACTTTGTTTTTACGCAATTCCGGACGGAAAACCGCTTCGCACTTTTCCTGGAATTGCTCCAAGCCAATTATTCAGCAGAATCAGCGGAATCGGCGTTGAGCTGGCCGTATTTGGCCTCGCCGATCTTTTCGAGCAGTTCGATCTGGGTTTCCAGGAAGTCGATATGGCCTTCCTCGTCCGCCAGCAGCTCTTCGAACAGCTTCATCGAGACATAGTCGCCGGCATCGTGACAGATATCGCGCGACTTCTTGTAGGCGGTGCGGGCATCATATTCGCCGGCGAGATCGGCCTCCAGCACTTCCTTGACGTTCTGGCCGATGCGCAGCGGCGCCAGCGTCTGCAGGTTCGGATGTCCTTCGAGGAAGATGATCCGAGCGACGAGGCGATCGGCGTGGTGCATCTCTTCGATGGATTCCGCGCGCTCCTTCTTGGCAAGCTTGGTATAGCCCCAATCTTCCAGAAGCCGGTAATGAACCCAATATTGATTAACTGCACCGAGTTCGAGAAATAGGGCCTCGTTAAGCCGCTCGATGACTTTTTTGTCGCCTTTCAATGTCCGCTCTCCTGTTGTCTTCATGAAATTTTTTCAAGCGGGACATGAAATCAAATATTTCCGCCTCCGTCGAGTGGCGGCGGGCATGATAGTCCTCGGTCGTCTGTATAATGATGTCGACGACATTCGGGAAACAGCCGCAGCAACGGCCACGCTTCGACATGGCGTGATAGACCTTGGCAGGAACGATGAGCTGCCAACAATCCTGATCGAGGAGCTCGATAATCGTCTCCCGGATTTCCTTGTCGGTGATGTAATTACAACTGCAAACCAGCATTCTTCGCTCAGCCCGTCAAACATGACATCTGCTGTCTTGTTATCTGCGAAAGAAGACGATCTTTGTCAAGAAAAATCGATTCATTTTCCAGCGGGCAAGCCGGACAAGGTCACTTCAGCGTGAGCCCTAACATCCGGCGCATCAATGGAAGTTACGGCCTCGCGGCATGACGCTTGCCGTCTGGGCGATAGTGCTGCGGCCATCTGCCGCTATCTCAGCAGTCTGCTCGCGCACCGACCGGCTTTCGGCAAGCCGCTTCTTTTGCCGATGATCCATGGTCGGACGCAGGGCCTCATCCGCCCGATCGTTGACGCCGAACCGCCTGGCTTCGCGTTGCAGGATCCCCAGCGCTGGTGTCATATCCTCGATATAATCGACCACCACATGGATGACACCGCTCTCGCTCTGCAAGCGGCCGCGTATCTTGACCAGCCGGGCGCCCATCACGATGGCCCGGTATTTCTCGAACATCTTCGGCCAGACGATCGCATTGGAGACGCCGGTCTCGTCCTCCAGCGTCATGAAGATCACGCCCTTCGCCGATCCCGGTCGCTGCCGCACCAGCACCAGCCCGGCAATCGTCACCATCCTACCATTAGGAACATTGGGCAAATCCCGGTTCTGCACGATGCCCAGTCGGGCGAAATCCGCACGCAGGAAGGACACCGGATGCGCCTTCAGCGACAGCGAAAGATAGCGATAATCCTCGATCACCTGCTCGCCGGGGAGCATTTCCGGCAGGGAAACTGCGGGCTCGACTTGCAGGTCGGTCCGATCGGCAAGATCGAAGAGGGGAAGCTTTTCCGCGGCGCTGCCGACATCGAGCGCCCTGACAGCCCATAGCGCCTCGCGACGGCTGAGGCCGATCGAGCGAAAGGCATCGGCATCGGCCAGGCGCTCGATAGCGGACTTGGCAAGCCCGGAGCGCAGCCAAAGATCGCGCACGGACCGATAGCCATCGCCGCGGCGCTCGACGAGCTGTTCCATCTCATCCTCGGACAAACCTTTGACCTGCCGGAAGCCGAGGCGGACGGCACATTGCGCCTTGATGATCTCGCGCATCGACGCATGACGCGGCTCGACGGCATCCTGATCGAAACGCGCCTTCTCCAGCAGGCAATCCCAACTGGAATGATTGACATCCACCGGCCGCATCTCGACACCATGCTCACGCGCATCGCGCACGAGCTGCGCCGGCGCATAGAAGCCCATAGGCTGGGCATTCAGGATCGCCGCACAGAAGACATCGGGATAATAGGCCTTGAGCCAGGAAGAGGCGTAGACGAGAAGCGCAAAGGACGCCGCATGGCTTTCGGGAAAGCCATATTCGCCGAAGCCTTCAATCTGGCTGAAACAGCGCTCCGCAAAGTCCCGAGGGTAACCGTTCGCGACCATGCCCGAAACCAGGTCCTGCTTGAATTCGTCAACCTTCCCCGTTCGTTTGAATGTCGCCATGGAACGGCGTAGCCGATCGGCCTTGGCGGGCGAGAATCCGGCCGCTGTAATGGCAATCTGCATCGCCTGCTCCTGAAACAGGGGAACTCCCAATGTTCTTTCCAAGACCGCTTTCAATTCCGGACGATGGTATTCGATCGGCCTATTATGAAGAATGTCATCCCGCCGCTTGAGATAAGGGTGAACCATGTTGCCCTGGATGGGACCGGGCCGGACGATCGCCACCTCGATGACCAGATCATAGAATTTGCGAGGACGGAGACGCGGCAGCATGCTCATCTGTGCCCGGCTTTCGATCTGGAAGACGCCGATCGTATCGGCGCGGCAGATCATGTCGTAGACCGGTATGCGATCGGGATATTCGCCGCTACCAAGATCGGCGAGCTGCTTCTTCACATCGTAATGCAGCAGCAACAGATCGAAAGCCTTGGCGAGACAGGTCAGCATACCGAGCGCAAGCACGTCGATCTTCAGTATGTTGAGATTGTCGAGATCGTCCTTGTTCCACTCGATCATATAGCGATCGTCCATCGCCGTGTGCATGATCGGCACCACCTCGTCCAATCGATCCCGGGTGATGACGAAACCGCCGACATGCTGGGTCAGATGCCGCGGAAACCCCATCAGAGTCGTGGCGTAGGAAAGGACGTTGCGTGTCGTCTTGTCCTTGAGATCAAGACCGGCAATCTTCGCCTCGCGTTCGGACAACTCCTCCGTCGACCAGCCCCAGACACCGCTTGCAAGGGCAGACTGCACATCCTCGGACAAGCCGAAAGCCTTGGCGACTTCGCGACCGGCCGAGCGCGCCCGATAGCTGGTGACCGCCGCCGTCAGCCCGGCATGCTCCTTTTTGTAATGCTTGTAGATGAATTGGATGACCTCTTCACGCTTCTCATGCTCGAAATCGACATCGATATCAGGCGGCTCCTCGCGTTCCGTCGATATGAAACGCTCGAAGAGCAAGCTTGTTATTTCCGGATTGACCTCGGTAATCCTGAGGCAATAACAGACCGTCGAATTGGCCGCCGATCCCCGTCCCTGGCACAGGATATTCGCGCTACGGGCAAACTCCATGATGCGGTGCACCGTCAGGAAATAAGGCTCATATTGCCGCTCACGAATGAGCTTGAGTTCATGCTCGATCTGCATCGAGACCTTTTCGGGAATCTTTTCAGGAAAGCGCCTTCTGGCCCCCTCCCACGTCAGTCGCTTCAGCGTCTCCGCAACGGTCTCGCCATCAATGCTTTCGTCGGGATAATTGTGCTTCAACTCGTCCAGCGAAAAAGACAGCCGGCTAAAAAACTTCTGCGTATTGGTGATCGCCTTCGGATAATCCCGGAACAAGCGTGCCATCTCGACCGCATTCTTCATGTAGCGTTCGGCATTGGCCGCCAGTTTGAAGCCGGCCTCGGCGATCGGCACATGCTCGCGGATCGAAACGACGATATCGGCAAGCGGCTTGCGTTCGGTCGCGTGATAAAGCGGCTGGTTGCTGGCGATTAGCCGCACGCCGTTGCGCAATGCGATGATGGAGAGCGTAGCAAAGACCAGCCGATCCCTACCATCATAGGCCGGCGACAGGACCAGATGGAGCTTGCGGCCGAAGCGGGCCCATAGTCGCGCTAGGCACTGTTCCAGCTTGGCCTGCCCCTCCGACGTCTCGACGCTATCAGCATCAGGAACAAGGGCCAGCATCATCTCGTCGCCCCATTCCATGAGGTCGCTTTCATTGAGGATACAGACGCCTTTCTCGCCGCTCAGATTGCCGGCGCTCAACAGCCGGCAGAGATGCGCCCAGCCCTTGCGGTTCTGCGGATAGGCAAGGATGTCGGGCGTACCGTCCGAAAACACCAGGCGAGCGCCGGGTTGGAAGGGAACCGGCTTCAGGAGGGGCTTTTCCGGCTCCCCCTTGGCTCGAAGCTCCCTGTTGTTCCTAGCGGCCTCTTCATATTTTTCTCGGAGAACTTTGGTATGCGCATGCGCCTTGACGACGCCTGCAACCGAATTGCGGTCGGCAATTCCAAACCCCGAAAGTTTCAGGATAGCGGCTTGCGCCACTATTTCTTCCGGATGCGAGGCGCCTTCGAGAAAGGAGAAATTCGTTCTCACCCCGATCTCGAAGAAGGGTACGGGGTCGTGAAAGCTCGGGCGCGCATTCATGCGAAGACCCCGTGCATGTACCAGTCCGGCGCCGTTCCGCCTCGGCCGTAGAGACCCTTGCGAAACAGCCAGAAACGATGGCCCTCTTCATCCTCGATCTGGAAATAATCGCGGGCAGGCTCCTCCTTTTCCTCGACCCACCATTCCGCCGAAAGCCGCTCCGGCCCTTCGGCTCGGCTGACCCGATGCATGATCCGTCGCCAGCGAAACTGCCGGGGAGGACCGTCGGGCACTTCGGCGGCAACGGTTTCGACCAGCTCCGGCATGCGAAACAGCCGCAGCGGCCGCTCACCGCGGAAGAAGCCAGACCCGGCATCTTCCTTACCTATCCGCCGCCGGGAAGCGAGAAGCCCCATGGCCGGCATCGGTCGCACGGCCCGCTCGGGAATATGGCTTTCCTGCAATTCGAAACCCTGCAGGCAATCCGGCCCCAGCCGCGCAGCCACCCGGTCGACAAAAGCGGCGAGCGACGCGTCCTGGCGGCCTTCTCCGACAAAATCGCCCTGCATCGCGTCGAAAGGCGCATGCTGCAGCACATTGAGACGGACGATTTCAAAGCCGTATCCCACATCGAGATCGTCATGAATGGCGGTGAAGCGCTCCGTGAACAGGTTGGCGATCCGGCTCGGCTCCCGCAGCGGCTGCGATGCGCCGGCGGCAATGCGGAACACAGCGCCATCGACCCGGAACAACAAAAGTTCGAAGGAGCGGCCGCCGACACCGCGGGCCTCCAGCCCCGGCTTCAAGGTTTCGGCAAGCTGACGGGCAAGCTGCAGAATATCGTCTTCCGCCTGCACCGGCTCGGCAAGCCGCCGCTCGGCTGACAATTGCGCAACCGGCCGACGAGGCGAGATAGGCTCCTCGTTGAGGCCGATGGCCTGATCGAGCCGCAAAAGGAGTTGCGCACCGAAACGGCGGGTCAGCGGCGCCCGCGGCGCTGCCAGGAGATCGCCCACCTGCCTCAATCCCAGCTTCTGCAATGCGGCGACGGTTTCCTCGCCAAGCCTGAGCGAGGCGACCGGCAGCGGCGCCAGCGCCTCTTCCATGGCCTCCGGAGGAACAACGCGGCTGTCGTCGAAGCGGGCAACCGCCCAGGAAAGGCCCGGTGCGGAGGAAATGGCGCCGCGCACATAGAGACCAAGCCGGGAAATTCGGATCAGAATATCCTCGAGCAGCGCCTCTTCGCCGCCGAAGAGATGGGCGCAGCCGGTGATATCGAGGAAAAGCCCATCCTTGCCGTCGATCGCCACCAGCGGCGTATAGCGATCGCACCAATCGGCGATCGCCTCCAGCAGTTTGCGGTCCGCGCCCGGGTCCTCTTCGACGACGTCAAGGGTGGGACAGATTGCCTTCGCCTCGGCAACGCCCTGTGCGAGCTTCAGGCCGATCGTCTCGGCCCTTTCATTGAGCGCGGTGAGCCGCATGGCATTGTTCAGCTTGCCGGCACAGGCGAGCGGCGGCGCCTCAAGCCGACCGGTCGAACGCCAGGACAGACCCCATCGCTTGCGCGCGATCCGGTCGGTCGGCAGGTGCGGAAAGGTCAGCGCCAGAATGCGCTGCGTGTTCACCGGGAAAGGCAGGGTGCTGAGCGTCGAGGACAGGGGCAAACTGGCGGTCATGGGCATTCCACTCCAGGGTTATGGAAAAGGGCGCCGGGTTACGGCTTTTTTCCAGGGTGAGACGAAAGGCCGGATGACCGATGCTGCCGCCAAGCAGCGATCCGTCCGGCAAGGGCCGCGCCAGGGCCGGCGCGGGTTCGACGGCGAGACGGAAGAGAGCGCTGCTCGCCTCCTCCTCGCCCGCTTGACGCAACAGAAACAAGGGCCGCCCCGCCGCCTTGGCCCGCAGCGCCAGCCGCCGGCTCTCGGTCAGCCCGAAGCGGGCCGGATTGCCGCGCACCTCCAGAATGACGACCGCAAAGGCCGCACTGGCAAGCGCCGTCTCCGCCAGCCATAGCGCCTCTTCCAGCTTGCGCGGCGACGCCTGTAGAAAGCCGGCCGGCTCCAATCCGAAATCCTGAAGCCCGAGCGCATAGGGCAGGCCCGCCTCCATCCCCGCGACAGTATCGCCGATCCACAAAACCGGCGATACGGCCGTGGTTTTGCCGACGGCTTGCCCCCGAGGCCGCCCTGCAAACACTCTGAGCCGGGCAGCAAGAGCAAGGGTGAAACCGCTCGCCGCTCCGGCATCACGCAAGGCGAGCGAACGGATCTCCGTCAGCGCATCCAGCGGCACGCCGCCCTGCATCGCCTCGTCGAGAGCGGCAACCCCTATTGCAAGCGGCTGGACAGCATCGGCCGAACCGGCCTCCGGCTCTGCCGCCCGTGTCTCATGCGCCATGGCTGCCAGCGCCGGTATCGGCCTGCCTTCCAGTCGGGCAATGGTTTCACGCAGGGCAAAAAGCGTCTCCCGCGCCACGGCGGCCTCAGCCATGACGGTAGCTCCAGATCAATTATGTTCCTGTTATGTTCTTATGGATTCCAGAGGTCGGAAGAAGAGTCAACACCATTTTATGAGAAAATATTCCTCTGCCTGAATCCACTCTCGAAAAACCGAAACAAAGGCTCTATATGACCAGCTAAGGAAGGAAGCATTCATGGCCCGCATTGACCAGAGCGAGGATTGGCGGGACCGCCATGCCCCCTCGATCAGCACATTCGAATCCCTGGCCACGGAGGCTTACAGCCACCTGCCGGACGAATTCCGTTCGCTCACCGGCAATCTCATCATCCTCATCGAAGATTTCCCCGACGACGACGTGTTCGAGGACATGGCGCTGGAAACGCCGTTCGACCTGCTCGGTCTGTTCGAAGGGCGCGGCATATCGGAGCGTTTCACAGCCCAAACCGGGGAAATGCCGAACAAGATCCGCCTCTATCGCCGGCCGATCATCGATTATTGGGCGGAAAACGACGAAACCCTCGGGGACATCATCACCCATGTCCTGATCCACGAAATCGGCCACCATTTCGGCCTGAGCGACGAGGACATGGAACGCATCGAGGCGAGCGCCGAAGAGGCGACGGACCGCTGAATAAGCGATCCTGTTACTCTTACTGCTCCGAAAGCTTCATTTCCGGATCGTAATCCTTGCCCGCGACGTCCTTGACGACTGCCTGGCCGCACAGCATTAGGCCGGTCGCCGCATTGAAGGCGTAGGTCGGCGAGCCCGAGAGTTCCCAGCCTTTGTTCAGCGCCGCGGTCACCTTATGGCAGAAGGAAGCGTCGTCGGGGCCGGTAAGGAAGCGATAAAGTTTCATCAAATCGTCTTTCATAACCTAGCAGTTCAGCGCTTCACGGAATCTCTGAACTGCTCTATCTCTTTGTTTTCACACAATTCCGGACGGAAAGCGGTTCACGCACTTTTCCTGGAATTGCTCTATCAGCCTTCATCCCGAGGTGCGGCCGTAGACAACCGCAAAGGACGCTCTGAAATCAGGCGAGCTTTATGGACCAGTCTCTCCGCCTGGACAAGATGCAGCCGCTCGACCATGCGCCCGCCGAGGTTCACGACATTGAGACCGGCCGCCGCCGGATCGGCGAAAGCGGCGATAATGGCTTGCGCCTCGGCAAGAGCGGCCTCGTGCGGCCCGAAATGCCGGTTGGCGGCTTCGATCTGGTTTGGATGGATCAGCATCTTGCCGGCAAAGCCCATGGCTCGGCCCTCCGCACATTCGACGTCGAAGGCTTCCATATCCTTGAAATCGTTGAAAACACTGTCGATGGCGTCGAGCCCATAGGCGCTGACGGCCAAGATCACCTGCATGAGCCACGGCATGAGATAGGTGCGGCCCGGCTGCGGCAACACACCGGTTTCCTTGCGCAGATCATTGAGGCCGACGGTCAAACAATCGAGCCGGCTTCCCGGTGTGCGGCCGGCCTCGGCGATGGCCGCGGCATTCAAGACGCCGCGCGGCGTCTCGATCATCCCCCAGATGCGCAGGCTCTCCGGCGCATCCGCCTCGGCAAGCCTGTCGCTGACAACAGTCACATCCTGCGGCTCGTCGACCTTTGGCAGAAGAACCGCATCGGGCTCAAGCGCCAGCACCAGCTCCAGGTCTTCGGCACCGAAGCCGGATGACAGCGTATTGATGCGGATGATGCGCTCCTTGCCAGCCTCTCCTTTGCCGGCAAGCAGCGAGCCGGTGAAAAAAGCCCGCAAATTCTCCCGCGCTTCCGCCTTTTTCTCCGGCGCCACGGAATCCTCGAGATCGAAGATGACTGCGTCGCAATCGAGATCGGCTATCTTCTCAAGCGCACGGCGGTTGATCGCAGGGACACTCAGCACCGAGCGGCGCAGACGGACGGAACGGGGAGGGGCGAGACGGCTCATGATGCAGTTTTGCCGCGCTTTCCGCCGTCAAGCAAGACAACAACGGGCAAGACAACAAAAAGCCATGCTCCTCTTGCAGAGAGAAGAAGAGAGGACCACATTGCCATGAGTAGAGAGGTCTCGACCATGCAGAATATCCGTTCCCTGTTCATCGCGCTTGCCGGCATCACCGTGTTTGCAGCCCTGGCGCTGTTTACCGTTTCAATCACGCTCGCTGTCGGCGGCATCCTCACCGTGCTTATGGTGGGCCGCGCGATTTCGTTGCGGATGAAACCTGCTCCGGTGCGTGCCAAGGCGAATGCTCAGCGCGAAATGCGCGTTTGGAACGACGGCCGCGGCACGATCATCGACCTCTAAGCCAAGATCAGGGCAGGGCGGCGCCTCGCCGCTCTCCAATGCGCTTAATCCACGCGCAATTCCTGAACTGCGGCCAAGGCGCCCGGTTTAGAGCATTTCCAAGATTCCCCTTCATTTTTGCCGGGATTTGCTCTATTGGCAGGATAATTCGTGCATAGACGAAAATTGAAGGCAGGACCCCCATGGACAAGTTCGTGAAGTTGACTGGTGTCGCAGCACCCCTCCCGGTCGTGAATGTCGATACCGACATGATCATCCCGAAGGACTATCTGAAGACCATCAAGCGCACCGGTCTTGGCACGGGATTGTTCGCCGAAGCCCGCTACAATGAGGATGGTTCGCCGAACCCGGATTTCGTGCTGAACAAGCCGGCCTATCAGAATGCCAAGATTCTCGTCGCCGGCGACAATTTCGGCTGCGGTTCCTCGCGCGAACATGCCCCGTGGGCACTGCTCGACTTCGGCATCCGTTGCGTCATTTCGACCAGCTTCGCCGACATCTTCTACAACAACTGCTTCAAGAACGGCATTCTGCCGATCAAGGTCAGCCAGGAAAATCTCGACAAGCTGATGGACGACGCCTCGCGCGGCTCCAACGCCATCCTGACGATCGATCTGGAAAACCTTGAGATCACCGGCCCGGACGGCGGTTCGATCAAGTTCGATCTCGACGAATTCAAGCGTCATTGCCTGCTGAACGGCCTCGACGATATCGGCCTGACGCTGGAAAAAGCCAAAGCGATCGACAGCTTCGAAAAGACGAATGCCGCATCCCATCCCTGGGCTGCCTGATCGATTTCATCATCACATTTGCGTGTCGAAGCCGGGCTGAAAAGCCCGGCTTTTTGTTTTCATGCCGTGGCAAGCTGATGACTTTGCCGGCTGTAATATGCCCGACAAAAAGGGGGATCATATAGCCTTTGCGGAGCCCCTCTGGCCGCTCCCGCTCCCTCCATCTCCTCCTCCCGATCGGAGCATTTCATGTCTTCCCTTCCCATTCTTGGCGCCGCCATGACGCTTGACGACGTCGAAACCCATCGCAACTGGCTGCTCGAAAAGCGGCGCGACTTGGAACTGCAGAGCTTCGTCGAAGCCGAAATCTTGAATGGCGACTGGGCGCCGCTTGCCGAGCGCGCGAGGAAGCTGCTTGACGGCCATCAGGGCCGCCTCGGCATCCACGGCCCGTTCTGGGGCTTCATCATCGCCTCGCAGGACCCGGAGATCCGCGCCGTCGTCACGAAGCGCCTGCTGCAGGCACTCGACGTCTGCGCCAATATCGGCGCCACCCAGATGGTCATCCATAGCCCCTATACGTCATGGTCCTACAACAACCTCGACAACAACAAGGGTGAACGCGAGAAGATCATTGAATACACGCATCTGACGTTGAAGGATGCCGTGAAGCGCGCCGAAGACATTGGCCTGACCATGGTCATCGAGAACATCGAGGATAAGGATCCCCATATCCGCGTCGGTCTTGCCGACAGCTTCAACTCGCCCGCCGTCGCCGTTTCGATCGACACCGGCCATGCCCATTACGCGCACGGCTACACCGGTGCACCGCCGGTCGACTACTACGTCCACGCCGCCGGCAACCGCCTCCAGCACGTCCACCTGCAGGATGCCGACGGCTATGCCGACCGCCACTGGAGCCTCGGCGAAGGCAATATCCACTGGCGCGCCGTCTTCGCCGCCCTTGCCAAGCTCAACAGCAATCCGCGCCTGATCATCGAGATCAAGGACAAGTCCAAGATCCCGGCATCGGCAGCCTATCTCGCTTCGCTTGGATTGGCTGAGTAAAGATAAAGCAACGCAAGCCATCCGCCCTCGTGGTTCGAGACGGCCCTTTGGGCCTCCTCACCATGAGGGCTCGTCCTCTCGCCTGGCTTATAGTTCGCTCCGCCCTCATGGTGAGGTGTGAAGCCCAAAGGGCGCAGCCTCGAACCACGAGGGTCGGCCGCAAAAGCCCCAAACCGTACCGTTTCCGCCCCTTCCTCGCTTGAAAAGCCTTCTTGGCGGGTCTAAGAACCCGCAACTTATTTCTTTTGCGGAGGCTTTTCCCATGACAGTGCGCAATCTCTTCCTCCTGCCGGGTGACGGCATTGGTCCCGAAGCCATGGGCGAAGTCCGCAAGATCATCGCCTATATGAACGAGGCGAAGAATGCCGGTTTCGTTACGGATGAAGGCCTTGTCGGCGGCAGCGCCTATGATGCGCATGGTGTCGCCATCTCCGAAGAGGACATGCAGAAGGCGCTTGCGGCCGACGCCGTGCTCTTCGGCGCCGTTGGCGGCCCGAAGTGGGACGACGTTCCCTACGAAGTGCGCCCGGAAGCCGGCCTGCTGCGCCTGCGCAAGGACCTCGAGCTTTTCGCAAACCTGCGCCCGGCCATCTGCTATCCGGCGCTGGCATCGGCTTCCTCGTTGAAGCCGGAACTGGTCGACGGCCTCGATATCCTTATCATCCGTGAGCTCACCGGCGGCGTCTATTTCGGCGAGCCGAAGGAAATCATCGACCTCGGCAACGGCCAGAAGCGCGGCATCGACACCCAGGTCTACGACACCTACGAGATCGAGCGCATTGCCGGCGTCGCCTTCGAACTGGCACGCACCCGCAACAACCGCGTCTGCTCGATGGAAAAGCGCAACGTCATGAAGTCGGGCGTGCTCTGGAACCAGGTCGTCACCGCGACGCACAAGGAAAAATATGCCGACGTGCAGCTTGAGCATATGCTCGCCGACGCCGGCGGCATGCAGCTCGTTCGTCAGCCGAAGCAATTCGACGTCATCGTCACCGACAATCTCTTCGGCGACATGCTGTCCGACGTCGCTGCCATGCTGACCGGCTCGCTCGGCATGCTGCCGTCCGCTTCGCTCGGCGCACCCGATGCCAAGACCGGCAAGCGCAAGGCGCTCTACGAGCCCGTGCATGGCTCGGCCCCCGACATCGCCGGCAAGGGCATCGCCAACCCGATCGCCATGATCGCCTCCTTCGCCATGTGCCTGCGCTACTCCTTCGGCCTGGTGGCCGATGCCGATGCGCTGGAAAAGGCAATCGCCAACGTGCTCGACAGCGGCATCCGCACCGGCGACATCATGTCGGCTGGCAGCCGCCAAGTCGGCACCGCCGAAATGGGCGATGCCATCCTCGCCGAATTCAAGGCGCTGTCGGCATAATCGCGGTCTGATATTTCATGTGAAACATCAAAGGCCCTCGCTCTCGGCTTGCAGAGCGGGGGCTTTTCGTTGAACTCCGCGCGGCGGACCCTTATTTCCGTTGGATGAGCACGGAAACGACATCGCCGCCGGTGAGCACAATCCAGAAGCAATCACGGCCTTGGCAGAGGCTGGCGCGGCGTTATGACCTTCGCCGCAACCGTCATGGCCCCCTTCCTTGGCTTGGCTACACGCTGACCGCGGTCAACATCGTCATTCTTGCCTTCCTCGTCTTCGATACGCCACTTGGACAGGCTGCAAAGAACCTCTCGCCGCAACTGATCGCAGTCGCAGGCGCCATCACCGATATCGGCAGGCTGGCCTGGATCCTCGCCGCTATCGCCGTCGTGTCTGCCGTCGGCCTTTTCATCCTACGTCGTGCACCGACGCACGGCCGTTACCGGGCCGCCCTTTTCATCCGGATGATCGCCTATGTCGGCCTGTCCGTTCTCACGACCAGCATCGTCGTCAATCTTCTGAAATACGCGATCGGCCGCGCCCGGCCCCCTCTTTATGATCAATACGGCATTTTCGGTTTCGAGCCGTTTCACGGCGACTTTCTGTTTGAAAGCTTTCCCTCGGCGCATTCGGCCAATGTGGGTGCGCTCTTTGTCACTCTGGCCCTGCTTTTCCCGCGATTCCGGCTGCTGTTCATCGGCATCGGCCTTTGGCTTGGCGCTTCGCGCATCATCATCGGTGTCCACTATCCAAGCGATGTCACCGCCGGCCTGGCGCTCGGCGCCTGGATCGCTTTCGCCGTTGCGATCCTCTTTTCCCGTTTCGGCCTGGTTTTTTCCGTGGTCAAAGACGGGTGGCCGCGGCCGCGGCTGAACCACGGGCTTCGCTGAACCACCGACCGTCTTAAATCTGTAAAAAAACTGTTGCAGGAGCCTGCTACAGCAATTCCAGGAAAGTGCGTGAGCCGCTTTCCGTCCGGAATTGCGTGAAAACAAAAAGATAGAGCAGTCCAGCGATTCCGTGAGGCGCTGAACTGCTCTGGGCGTAATTGCCGACTTGGGTAGGAAGTAGCGGCGACAGGCGGTGGATATGCAGGCGATCTTGACGTCTCTGGACAGGCGGTGGCGGCGGAACAAGAGCGGCTTCGCACCGTCGCATTGGAAGATCTGTCTGTTCCTGACCGCCAATGTCGTCTTGCTCGCGGCGCTGCTGTTCGATTGGCCGGTCGGCGCCAACATCAAGAACATCGCTCCACCCATTCATTTCTTCGGCAAACTGCTCACCAATTTCGGCGAATCCGGCTGGATCATCCTGCTCAGCGCCTTTCTGTTCTTCGAAGGCTGGGCCGGCAGCCGGCTGTTGCAATCGCCACGCTGTCGTTGCCAGGCCCTGCGCATCTGTCAGATCGGCGGCTATCTGCTGACGACCATCACGCTGTCGGGTATCATCGCCAATCTCCTGAAGCGCGCCATCGGCCGTGCCCGCCCAATGCATTTTGAGGATTGGGGTCCTTTCGGTTTCTCGCCCTTCAACGGCCATGCCGGCTTCGAAAGCTTCCCGTCCGGCCATGCGACCACCATCGGCGCCTTCTTCGTGGCGCTTGCCTTCCTCTTCCCGCGCTATCGTTACATCTTCATCGCCTGCGCCCTCTGGCTGGCGACCACGCGCGTGATGATCGGCGCCCACTATCCGAGCGACGTCATCGCCGGCCTCGCCCTCGGCGGCTGGTTTTCCTTCATGGTGGCGATCGTCTATTCCCGCTACGGCCTGCTCTTCCGCATCGGCGAGACCGGCTGGCCGGTGCCGAGATTGCCGCTGTTGAAGGGGAAGTAACCTCTTTGCCGCGGCCTTGGGGCCACCCTCGTCCTTCGACAAGCTCAGGATGAAGGTGGAGCGCATACCGCGCCCGGCCACAGGGGATAAAGTCCTTCACTCCGAGGAGCGAAGCCAAAAAAGGTTAGCCCTCATGGTGAGGCGGCGCACAGCGCCCTCGAACCACGAGGGCGGATGAGGGAAAAGAAAATTCCCCTCATCAATATGCCACGCAACGCACCATCACACCTCGAATAGTTGCCAAGTATTGCCTGCATTCATATATCTGAAGCGGCGAATTTGCGGGAAATCCATTCCCCGTTCGAGTGTGGCGAAGACAATGACCGATGCAGGACAGACGCGACTGAGCGAAAGGCAACTCGGGTTGATTTCCCGGGCGCTCGCCGAGCCGCGCCGCGTGCAGATATTGAAGGAAATCGGCGGTCGCGCCGAGCCTATGCCTTGCAGCATCCTGACGCAGTGCCATGCTGTCAGCGCCGCGACGATATCGCACCACATCAAGGAACTCGAAAACGCCGGCCTCATCGAGATCGTGCGGGAAGGCAAGTTCGCAAACTTGCTGCTTCGGCGCGATGTCCTGAATGCCTACATGGCGGAACTCGCCACCATCTGACAATTCTTTTCCCTCCGCCCGCAACGGCTGCTCTTGTATCAGTTAGATGATTATCTAAATATCAAAGGGACGGGATGAAGGTCGACACACTAAGGCCCTCGTCTGCGTCAACAATTCGATAGTTATAAAATTATCTAACAACCTTCTCGACAGGAGATAACATGAGCAAGCTGGCAGGCAAGGTCGCGATCGTGACCGGAGCATCGAAGGGTATCGGCGCAGGCATCGCCAAGGCATTGGGCGAGGCAGGCGCGGCCGTCGTGGTCAATTATGCGTCGAGCCGGGAAGGCGCCGACAAGGTCGTGGCCGAGATCACCGCCAAAGGCGGCAAGGCGATCGCAGCACACGGCGATGTTTCGAAATCCGCCGACGTGAAGCGGCTTTTTTCCGAAACCAAGGAAGCCTTCGGCGGCCTCGACATCCTCGTCAACAATGCCGGCGTCTATCAATTCCAGGCGCTGGAAGAGATCACCGAAGAAGAATTCCACCGCGAATTCAATATCAACGTTCTCGGCACACTGCTGACGACGCAGGAAGCGGTGAAACATTTCGGCCCCGAAGGCGGGAACGTCATCAACATCGCCTCGACAGCCGTTACCATGAACCTGCCGACCGCTGCGGTCTATACGGCGACCAAGGCCGCCGTCACCTCGATCACCCAGATCCTTGCCAAGGAACTCGGCCCACGCAACATCCGCGTCAACACCATCTCGCCCGGCGGCGTCGAGACTGAAGGCGTCATCGCGGCAGGCATTATCGGCAGCGATTTCGAGAAGCATATGGTTTCGCAAACACCGCTTGGCCGCCTCGGCCAGCCGACCGATATCGCTCCGATCGCTGTTTTCCTCGCCTCGAAGGATTCCGGCTGGTTGACGGGCGAAACCCTCTATGCCGGCGGCGGCTTGAAGTAACCGCTTATCCCGCAGAGCCGCTTTCCTCCCAACGAGGGAAGCGGCGTCCCCCATGCCATGGCCGATCCGGCCGGCCGGCACCTCCGGCAACAATTGCCAAACCGCATCCGTCTTCATACTATCATTGCCGTTCGGGTTTTTCCGTCGATCCGCAGCCACTTTTGCTGCAAACGACATCTTGACCGCGAAAACCTTCACGACAGATCCTATCTGCAATGCGATCCCTTGCGAGCGAACGCCGTAAATTCCTGTGAAAGTCTCTGAGAGATCGCTGTTGCGACCAACGAAACGGAGCACGTCATCATGAATACCGCCAATACCAAATCGAAACTGGGCACGCGCACCAATCTCAGCGAAGAAGCGACACGCGATATTTCCGCAGCACTGAATGCGCTGCTGGCCGACGTCTTTTCCCTTTATCTCAAGACCAAGAATTTCCATTGGCATATGAGCGGGCCACATTTTCGCGATTACCACCTGTTGCTGGATGAGCAGGGCGAGCAGATCTTCGCCATGACGGACCCGATGGCCGAACGGGCCAGAAAGATCGGCGGCACCACGTTGCGTTCGATCGGCCACATCGCCAAGCTGCAGCGCATCCCCGACAATAATGCCGAATATGTCGACGCTCAGGATATGCTCGCCGAACTGGCCGACGACAATCTCAGGCTTTCCGCCGAAATCCGCGCCACGCACGATGTCTGCGATGAATATGGCGATGTCGCCACCGCCAGCCTTCTTGAAAATTGGCTGGACGAGACGGAACGCCGCATCTGGTTCCTGTTCGAATCCACGCGCAACAGCAGTCGCTGAGGCTGAGATCGATTTCCGCGTTCCCGCCTCGGTGGGAACGCAAAATCCTTGACTCCTGTGGAAAACCCCTTAGAACCGGCGACGGAAAAGGAAGACCTCCATGGTTCGCTTCGAACAGATCGATAGATTCGATCACCTGGCAGAATTTGCCGGGCAGGAGTTCCGTTTTCCGGTTTCTTCCAAAACCAAGGCCAAAACGACGACGAAAACCGTCTGACGTCTCTGGCCTGCCGCTCTCTCCCCGGCTCGGCTGGGGACAGGAACCGGTCGTCATGACCGTGGTTCCCCCCTCGCCAAAGAGGAGAGAAGAGAAAGAGAGCTTGAGAAATGGGTTTCAAAGTTGCAGTTGCGGGCGCGACCGGGAATGTCGGCCGCGAAATGCTCAATATCCTGTCCGAACGCGGTTTTCCGGCTGACGAGGTCGTAGCGCTCGCATCGGCCCGCTCGCAGGGCACCGAAGTTTCCTTCGGCGACCGGACGCTGAAGGTTTCGAACCTGGAGAATTACGATTTCTCCGATACCGATATCTGCCTGATGTCGGCCGGCGGCGATGTCTCCAAGAAGTTCTCGCCGAAGATCGGTGCCCAGGGCTGCGTCGTCATCGATAACTCCTCGGCCTGGCGCTACGACGCCGACGTGCCGTTGATCGTGCCGGAAGTGAACCCCGATGCCGTCACGCAGTTCACCAAGCGAAACATCATCGCCAATCCGAATTGCTCGACCGCGCAGCTCGTCGTGGCGCTGAAGCCGCTACATGACTTTGCCAAGATCAAGCGCGTCGTCATCTCCACCTACCAGTCCGTTTCCGGCGCTGGCAAGGACGGCATGGACGAGCTATTCAACCAAACCCGCGCCGTCTTCGTCGCCGATCCGATCGAGTCGAAGAAGTTCACCAAGCGCATCGCCTTCAACGTCATTCCGCACATCGATGTCTTCATGGAAGACGGCTACACCAAGGAAGAATGGAAGGTGCTGGCCGAAACCAAGAAGATGCTCGATCCGAAGATCAAGGTCACCTGCACCGCCGTGCGCGTGCCGGTCTTCATCGGCCATTCGGAATCGGTCAACATCGAATTCGAAAACGAAATCACTGCCGATCAGGCTCGCGATATCCTGCGCGAAGCCCCGGGCTGCCTCGTCATCGATAAGCGCGAAAACGGCGGCTACATCACGCCTTATGAGTCTGCTGGCGAAGACGCGACCTACATTTCGCGCATTCGCGAGGATGCGACGGTCGAAAACGGTCTCAACATCTGGGTCGTCTCCGACAATCTGCGCAAGGGCGCGGCACTGAACGCCATCCAGATTGCCGAACTCCTGATCAACCGCGGCCTCGTCAAGCCGCGCAAGCAGGCGGCCTAAACGGTTTATAAACCAATTTACGGTTCTTAAACCTTTGCTGGCTAAGCAGGATTTAAAGAAAAGCCTCGTCATTTCGCATCGAAAGGCGAGGCTTTTACAAAGCTGCTTAGGTGCAATGTTTCACGTGAAGCGAAATATTGATCGCGAAAACGTGATAATGACAGAATTGCCGGATACTGGCATGGTCCGGTCACAGTAAGACCGCGTGTAGGCCTGGAAAATAGAAGGCTTATGCGCCATCAAAAACCGTTACCGCGTCTCGCGCGGTAAGAATTCGGGGACTCTGAATGCGCATGACAAAGTCTGGAATGGCAGCTCTCGTAGCAGGCGGGTTGCTGTTGGTGACGCCGTTTGCGGCCAATGCGGCAGCTTGTGGCAATACGTCGGCTGGTTTTGAGAATTGGGTGCAGCAATTCAAGCAGGAAGCCCAGGCTCAGGGCGTCAGCGCCTCTGTTCTCGACCGGGCCTTTGCCAACGTGCACTACAATCAACCAACCATCCGCGCCGATCGCGGTCAGAAAAGCTTCAAGCTCTCCTTCGAAGACTTCATGAGGAAGCGCGGCGGCCAGACGATCATTACCCGCGGCAAGGCCATGAAGCAGGCCAATGCCCCGTTGTTTGCGAAAATCGAGAAGCGCTATGGCGTGCCCGCCGGCCCGATCATTGCTATCTGGGGCATGGAAACCGGTTTCGGTGGCTTCATGGGCGACCAGCATACGCTTTCCGCCGTGTCGACGCTCGCTTATGACTGCCGCCGCTCCGATTATTTCACCGATCAGCTCTATGCCGCCCTCAAGCTCGTCGGCGAAGGCTATCTTAGCCCGACCGCCCGCGGTGCAGCCCATGGCGAAATCGGCCAGACGCAATTCATGCCGAAGAACGTCGTCAATTTCGGTGTCGACGGCGATGGCGACGGCAGGGTCGATCTGGTCGGATCCCGCGCCGACGCGCTGGCCTCGACTGCAAACTTCCTGAAGGGCCATGGCTGGCAGCCGGGTCTTGGCTATCAGCCCGGCGAGCCGAACTTCGCAGCGATCGGTGGCTGGAACGATGCAGCCGTCTACCAGCAGGCAATCGCCTATATCGGCAAGCAGATCGACGGCCAATAATCACGGCGACAAAATTGATAAAAGGCGCTCGGCCAAATGGCCCGGGCGTCTTTTTCGTTTGTCCCTATCGAGGTCTCAGATTTCCGGCCGGATAAAATCGCGCGTCTCGGGGTCCATCACCCACAGCTCGCCAGTCGAAATATCGAACCACGCACCGTGCAGGCTCAATTTCCCTTCCTCTTCCAGCGCCTTGATATCAGGAAAGCTGCGCAGATTATTGAGCGAATTGCGGATGGAGATGCGCTCCAACGCCGTCTGCCGCTCGGCCGGCGTCATGACGTCATTGCTCTGGATCTGCTCGGCGGCCGGCTTTACGAGGCCCATCCAGCGGCCGATGAAATCGCCCGGCGACAGCGGCTCGGCATTCGGGTCCAACGCTGCGCGGATACCGCCGCAACGACCATGCCCCATGACCACGATATCTGAGACCTTCAGCGACTGCACCGCGAATTCCAGAGCTGCGGACGTCGAGTGAAAATGACCATCCGGCTCGTAGGGCGGCACCATATTGGCGACGTTGCGGATGACGAAAAGCTCTCCGGGACCCGCATCGAAAATAGTCTCCGGTGCAGAGCGGCTGTCGGAACAGGCAATCACTAGCGCCGCGGGCTTCTGCCCATCCTCCGCCAGACTGCGATAGCGCTCGCGTTCGTCGACGTAACGCCCGCTCATGAAGTTGCGATAGCCATTCAGAAGGGAGGTAGGAAAGCTCAGCATAGTATTGAATTACAGCGCACTGCGGCCGATGGCAACTATTGCGCTGCAAAAACCTATCGCCCGAGCCGATCGCTATTTCTTCCGCCGTTGCGCCGGATGCAGCAGGCGCCGCATCTGCACCATTGCCATGGGGGTCGATAGGCTGGAAGCATCGGCGGCGAGCGTCAATTCGTCGCTGCCGCGCTTAACCGCCCGCGCCAGCACTTCGTAGACGCTGGCCGTGGTCAATTGCAAAGCCCGCTCTTCGTCCATCCCTGACAGCAGCCGCGACAGGAACACGGCCGAGAGCAGGTCGCCGAGCCCGTTCGGCGCCTTGTCGATGCTGCGATGTTCGGCAAACAGCGCGTTGCGGCCGCTGAGATAGAGATTTCCGGTGCCGCCGGTCATCATCGGAACGGCCGACGTTACCAGCATGCGCGGCGGCCCCAGCGCCAGGGCAGCCTCCATGACGGCATTGTTGTCCTCTAGCGGCGCGCCGGCGAGCCAGGCAAGCTCGTGGCGGTTCGGCGTCGCCAGCGATGCAAGCGGGATGAGGTGATCGCGGATCGCTTCCGCGGTTGCTTCCGGCACATAAAGCCCACCGGAATCGCCGATGACGGGATCGCAGGCATAGAAGATATCGGGGTTCTTTTCCCGCAGTGCCGTTACCAACCGCGCGACGGAGCGCACTTGCGCTGCATTGCCGAAATAACCCGACAGCACCGCCTTCACCTCCGCCAGCCAAGGCGCGGCGATGAGATCGTCGATCGCATGGTCGAAATCCGCCTCGGCAAAGGTTAGCCGGGTGGAGCGGCCATGGCCGGGGTGCCAGGGCAAAACGATGGTCGGCAGCGCCCAAACGGGGTGACCCAGGGTTTCCAGCGCGAAGACGGCGGCGCGATTGCCGACGGAGCCTCTGACGACATGGCTGGAGATGACGATAACGGCGCCTGCCGCAGTGTCCGACATGATGCTTGTTTCCAGTTCCGATCTTCGGGCCACGATGGCGCCGGTGATGATCTCTTTATCGTCAGTCTGTCAACCACGCTTCACAGAGTCATGAAAACCTCTGTTGAGGACGCAATATCGCCAATTCTGCGCCGATTTTCCCGCGATTTGCATCGAGATCACAAAAACCAGCAAGATTTTTCAAAATTTGAGGCCAAATCCGTCGAAAAGCGATGAAATCCGCATTCATTTTGCCAGTTTTTTCGATAAATCTTCTGATAAGGTCACCAAAACTCTGAAATGGGGAGGAATTTCATGGCATCGAGGACCAATCCGAAACGGGAAAAACAGATCGAAGCGGCCCGCAAGATCGCCGCCGCGACCGGCGAGGCGCATCTCGATCCGGAAATCCTGTTCGGCCGGGCGAGCAATGACGATATGGAGCGCTACAGCCCGGAAATGCTGGCTCTTGCCGCCGTGCATGCGGCGGGTGAACTGGCGGCCTGGAGCGGCTCGTCTCCCCGTGTGACCATCGAACAGGTCGCCAATATCGAGCCCGAAGGCGCACCCGTTTCGATCCTGTCTATAACGGATCATAACATGCCGTTCCTCTACGAATCGGCGATGGGCGAGGTGACGAGCAGCTACCGCGACCTTTACATGGCGGTGCATCCGATCCTCGTCATCGAAGACGGCAAGCAACCCACGCTCTATTCCGCCGATCAACCAAGCGATCCGGCCAATCGCGTCAGCCATATTCAACTGCACCTGTCGCCGCTGACCGCGGCGCAGGCAGCGGACTTGATCAAGCGCGTGCAAACCGTGCTCGACCAGACGCATCTGACCGTTTCCGACTGGAAGCCGATGCTGACGCGGCTGGATACGGTGATATCCGAGCTTTCCACTTACGAGACCACCGGCCGTCGTAAAGCGGATCGCGATGAAGCGCTGGCCTTCCTCGCCTGGCTGCGCGACGGCAATTTCACCTTCCTTGGCATGCGCGAATATGTCTATTCCGGCAAGGGCGCCAGCGCCAAGGTGGAGCGCGACCGCGGCGCCGGCCTCGGCATCCTCTCCAATCCCGATGTCCTCGTCCTGCGCCAGGGAAAAGACGCCGTCACCACGACCCCGGAAATCCTGGCCTTCCTCGAGGGACCGGATTTCCTGATCGTCACCAAGGCCAATGTGAAGTCTGTCGTCCATCGTCGCGCCTATATGGACTATGTCGGCGTCAAGCGTTTCGATGCCGATGGCAAGGTCACCGGCGAACTGCGCATCGTCGGCCTCTATACATCCACCGCCTACACCAGCGCCGCCGCCGAAGTGCCGCTGCTGCGTTCCAAGGTGCAGAAGGTCAAGGACTACTTCGGCTTCGACCCGGCCAGCCATTCCGGCCGCATGCTGGACAACACGCTGGAATCCTATCCGCGCGACGATCTTTTCCAGATCGATACGACGCTGCTCGCAAGCTTTGCCGAACAGATCAACGACCTTGCCGATCGGCCGCGCGTCCGTGCGCTGCCGCGCATCGACCATTTCGATCGCTTCGTCTCGGTCATCGTCTACGTTCCGCGCGAGGAATATGATTCCTCCGTCCGGGAGCGAATCGGCAATCATCTGAAGACCGTCTATGACGGCCGCGTCTCCGCCTACTACCCAGCCTTCCCGGAAGGTGGCGTGGCGCGCGTGCATTTCATCATCGGCCGCAGCGGCGGCAAGACCCCGCACATTCCGCAGGCCAGGCTTGAAGCAGCGATCCGCGCCATCACCGCCCGCTGGGACGACCGCTTCGAAATGCTGGCCGGGCCTAAGGCGCCGCATATCTCCGTCAGCCAGGCCTTCCAGGAGGCCTTTTCGCCGGAGGATGCCGTTGCCGACCTGCCCAACATCATGGCCATTGCCGGTGCCGGACAGATCCGCATCGCCTTCTACATCCGCAAGGATGAAACGGGCGATATCCTGTCCCTGAAGATCTTCCACGGCGAAGGCAATCTGGCGCTGTCGCGCCGCGTGCCGCTGCTCGAAAACCTCGGCTTCAACGTACTCAGCGAGCGGACCTTCGACATATACGTCACCGCCAAGAACGGCGGGAACGGCCATATCGTTCTCCATGATATGGAGCTCGAAGCTCGCGGCGGCGTGACGATCGACCTCGCGCGCCACGGTGCGGCGCTGGAGGAAGCCTTCCTCGCTGCATTCGGCGGTACGATCGACAATGATAGCTTCAACCGGCTGATCATCTCCGCCGGCCTTTCCGCCCGCGAAACCAACGTCCTGCGCGCCTATGCCCGTTATCTCCGCCAGGCTGGCATTGCCTATTCGCAGGATTACATTGCCGCGACGCTGGACAAATATCCGCGCATCGCGGGCTCGATCTTCCGCCTGTTCCACGACACGCTCGACCCCAGGCTCAGCGAGAAGAACCGCACGAAGAAACTCAGCGACTTGCATGCGACGATCGAGACCGAACTCGCCGACGTTCCAAGCCTCGACGACGACCGGATTCTCCGCCGCTACGTCAATGCCGTCGACGCGACGCTGCGTACCAACCATTTCCAGAGAAACCCAGATGGCACGCCAAAGGCCATGCTTGCCTTCAAGCTCGATCCGAAGCTTCTGGACGGTCTGCCGGAGCCGCGGCCTTTCCGCGAGATCTTCGTCTATGGCGTCGAGGTGGAGGGCGTGCACCTGCGCTTCGGCAAGGTCGCCCGCGGTGGCCTGCGCTGGTCGGACCGCGCTGAAGACTACCGTACCGAGGTTCTGGGCCTTGTGAAGGCGCAGCAGGTGAAGAATGCCGTCATCGTGCCTGTCGGCGCCAAGGGCGGCTTCTATCCGAAGAAACTTCCGGTCGGCGGCAGCCGCGACGAGATCTTCAATGCCGGCCGCGAAGCCTACAAGACCTATATTCGCACCCTGCTGTCGATCACCGACAATATCTCGGGCAACGATATCGTCCCGCCGCCGGACACTGTGCGGCAGGATGGAGACGACCCCTATTTCGTCGTCGCCGCCGACAAGGGCACGGCTACTTTCTCCGACACCGCCAATGCCCTGGCGCAGGAAGCCGGTTTCTGGCTCGACGACGCCTTTGCCTCGGGCGGCTCGGCCGGCTACGACCACAAGAAGATGGGCATCACCGCCCGTGGTGCCTGGGAGACCGTCAAACGGCACTTCCGTGAAATGGATATCGATATCCAGACGACGCCCTTCACCGTCGCCGGCGTCGGCGACATGTCCGGCGACGTCTTCGGCAACGGCATGCTGCTGTCACCCAAAATCCGCCTGCTCGCCGCCTTCGATCACCGCGACATCTTCATCGATCCGGATCCGGACATGAAAAAGACGCTTGCCGAGCGGCAGCGGCTTTTCAATCTCGCCCGCTCGAGCTGGCAGGATTTCGACAAGAGCGTCCTGTCGAAGGGTGCGATGATCATCTCGCGTTCGGCCAAATCGGTGACGCTGACACATGAGGCCGCTGCCACTATCGGCATCGACAAGACGGTGGCGACACCCTTCGAGATCATGACGGCGATCCTGAAGAGCCCGGTGGACCTGCTCTGGTTCGGCGGCATCGGCACCTATGTGAAGGCGCCGGCCGAAACGGATTCGGAAGTCGGCGATCGCGCCAACGATCCGATCCGCATTACCGCGGAGGAGGTTCGCGCGAAGGTCATCGGCGAAGGCGCCAATCTCGGCGTCACCCAGAAGGGCCGCATCGCCTACGGCCTCAAGGGTGGACGCTGCAATTCCGACGCCATCGACAATTCCGCCGGCGTCAACACCTCGGACGTCGAGGTCAATATCAAGATTGCGCTGGCATCCGCCATGTTTGATGGCCGCCTGACGCGCGCCAAACGCGATACGCTACTGGCATCGATGACCGACGAAGTCGCGACACTGGTGCTCCGCAACAACTATCTGCAGTCGCTGGCGATCTCGCTGACGGAACGCAAGGGCACTGGCAACGGTCTGGAGCTCAGCCGCTTCATGAGTGTTCTCGAAGGCGCAAAACAGCTCAACCGCAAGGTCGAGACGCTGCCGGACGACCAGACCTTTGCCGAGCGCTACGCCAATGGCCGGCCGCTCAGCCGCGCCGAGATCGGCGTCCTGCTCTCCTATGCCAAGATCGTCCTCTTCGATGCCTTGGCGGCGAGCGACCTGCCGGACGACCCCTATTTTGCCGCGACGCTCAGCCGATATTTCCCGGCGAAGATGCAGCGCTCACATGCCGCCGATATCGCCGGCCACCGGCTGCGCCGCGAAATCATCGCAACGGCATTGGCAAACGAAGCGATCAACCGCGGCGGACCGGGCTTTGCCGTCAGCATGATGGATGCAACGGCCGCTTCTGCCGCTGAAGTGGTCAAGGCTGCCGTGCTCGCCCGCGACGGCTTCGATCTCGACAGGCTGTGGAACGAGACCGATGCGCTCGACGGTAAAGTCGGCGGCCAGACGCAGAACCGCGTCTATGGCGAAATCACCGAAGTCTATACGGTGCTGACCCGCCTGCTGCTGAAAACCGGAGCGGCCAAAGGCGACATGGAGGAAACCGTTAGCCGGCTTCAGGCAGCATTGAAACGGCTGCGGCCTGTCTTCCTCAGCCAGATCCCGGCGGATTTCGCAGCCGAGATCGCGACCCGGCAGGCGGATTATCAGACCGCCGGCCTCCCGGAAAAGCTCGCGTCCGAGATCGCGACGATCTACGCGCTCGTCCTCGTGCCGGAGATCATGCAGATCGCCGAGCGCACGGGCGATACGCTCAACCGCGCCGCCGAAAGCTACTTCACGGTGTCGCAGACCTTCCGCGTCGGCCGCCTGCTACTTGCCGGCAGCCGGATCATCACCGGCGATCACTATGAAAGCCTGGCGCTGGCCCGCAGCCTCGACCAGATCGCAGGCGCTCGCCGCGATATCGTCATCTCGGCGCTCAGCAATCATCCCAAGGACAAGCAACCGATCCTCGCCTGGCACGCCGAAGACCGCATCCGCATCAACCGCATTGCCGAAGAGCTTGCGGGCCTCAGCGAAAGCGGCGATCCGAACCTTGCCCGGATTACCGTTGCCGCCGGCCTCCTGACCGACCTTGCGCATGACCGGGCGAGATGACACAGTCCGCCCGGTTCGATTGAGCAATTCCAGGAAAACTGCGAAGCGGTTTTCCGTCCGGAATGCGTAAAAACAAGGATAGAGCGGGAAAGCGATTCCGGGAAACGCTGAACCGCTCTATCCGCGCTATGGAAACAGGGGCAGGCATTTGGTGGCTACAGAAATAAGGGACGATGCGCCGGCAAAAGTGCCGGCGCGGGGCATCTGGGGGTGGATGTTCTTCGACTGGGCGGCACAGCCGTTCTTCACCGTCGTCACCACCTTCATCTTCGGTCCTTATTTCGTCGCGCGGCTGACGGCGGATCCCGCCTCTGCGCAGATAGACTGGGCTAACATGGGGACGATCTCTTCGGTGATCATCGCCGTGTTGTCGCCGGTACTCGGTTCGATCGCCGATCAATCTGGCGCTCGCAAGCCCTGGATTGCCTTCTTCGCCGTCATCAAGATCGTAAGCCTCCTCTGCCTCTGGGGCGCGGCACCAGGCTCGCCTTTGATCTATCCCATCATCTTCATGATCCTCGCGTCGATCTCGGCCGAGTTCTCGATCGTTTTCAACGATTCCATGATGCCCCGGCTGGTCGGCAAGGACGATGTCGGCAAGCTGTCAAACGCTGCCTGGGGACTTGGCTATCTCGGCGGCATGATCGTATTGATCACCGTCGTAACGCTGCTGGCCGGCGATCCGCAAACCGGCAAGACTATTTTCGGTCTGAAGCCGCTCTTCGGCCTCGACGCAAGGCTCGGCGAGGATGCGCGCATCACCGGGCCAATCTCTGCCGTGTGGTATTTCATCTTTATCCTGCCGATGTTTTTGTTCACGCCCGACGCCCCACGCGGCCTGCCGCTTTACGCAGCAGTGCGTTCGGGCCTGCGCGAGCTCTCGACGACCTTGGGTGAATTGAAGCGCCGGCGCGGCATCAGCCTCTTCCTCATTGCCCGTATGATCTATCAGGATGGCGTCAACGGCCTGCTGTTTCTCGGCGGCGCCTTTGCTGCAGGCATGTTCCATTGGACAACAATCGAGATCGGCATCTACGGCATCATCCTCAACGTCATCGCGATTTTTGGCTGCTTTGCGGCTAGCTATGTCGACCGTTGGCTCGGCTCGAAAACGACCGTCCTCATCAGCCTAACATTGTTGCTTATCGCAACCCTCGGCATCATCTCGACAGGCCCGGGCTTCACGCTTTTCGGCCTCGTACCGCTCTCGACGGTCAGCTCCGGCGGTCTGTTCGGCACCGCAGCGGAAAAAGCCTATATCGGCTACGGCCTATTGATCGGCATCGCCTTCGGCCCTGTGCAGGCCTCATCGCGCTCCTATCTTGCCCGCAGCGTCAGCCTTCATGAGGCGGGCCGCTATTTCGGCATCTACGCACTCTCCGGCCGAGCAACCAGCTTCATGGCGACGCTATTCTTCTCTCTGGTGACCTATTGGAGCGGCTCAGCGCGCCTTGGCATGGCAACGCTCATCATTTTCCTCGCTGGCGGGCTGCTGCTACTGCTGCCGACACCGTACCCGGCTGACAAGGCGAAGTAAAATATCCCTCCTTTGATAAGGGATATACCGGTGAGATGACTAGCCCTCATGGTGAGGAGGCCCACAGGGCCGTCTCGAACCACGAGGGCGGGTGGTAGCCTACGGGGCCACCCTCGTCCTTCGACAGACTCAGGATGAGGGTGGAGTAGCGACGATGTTAGTGACGGAAGTGGCGCACGCCCGTGAAGACCATCGCGACATTGTGCTCGTTGGCAGCATCGATGACTTCCTGGTCACGCATCGAACCACCCGGCTGAATGACGGCCGTAGCACCTGCGGCAATCGCCGAGAGCAGGCCGTCGGCAAACGGCAGGAAGGCTTCGGACGCCACGGCGGAGCCGCGCGTTAGCGGTTCGACAAGCCCCATGGCCTTGGCGGCTTCCTCAGCCTTGATCGCGGCGATGCGGGCCGAATCGACGCGGCTCATCTGGCCGGCGCCGATACCCGCCGTCTGGCCATCCTTGGCGTAGACAACGGCGTTGGATTTCACATGCTTGGCGACACGGAAGGCAAACTTCATGTCTTCCAGCTCCTGCGCCGTCGGTGCACGCTTGGTGACGACCTTCAGCTCCATATCTTCGACCAGCGCATTGTCGCGATTCTGCACCAGCAGACCGCCAGACACGGTCTTGGCGGTCAGGCCGGCTGCACGCGGATCGGGCAGGGCGCCGACGGAAAGCAGGCGGAGGTTCGGCTTGCGGGCGATAATTGCCTTGGCTTCTTCGCTGACCTCAGGCGCGATGATGACTTCGGTGAAGAGCTTGACGATCTCTTCTGCCGTTTCCGCATCGAGCAGGCTGTTCAACGCGATAATGCCGCCGAAGGCCGAGACGGAATCGCAGGCAAGAGCCCGCTTATAGGCTTCAAGGAGGCTCGGACCGGTGGCAACGCCGCAGGGATTGGCATGCTTGATGATCGCGCAGGCCGGACCATTTTCCGGCAGGAACTCGGCAACGAGTTCATAAGCGGCGTCCGTATCGTTGATGTTGTTATAGGAAAGCTGCTTGCCCTGGAGCAGCGCCGCCGTTGAAACGCCGGGACGGTTCTCGCCGGTGACGTAGAACGCCGCCTTCTGATGCGGGTTTTCGCCGTAACGCATCTCCTCGCGCAATATGCCGCCGATGACGCGGTGGCGCGGCGTGGCGATATCGAGAGCTTCGGCAAACCAGTTGGAGATCATCGCGTCATAGGCAGCGGTGCGGGCGAAAGCCTTGGCGGCCATGCGCTGACGGAAGGCATAGGCCGTCTGACCGGCATCGGCCGAAAGCTGCTCCAGCAGCTCCGGATAGTCGGCCGGATCTGTGAGGATCGTCACATAGGCATGGTTCTTGGCCGAAGCGCGGATCATGGCGGGACCGCCGATGTCGATATTCTCGACAGTCGTCGGATAATCGCCGCCGGCCTTGCGGACATCTTCGAAGGGATAGAGATTGATGACGGCGAGGTCGATGCCCTCGATGCCGTGCTCCTTCATCGCCGCCTGGTGCTCGGCGTCATCGCGAATGGCAAGCAGACCGCCATGCACCTTCGGATGCAGCGTCTTGACGCGGCCGTCCATGATCTCCGGAAAATTCGTCACTTCCGACACATCGGTGACGGCAAGGCCGGCGGCCGCGATCGTCTTGTGCGTGCCGCCGGTCGACAGCAGGCGCACACCCTTTTCGCTGAGTGCCCGGGCAAGCTCGACAATGCCGGTCTTGTCCGAGACGGACAGAAGCGCGGTCTTTACCTTCACTTTGTCGGGGGCTGGGATTTTTTTGGAAACGACGGCCATGGCTTTCTCCAGTCTAGCGTGAGGAGATGTCCGGCAAGAACGGCGCGGGACAATATGCCCGCCCCGTTAACACAGCTTAAGCACTTAGCCTATGGCCGATGGGATAAAAACCAGCGGATTTCCGGCTTTTCGGCGATCGGGAAAACGATCTCGAGCTGGTCGGAGGAGCGCATGCCGGAAGCGTCGGCAAAAAAGATATCCTCCGCCACCAACACCTCGTTGCCCGGTGAGGAGAATACCCAGGTCTCGCCGTCAGGTGCAATCAGCAACGCCGCATCGGTTTCGGTCTGCAGCAAACTGATGGAGGGATGAACGTGGAAGCGGGCAGAGGCCAGACCGTCGCTCTTCAGCAGCGATTTCTTGCCCTCCGGCACGAAAAAGCGGTCACGACCGGCAAGAATAGTGCCGCTGGCATTCAGGCTCAGCTCGCGCTCATGGGCATAACCGAAGGTCGAGAGATAGCCGTCATGCACCGCCCGGACATAGTCACGGCCATCTTCCGTCTCGGCGCGGTCGACGATGACCTTCTTCACCCCGCTGACCATAACGGGACCGAGAGATTTCGACTTGGAAAACAGGCTCGACGAGGTATCGTCGAGCGTCACCGTCGAATGCGCCGCCGTGGCGCGCGCTGCCTGAAGATAGCGGTCACCGGCAAAATTCGGCGAGCCGGAATTGACGATGAAGCGGTATTTGCCGGAAGACATTTCGAAGGACAGGCAGCCCGCATGCGCCGTGCGGCTGAGATCCGCAGAAGCGGGCGCCCCGGTATCGATGATGACCACGGCCTGTCCGGCTGCCAGCCGATGGTATTTCGTATGCGGTAGCGCCTTGAACACCTGGCCGGCGGTTTCGTCATAGCGCAGGACGGACATCAGCTCGTTGGCAAGCGTCGACGTCGCGCCATTGAACAGCGCGAGATCGCCATCCTGATGCCGGAAGAAACGCAGGGCGGGATACATGCGGTCGATGCCGGGGATCAGCCGCGGCGGCGCATCATGGCCGAGATTGACGTAGGTCTGGCGCAACGGCAACAGATCGAGCAGCAGCTCCAGCGCCACGCGCGGATTGCGCGAGATATGCCCGCCATCTTGAAGGATCTGCCGGTCGATTTCGCGGTCGAGTGCCTGGCCGGCGCGCTTCAGCGTCGAGGCGCCATTCGGCATGGCGACCGAGGACATGGCAAGCGCGATCCGCACCCGAAACCGTGTCTCGCCGTCACGCGTCGTTGCTGCCACGCGGCGGAGATAACGGACATGGAAGACCAGCATGCGCATGAAACGGCGATAAAAGCCGCCATCGGTGCCCTGCAGGACCACGGGCGAATGCGACAACCAGGCGATCAACCGCTGTGCCGCAATATCGGGCGACCAGGCTATCCCATGCAGCCGACGGCCGTGCACGGCCATCCAGTCATTGAGGATGGCGCGCGCCAGGGCCGAGGCCTGATCGCTTTTCTCCGCCCGCAAATGCCGCAGCCAGCGGAAGCTGTGCAGGCGCGCGGCAAAGGCCTGCGACGGCAGCTCCAGGGCGAAGGGCGATTTCCCCTCCGTCTCCAGCACCCGGCCGGCCAACAGAATCCGGCCGTTCAAAAGCTCTTCGACGAAAAAAGGATCGATGCTGCGCAGGTCCGTCGGGGCCACGATCAATCGTTCCGGCACACGCATCGTGTGGCGGGTGAGACGCAATCGCGTCAACGCCGCGCGGCGCGACATTCGCCGCCATGCTTCCCGCATGTGTAAACTCACCGAACCCTGCCGGAAAACTGCATATTTGCTTATGCTTACTCTCTATCTCGGTGGTTAAGAAGAGGTTAGGAATATGCCAAATAAGGACATTGTGCCCTACTTTTGATCAGCTCGAGCGTAAGCGTTCAAAGCTCGCCACTATCGCGTGCGCCGTAGCACCACGGCGAAGAACCCATCCAGTCCGGAAGCAAAACCGCCGGCAAGCGGCAGCATGTCGGGCGTAGTGCGGAAAGCGCCGAGAGGCGAGATCGCGGCTTCGAGACCGGGCCAATCCTCGGGCTTGATCGGCACACGCTCAACCGTGTCCGTCTCAGCTAGAACGCGGGCAACAAGATCCTCGCCCTCTTCCGGATCGAGCGAACAGTTGGAGAAGACCACAAGCCCGCCAGGCTTGACCAGGGTCAGCGCGTGACGAAGCAAGCGCTCCTGCAGGCCGGCAAGCTTGGCGATATCCTCCGGCCCCTTGGTCCAAAGCACATCCGGATGACGGCGCGTCGTCCCTGTGGAAGAGCAGGGGGCATCAAGAAGAGCCGCCTCGAAGAGATCGTCGGGCTGAAACTTGGCCATGTCGGCGACGATGGTTTCCGCCTCCAGCCCAAGCCGTGCCAGATTGGCGGAAAGTCGCTTGAGGCGATTGGCGGATTGGTCGAGTGCGGTCACCTTGCCGCCGGCGAGGATGAGCTGCGCCGTCTTGCCGCCCGGCGCGGCACAGAGATCCACGACGTTGCGGCCGGCAAGCGAACCGAACAATTTTGCCGGAATGCTGGCGGCGGCATCCTGGACCCACCATTCGCCTTCTGAAAATCCGTCGAGCGAGGGAATGGAGCCTTCGAAGGCGGCGAGCCGCACGCCACCGGTCGGCAGAACGACGCCATTCAAGCGCTTCGCCCAGCCTTCGGCATCGGATTTCACCGTGACGTCGATCGCCGCCGGCTCCAGTTGCGTATCCGAAATCCTGGACGCGGCTTCAGCGCCATAGGCAGCTTCGAGACGCGTCAGGAACCAGGCCGGCATGGCGGGCACATTGGCAACCCGGGTCAGAATCTCCTGCTTCTCCCGCCCGATTCGCCTGAGAATGGCGTTAACCAGCTTGGCAAAACGGCGATTGCGCGGATCCTGGTTGGCCTGCTCGACGGCGATATCGACAGCGGAATGATCCGGCACGTCGAGATAGAGCATCTGCGCGGCCCCGACCACCAACACATGATGCAGGGCGCGGGCGCCTTCCGGCAGTGGCGAATCCAGCAGTGAAGCAATCGCCGCGTCGATGCGCGGCAAATGCCGTAGCGCCGAATTCAGAATGGCACGCACCAGTGCCCGGTCGCTCTCACCAAGCGCCTTATAGGCGGGATTGCCGCCTTCGGCATCCAGCATGCCATCGAGCGGCGTTCTGCGATCGATGACCGCGGCCAGGATCTTTGTTGCGGCGGCGCGCGCCGCAAATCCCGGCTTGGCGGGACCCGAATCATGCGGCGGGCGATTGCCGGATTGACTTCTGTCTTTGTTGAAAGGCTTCTTATTGTTGGTATTCAAGACCAGGGTCCCTTCGGCGGTTGCGAACCACCGCGACCCGTATTCGGCACGGAGCGCGATTTGCGCTCCGGATTAGCAGTCAAGATCGGTCCCGTCGAGCCAAAGCCGGGCTGCATGTCGGCAGCAGGGCCGCCACCACCGCCGTAGCGCGCCATCTTATGCAGCGCCGCGATGCGGTTTTCCGTATCCGGGTGCGTGGAGAACAGATTGTCCATGCGCGCACCGGAGAGTGGATTGATGATGAACATATGCGCCGTCGCCGGATGCCCTTCGGCCTCTTCATTGGGGATATGCTCCGCTCCACGGGCGATCTTACCGAGCGCCGAGGCGAGCCAAAGAGGATTGCCGCAGATTTCCGCACCGCGGCGGTCGGCCGAATATTCGCGCGTGCGGCTGATCGCCATCTGCACCAGCATGGCGGCTAGCGGAGCGACGATCATCGCCACCAGCACGCCGATCATGCCAAGGGGATTGTTGTTGTCGCGGCGCCCGCCGAAGAAGAAGGCGAAATTGCCGAGCATGGAAATGGCGCCGGCCAGCGTCGCCGTGATCGTCATCGTCAGCGTATCGCGGTTCTGCACATGCGCCAGCTCATGCGCCATGACGCCGGCGACTTCCTCCGGTGTTAGCGCATTGAGCAGACCTGTCGAGGCGGCGACGGCGGCATTTTCGGGATTGCGGCCGGTGGCAAAGGCGTTCGGTTGCGGGCTGTCATAGAGATAGACTTTCGGCATTGGCAGGCCTGCATTGCGCGCGAGGTCGCGGATGATGCGATAGAATTCCGGCGCGCTGCGCTCGTCCACTTCCTGGGCGTTGTAGGTGGAAAGCACCATGCGATCGGAATTCCAATAGGAAAAGAAATTCATGCCCGCAGCGGCGACGAGCGCAATCATCATGCCGGCTTGGCCGCCGATCAAATAGCCGACGCCCATGAACAGGGCGGTCATGAAGGCAAGCAGCATGGCTGTGCGCATAAGGTTCATCTGATGTCTCCATCACATCGTCAGTCCGAACCTTTCTCTTTGCGGCCGGACGCACTATGATTTGGCTATTCACCCGCCTATTTCAACGGTTCCGGGCCGCTTCACACCATGCAGACTGCAGATAACGATAATAAAAACGACGTCGACACCCATGCGGCGCCTTGCAAACCGCTCTCGCCAGCCGCCAAACGAGCGCTCGCGGAAGCCGAGGAGCGCCGTAACGCCCAAACGCAATCCGATCTTCCCCCCGAAACCGGCGGCCGCGGCGGCGCCGAGCCCTCGCGATTCGGCGATTGGGAGATCAATGGGCGCGCAATCGATTTTTGAGAGCGGCTCTAAAGGCCATTCTTCACGAACTGCCCTCGCGCCAACAATCGGGGTGCCGCCGTAAGGGAAAGCAATGCCCGTAGGCTTTCGTCAGGGTCTGTCTTTCGATGCAAATCGAACGAACTGGGACAGCACCGGTCCGCGCCCGCTCGCTTGGTCCGCCTGGTATCCTGCGATCGATGAAGCGATCGAGATTCCGCCGTCCGCGCCTTCCTGGTTTAAACGCCAGGCCATTGCGTTCGACGCGCCGATCAAACTATCTCCCAATCCGCGACCTGTGGTGCTCTTATCCCATGGCTCGGGTGGCGTCGCCACCGGATTGGAATGGCTCGGCCATTATTTGGCGCAATCCGGCTTTGTAGCCCTGGGCGTCAACCATCATGGCCATACCGGCAGCGAGCCCTGCAGGCCTGAAGGCTTCCTGTGCCTTTGGGAGCGGGCAACCGACTTGAGCGCCTTGCTCGATGCCAATGATTGTAAAGAGGCTCTAGGCGGGACATTCGAGAGCCGTGCCTATGTCGCGGGCTTCTCTGCTGGCGCCCACACCGCCATGCTGGTCTTAGGTGCGCGGATTGCCTACTCACAGTTCGAGCCGGATAACCCTCAAAAGAGCCCCATACGAGGTCCGAGAGAGTTCCCGGATCTCGCCGATCATATTCCCTCGCTGCTTCAGAACAGAATTTTTCTGGAATCATGGAGCCGGCGAAGGAACAGCTTCAAGGATGATAGATTCAAAGCTGCCTTAGCGATCGCGCCGGGTCGTTCGGTCCTTGGCTTTGCCGAAGAAAGCCTCGAGCAGATAAAGACACCGGTTCACATCATCGGAGGCGACGCGGACACCATCGCGCCAGCCGCCGAATGCTGTTCTTGGCTTCACAACAAGATGCGGTCGAGCTGCCTGGATATCATGGAGGGAGGAGTAGGCCACTACACCTTCTTGCCGGAACCCACGCCTCAAGGCATTGAAGCGGACCCAGACATCTTTCGAGACGCAATTGGCCTGGAGCGAAAGAGCGTGCACGATCGGATTGCCCGCGCGGCGGTCGCCTTTTTCAACGCTTCTGGGCGAAGTGAGGATTAGGCGAGGGAGAAACGCTCGCCTAATCCTAAGAAATCGCCATCTCACCCCCGCAAAAGGAGCGAGATAGCCTGGCATCAAGCCGCATCAGCCCTGTTCTGCCGGTTGGCGATCAGATCATCGACAACAGCCGGATCGGCCAGCGTCGACGTATCGCCGAGCGCGCCAAAATCGTCTTCGGCGATCTTGCGCAGGATGCGGCGCATGATCTTGCCGGAGCGGGTTTTCGGCAGGCCGGGGGCGAACTGGATCTTGTCGGGCGAGGCGATCGGGCCGATTTGCGCGCGAACGTGCTTGACCAGCTCCTGCCGCAACGTATCCGAACCTTCCTGGCCCGCCATCAGCGTCACATAGCAATAGATGCCCTGACCCTTGATCGAATGCGGATAGCCGACAACGGCGGCTTCCGAGACATGCTGGTGCGAGACGAGCGCCGATTCGACTTCGGCCGTGCCAAGACGGTGGCCGGAGACATTGAGCACGTCGTCGACGCGGCCGGTGATCCAGTAATAGCCGTCCGCATCGCGCCGGCAGCCGTCGCCGGTGAAATATTTGCCTTTATAGGTGGAGAAATAGGTCTGGATGAACCGTTCGTGGTCGCCATAGACCGTCCGCATCTGTCCAGGCCAGCTATCGGCGATGACGAGATTGCCGTCGGCCGCCCCTTCCAGCAGGTTGCCCTCACTGTCCACCAGTTCCGGCTGGATGCCGAAGAAAGGTAGGGTCGCCGAACCCGGCTTCAGATCGGTGGCGCCCGGCAGTGGCGTAATCATGTGGCCGCCGGTCTCCGTCTGCCACCAGGTATCGACGATCGGGCAGCGACCGTCGCCGACAACGTTGTAGTACCACTCCCAGACTTCCGGATTGATCGGCTCGCCGACCGTGCCGAGTAGGCGCAGGCTGGAGCGCGACGAGCGCTTGACGAAGTGATCGCCGGCGCCCATCAGCGAGCGGATCGCCGTCGGCGCCGTATAGAAGATATTGACCTTGTGCTTGTCGATGACCTCCCAGAAGCGGCCTTGATCCGGGAAATTCGGCACACCTTCGAACATCAGCGAGGTCGCGCCGTTCGCCAGCGGCCCGTAGACGATATAGGAATGGCCGGTCACCCAGCCGACATCGGCTGTGCACCAGTAGATATCGCCGGGGTGATAGTCGAAGACATATTCATGCGTCATCGCCGCATAGACGAGATAGCCGCCCGTCGTGTGCAGCACGCCCTTCGGCTTGCCGGTCGAACCGGAGGTATAGAGGATGAACAACGGGTCCTCCGCCTTCATCTTCGCAGGCGGGCAATCCGGTTTCACCTTGGCGGTTTCCTCGTGATACCAGAGGTCACGGCCCGGTGCCCAGCCGGTCTTGCCGCCGGTGCGGCGCACGACCAGGACCTTTTCCACGGTGACATAATGCCGGCCGGCAATATGGATCGCCGTATCGGTATTGTCCTTGAGCGGCACCGGCTTGCCGCCGCGCAGGCCCTCGTCGCAGGTAATGACGAAGGTCGACTGGCAATCGATGATGCGGCCGGCCAGCGCCTCGGGCGAGAAACCGCCGAAGACGACGGAATGCACCGCGCCGATGCGGGCGCAGGCGAGCATCGCATAGGCAGCCTCGGGGATCATCGGCATATAGATGGTGACGCGATCGCCCTTCTTGACGCCTTGCTTCTTCAGGACATTCGCCAGCCGGCAGACATGCTCGTAGAGCTCGTTATAGGTGACCTTCTTGTCGATATAGGGATTGTCGCCTTCCCAGATGAAGGCCACGTCTTCGCCATGCTTCTTCAGGTGACGGTCTATGCAGTTGTAGGAAACGTTGGTCAGCCCGTCTTCGAACCATTTGATCGAGACTTTCCCTCTGAAGGACGTGTTCTTGACCTTAGTGTAGGGCTTGAACCAGTCGATCCGCTGGCCGTGTTTGCCCCAGAAATAGTCGGGATCCTCGACGCTCTGCCTATACCATTTCTGATATTTCGCGGCATCAATCAAAGCGCGCGCTTGAACCGGCTTGGTGACCGGATGAATCTTTTCCGACATGGTTTCCTCCTCAACCTTGGCACCCGCCATCGAGATCATGGGTGCTCATTCCACGCAATCAATAGCAGCTCAAGTTACGACAGCAATTAGACAAAGCGCATTTCATCCGCAAAGAATTGCAATTCCGCAACACTGCGGTTATATAGGGCCATATTTCCCGGACAATGTGGTGTTACACCCCGGACCGCGACACCGGCGCGGACTGACAGAAGGACTATATCCATGGCTCAACAATTGCTCATGCCGAAGGCAACAGCCATCTGGCTTGTCGACAATACGGCCTTGTCGTTCGATCAGATTGCACAGTTCTGCAAGCTGCATCCGCTCGAAGTCAAGGCAATTGCCGATGGCGAAGCCGCTCAGGGCATCAAGGGCCTCGACCCGATTGCTACCGGCCAGCTCTCCCGCGATGAAATCGCACGCGCCGAAGCCAATCCGAACCACAAGCTGAAGATTTCCGAACCGAAGGTTCGCGTGCCGGAATCCAAGCGTCGTGGCCCGCGCTATACGCCGGTCTCCAAGCGCCAGGATCGTCCGAACGCCATTCTCTGGTTGGTCCGCAACCATCCGGAACTGAAGGACGCGCAGATTTCCCGCCTCGTCGGCACCACCAAATCCACCATCGAGCAGATTCGCGACCGCACGCACTGGAACTCAACGAACCTGACGCCGATGGATCCGGTGACCCTCGGCCTCTGCAGCCAGATCGACCTCGACATGGAAGTCGAAAAGGCCTCCAAGGGCCGTCCGCTGCCGACCGCCGCCGAACTCGGCGCGACGCTGCAGCCGGCACAGGAAACCGAGAAGCTCGGCTTCAGCTATGATCGCGATGACGAGAAGGAAAAGGAAATCGACGCCGACGCCGTCTTCGCCAAGCTGAAGTCGCTGAAGTCCACGACGCCGGACGATGACGACGACGACCGCTACTAAGACACGACCGATTCCGTGATTCGAAGCCCCGGTGAAAGCCGGGGCTTATTTTTTGGCCTTCACCGCGCGCCGAAAATTGCCGAGCCAACGCGAACGCTGGTAGCGCCAAAAGCCACGGCGATCTCATAGTCGCTCGACATGCCCATGGAGAGTTTTTCAATACCGGCCTTGGCTGCGAGCTTGGCGAGCAACGCGAAGTGCGGCCCAGGATTCTCATCCGCTGGCGGAATGCACATCAGCCCCTCGATCGAAAGTCCAAGCTCCTTCCGGCAGAAGTCGACGAAGGTGACCGTATCGTCAGGCGCGATTCCCGCCTTCTGCGGCTCCAGGCCGGTATTGACCTGCACATAGAGCCTCAGCATCTTGCCCTGGCGTTTCATCTCATCAGCCAAGGCGCGGGCGATCTTTTCCCGATCGACAGTTTCGATAACGTCGAACAACGCCACGGCATCCGCCGCCTTGTTCGATTGCAGCGGCCCGATCAGGTGCAGCTCGATTCCCGGTGTTTCGGCCTTGAGCTCCGGCCACTTGCCCTGGCTTTCCTGCACGCGGTTTTCGCCAAACACTCGCTGGCCGGCCAAAATCGCGGGGCGGATCGCTTCCGCATCGAAGGTCTTGGAAACGGCGACGAGCTGCACGGCGCCCGCCGGCCGGCCGGCCTGACGCTCCGCCGCCGAGATATGGGCACGAACCGCGTTCAATCGCTCTTGAAGTTCCATCTTTTCGCCTCGATATTTGCGACTGTTCCTGACACTTTGCAGTAATGAGGCAACCGGCCTTTGCCAAGGGCCGATGCCGTCGAATCCGGCTTTGCTTTGCAAGATAAGGCACTTGCCGCACCCACTAAACTTGACGCTTGGTTGGTTTCGTGATGAAGGTCACGGCCAACTCCCCATGATTTTCCGGAATACAAGATCAGATGGCTACCGAACGTTATAATCCGCGCGATGCCGAGCCTCGCTGGCAGCAGAAATGGAACGAGGAAAACGTCTTCCTCACCGACAACGCCGATCCGCGCGAGAAATATTACGTCCTCGAGATGTTTCCCTATCCGTCGGGCCGCATCCATATGGGCCATGTGCGCAACTATGCCATGGGCGACGTCGTCGCCCGCTACAAGCGCGCCCGCGGCTATAATGTCCTGCATCCCATGGGCTGGGACGCCTTCGGCATGCCGGCAGAAAACGCTGCCCGCGACAACAGGGTGCATCCAAAGGAATGGACCTACCAGAACATCGCCTCGATGAAGGAGCAGTTGAAGGCCATGGGCCTGTCGCTGGACTGGAGCCGCGAATTCGCCACTTGCGATGTCGACTACTACCATCGCCAGCAGATGCTCTTCATCGACATGATGGAGAAGGGCCTGGTCTACCGCAAGAAGTCCAAGGTCAACTGGGACCCGGTCGACAACACCGTGCTTGCCAACGAGCAGGTCATCGACGGTCGCGGCTGGCGCTCCGGTGCACTGGTCGAACAGCGCGAGCTGACGCAATGGTTCTTCAAGATCACCGAATTCAGCCAGGAACTGCTGGACGCGCTGGATACGCTCGACCACTGGCCGGAAAAAGTGCGGCTGATGCAGAAGAACTGGATCGGTCGTTCCGAAGGCCTGACGATCCGCTGGGAGATCGTGCCGGAGACCTCGCCGAACGCGGACCGTGAAATCACCGTCTATACGACTCGTCCGGATACGCTCTTCGGCGCCTCCTTCCTGGCGATTTCGGCCGACCACCCGCTGGCGAAGGAAGCGGCGGCCGTGAATCCGGCTATCGATGCCTTCTGCGAAGAATGCCGCCGCGCCGGCACCTCGCTTGCAGCACTTGAGACTGCCGAGAAGAAGGGCATGGATACGGGTATCCGCGTCCGCCATCCGCTCGACCCGTCCTGGGAGCTGCCGGTCTATATCGCCAATTTCGTCCTGATGGATTACGGCACGGGCGCCATCTTCGGCTGCCCCTCCGGCGACCAGCGCGACCTGGATTTCGCCCGCAAATACAGCCTGCCCGTCGTGCCAGTCGTCATGCCCAGGGATGGTGACGCAGCCAGCTTCGCCATCGGCGATGTCGCCTATGACAGCGACGGCGTCATGATCAATTCCCGGTTCCTCGACGGCATGAGCATTGAGGAAGCTTTTGAGACGGTGGCAACGAAATTGTCGGCGACAAACCTTGGCAATGCGCCGCAGGCCGAACGCAAGGTGAATTTCCGCCTGCGCGACTGGGGCATTTCGCGCCAGCGCTATTGGGGCTGCCCGATCCCGGTGATCCATTGCGACGACTGCGGCGTGCTGCCGGTGCCGAAGCAGGATCTGCCCGTCAAGCTGCCGGATGATGTCACCTTCGATCAGCCGGGTAATCCGCTCGACCGCCATCCGACGTGGCGGCATGTCGCCTGCCCGCATTGCGGCAAGGATGCCCGCCGCGAAACCGACACCATGGATACCTTTGTCGATTCGAGCTGGTATTACACCCGCTTCACTGCACCGTGGGAAAACGAACCGACCGACAAGGCCGCGGCCGATCGCTGGCTGCCCGTCGATCAATATATCGGCGGCATCGAGCATGCGATCCTGCATCTGCTCTATTCCCGCTTCTTCACCCGTGCCATGCGCGAAACCGGCCATGTCGAGGCGAAGGAACCCTTCAAGGGCCTGTTCACGCAGGGCATGGTGGTTCACGAGACCTATAGCCGCGGCAACGGGCTGACGCGTGAATGGGTGTCGCCGGCCGACATCCGCATCGAGGAAACCGACGGTCATCGTCGCGCGACTTTGCTGTCGACCGGCGAAGAGATTGCCATCGGCGCCATCGAGAAGATGTCGAAGTCGAAGAAGAACGTCGTCGACCCCGATGATATCATCGCTTCCTACGGCGCCGATACGGCTCGTTTCTTCGTGCTGTCCGATTCGCCGCCCGATCGTGACGTGATCTGGTCGGAAGCGGGCGTTGAAGGCGCGCATCGTTTCACGCAGCGCATGTGGCGCCTGGTGTCTGAAGCGGCAGAGGCATTGAAAGCCGTTGATGCGACTCCGGCTAAGGAAGGCGAAGCGCTGGCGATTTCACAGGTCGCGCACCGGACGCTGAAGGCGGTTCAGGGCGATTACGACAAACTCGCCTTCAACAAGGCCGTCGCGCGCATCTATGAATTCGTCAATGCACTGGCTGCGCCTCTGGCCAAGGTTGCCGCCGGCGACACGGATGCCAGCTATCGTTCCGCAGTCCGTGAAGCGGTTGAGATCCTCATCGCATTGGTCGCACCGATCACGCCGCATCTGGCCGAGGAATGCTCGACAGCACTTGGCAACATGCATCTGGTCGCCATGAGCGCTTGGCCGAGCTACGACGAAGTGCTCGTCATCGAGAATGAGATCGTGTATCCGGTGCAGATCAACGGCAAGAAGCGCGCCGAATTGACAATTGCGCGCGATGCAGATCAGAATGCCGTGCAAGAGGCTGTACTCGCCCTGGATGCCGTCGGAAGCGCATTGAATGGTCAGGCGCCAAAGAAGATCATTGTCGTTCCACAGAGGATCGTGAACATTGTCGTCTGATAATCTTTTCAAGCTCGCTCGCGCTGCAGGCGTTGCGTCTCTGGTTGCCGTTGCCGGTCTTTTGTCTTCCTGCCAGGTCCGGCCGCTTTACGCGGAAAGCACCGGCGTCACCCAGAAGCTCGCTGACGTTGCTTTTTCCGACGCCGGCACGCGCGTGGGTCAGCAGGTTCGCAATCAATTGATCTTCATCGCCGGCCGTGGCGCCGGCGAAACGAAAACCCCGAAATACACCGTCGATCTGAGCGTCAGCTCCGGCACGGGCGGCGTTCTCTACCTGCCGTCCTCTGACACCTCCGCCGCAGGCCGCACGACCGTGACAGCATCCTTCACGCTGAAGAATGTTACCGATGGCAAGGTTCTGAAATCCGGCAGCCGTTCGGTCACGTCTCTGGTGGACTTCCCGACCCAGGAATTTGCCAAGGCGCGCGCCATCCGCGATTCGGAAGACCGCGCCGCGCGCGAAGTCGCCGAACTGGTGGGCGCCGACATCGCTGCCGCGCTTAGCCGCTGATATGAGCGCGCGGCATGGCGGAAATCAAATCTCACGAGTTTGACGGATTTCTTCAAAACGCCGCGCGCAATTACCGCCTTTTTGTCATCTATGGTCCTGACCGCGGCCTTGTGTCCGAGCGGGCAGGACAGATCGCCGGCAAGATCGGCGTCGATTTGAACGACCCTTTTTCCCTGATCAAACTCGATGTAGGCGATCTTCAGAACGATCCCGGCCGCTTGCTCGACGAAGTCAACGCTATTGGCCTGTTCGGCGGCGAAAAGCTGGTGTGGATCCGCGGTGCGGCCAATGAAAAGGCTCTTGTCGAATCGCTACAGATCATTGCCGACAATCCGCCGGATGCCAGTTTTGTCATCGTAGAAGCCGGCGATCTGAAAAAGGGCTCCGGCCTTCGTAAGGTAGCTGAAAGCTCCAAAGCTGTCGCAACTATCCCTTGCTATCCCGATGATATTCGCGCACTGAATGCTCTCATTGATACCGAACTCGCCAATGAAAATCTGCGCATTACACCGGCGGCGCGGCAGGTCCTATTGGAGTTTCTAGGCGGCGATCGTATCGCTTCGCGCAATGAGGTCCGCAAACTGGCGCTTTATTGCCGGGGGCAGGGGACGATCGAAGAGGACCATGTCACCGATATTATCGGCGATGCCAGCGCCATTTCGGCGGACGACGCCGTGGACGCCATTCTCAAGGGCGATTCCGAAGCCTTTCTGCATGCCATGCAAAAGATCGCATCCTCCAAGACACCGATGTTTCTGGTCTTGCAGGGCTGCCTCAGACAATTTCAGCTATTGGACGTCATGCGCACCGAAATGGACGAGAAGCGCGTGCCGCCGGCACAGGTCATGCAGACTCTCGGCCGGCATCTGCATTTTCGACGCAAACCGATCATCGAGCAGGCTCTGAAAAGCTGGACGGCCCCGGCAATTGCGCGGGAAATGAACCGATTGCAGGCTGCCATTCTTCAAACGCGGCAGCGCGCCAGTCTGGAAGACACGATCGCCACACAGACGCTGCTGGCGACCACGCTACAATCGGCCCGCAAGGGCTGACTCACGCCAACAGATCAACGCCGCTCCAGCAACCGGCAAATCTCTTCAAGCTGCTCCAGGGTCTTGTAGGAGATCTTGACCTGACCGCCCCTGCCACGATGGTTGATCGAGACATCCAGGCCCAGCGTGTCGGACAATGTTCTTTCCAACGCCAGCGTATCGGAATCCTTCTCGTCCTTGCGGGCGCCCGCGGGCCGGGGATCGTTTTGCGCCTTGATATCATTCTGCGCCAGGCGCTCGGCATCCCGCACCGACATGCCCTTGGAAACGATCGTCCGGGCAAGTGCGGCCGGATCGGAGGTGGAAACCAGGGCACGCGCATGACCGGCCGAAAGGCTGCCGCCGGCAAGCATGTCGCGAACCGGTTCCGGCAGCTTTAGCAGGCGCAGCGAATTGGCGACATGGCTGCGGCTTTTGCCGATGATCTCGCCAAGATCGTTTTGCGTATAACCATGTTCTGCAATCAACTGTTCGTAGCCAAGCGCTTCTTCCAGAGGATTGAGGTCCGCACGCTGAACGTTTTCGACAATGGCGATTTCCAGAGCGGTTTTATCATCGACATCGCGCACGATCACCGGAATTTCGATCAGACCGGCCAGTTGCGCGGCGCGCCAGCGCCTTTCTCCGGCTATGATTTCATAGCGATCGGTCGAAACCGTACGCACGACCACCGGCTGAACGATGCCGTGCTGTCGGATAGAGCTGGCAAGATCGTGCAGCTCGGTTTCGTCGAAATAGCGACGGGGGTTCTTCGGGTTGCGACTGATGAATTCGATCGGCACCATGCGATCCGGATTGACGCTTGGCCTGCCGGCATCCACCGGTGTCGGCTGGTCCATCTCTCCGATGAGGGCGGCCAAACCGCGGCCAAGGCGCCGTTTCGAAAGATCATCATTCATCGCAATTACTCACTCCAGAACAAATAGTGAATCAAGCCGCCGCCTTGCGCTGCCGCTCCCGCTGGATCACTTCCGACGCCAGTTGCAGATAGGCTTGGCTGCCGGCGCATTTCAGATCGTAAAGGATTGCAGGTTTGCCATAAGACGGCGCTTCAGACACGCGAACATTGCGCGGGATCAACGTGTGGTAGACCTTCTCACCCAAATGCGTCCGCACGTCGTTGACGACCTGCTGTGCAAGGTTGTTGCGGGAATCAAACATGGTCAAGACAATCCCCTGGATATCGAGCAGAGGATTGACGGTGCGCCGCACCTGATCGACGGTCTCTAGCAACTGGCTCAGACCCTCCAGGGCAAAAAACTCGCACTGCAGCGGCACCAGAACCGAATGGGCTGCCGCCATGGCGTTCATGGTGAGCAGATTGAACGAGGGAGGGCAATCGACCAGGATATAGGAGAAGGCTGTAGCGCCTGCACCATTCAGAGCGCGGCGTAGCCGGAAGACGCGGTCGGCCTGCTGGGCGATTTCCATCTCGATGCCGAGCAAATCCATCGTCGAGGGAACGATGTAGAGATTCGGAACCGCCGTTTCTTGGACCGTATCGAGAATCGTATGGGTCCCGACCAGAAGATCATAGGAGGATACTTTTCGATCCCGCCGCTCAATGCCTAAGCCGGTGCTGGCGTTGCCTTGCGGATCGAGATCGACGATCAGAACACGTTCGCCGATCGCAGCCAACGCCGTGGCCAGGTTGATCGCAGTGGTTGTCTTGCCGACACCGCCCTTTTGATTTGCGATAGTAATAATCCGGTTTCGCTCGCCGATCATTGCCGCATATCCATTATGGTTAAATTCGACGTCGAGGGCGATTTAACTCCAAAACAACAGAATCTCGCTCGACAACACTGTTGTGTTTTACCAGACCAAATTCCCACCGACCACGGGCTTTCTCGACCTCGCGCTCGTAATCCCGGCCTTTATGCAGCAGCAACCGGATATTTTCATTGCGCTCCGCCCACGGTGCTGCGTAGTCCAGCAGCACATCCAGCTCGGCGAGCGCTCTTGCTGAAATCACGTCGCAGTAGGGAATGACCTTCACCGCCTCTTCAATGCGGACGGCATGGACAGCGCCGCGGGCCTCACATTCCCTGAGGCAGACTCGCAAAAACGCAGCCTTTTTCTGATTGCTCTCCACCAGATCGACATGCCCATCCGCCTGTTCCGCAAGGAGAATCGCGGTGATGATACCGGGAAACCCGCCGCCGCTTCCGAGGTCAACCCATCGAGCTGGCTTCGGATGAAGTTGAAAGATCTGGGCGCTATCGGCGATATGTCTTTGCCAGAGGTCGTTGATAGTAGAGGGTGCAACCAAATTGATAGTCTTCGCCCACTTCTGAAAGAGCTCAGCAAAGTGCTGCAGACGTCCTTGTGTTTCACGTGAAACACGCACACCGTTTAATTCCATGGCAGGACTCTCACACCTTGCAATCTCAGGAAACAAGCTTCCGCTCTTCCGGTCCAATCTGCTTCCGCAGGTGGGCTAGCAAGAGCGATATCGCCGCCGGCGTCATCCCGTCGATCCGCGACGCCTGCGCAATATTTTTTGGTCGTGACACGGTCAACTTCTGTTTCAGCTCATTCGATAGGCCGGATAGTCCTGAGAAATCAAAGTTCAACGGAATCAGACGTTCCTCTTCGCGACGCACCTGCACGATGTCGGAGGTTTGGCGATCCATATAGACCGCATAAGCAGCCTCGATCTCGACAGCTTCGACAACGCGCCCCTCAATCGAGCTCAACTCCGGCCACAAAGCAGACAGCGATTCGATGGATTGGCCCGGATAGGACAGCAGATCATATGCCGATCGGCGCTGGCCATCCTTGTTCAAATGCAGCCCGGCTTTCGCCGCTTCTGTCGGAGTGACGCTCAAGCCCTTCAATTGAGTCCGTGCCTGCTCTAGCTTCTCCATATATCCATTAAACCGTTCAGCGCGATTTGCGCCGACGCAGCCAATGGAGATACCGAGAGGTGTCAGCCGAACATCGGCGTTGTCTGCCCGCAGCGACAAACGATATTCGGCGCGCGATGTGAACATGCGATAGGGCTCAGCTACGCCGCGCGACGTGAGATCGTCAATCATCACACCGATATAGGATTCCGTGCGGCTGAACTGTATAGCCTCGCCACCAGCGGCCAAACGAGCTGCGTTCAGGCCGGCAATTAAGCCCTGCGCTCCGGCTTCCTCGTATCCGGTCGTCCCATTGATCTGCCCTGCCAGAAACAGCCCGGGAATCTTCATCACTTCAAGTGATGGCTTCAACTCGCGTGGGTCAACATGGTCATATTCAATCGCATAGCCGCACTGCAGAATCCGAACTCGTTCCAGGCCCGGAATGGTTCGGATAAAGGCGTCCTGAACCTCCTCTGGAAGCGACGTCGATATTCCATTCGGATAGATGGTGGTGTCGTCCAGTCCCTCGGGTTCCAGAAAAATCTGGTGGCCGTCGCGTTCGCCGAATTTGACGATCTTGTCCTCGATTGACGGGCAGTAGCGCGGCCCGACACCTTCGATCTGGCCAGAATACATCGCCGACCGCATGAGATTGTCAGCGATGATCTTATGGGTTTCTGAGGTTGTCCGCGTCACGCCACATTCGATTTGCGGATTGACGATGGTATCCGTCATGAAGGAAAACGGCACTGGCTCATCATCGGCACCTTGGCGTCCTACAGAATCCCAATCAACGGTCGTGCCATCCAGGCGCGCCGGCGTGCCAGTCTTCAGGCGGCCAAGCGCCAGGCCGTAGCGTTGCAGCGTGGCGGACAGCCCCATCGAGGGTTCCTCGCCGACACGGCCGGCCGGAATCTTTTTGTCACCAATATGGATCAGGCCGCGGAGAAACGTGCCGGTCGTCAGGACGACAGCACCGCAGCGGAGAACGCGGCCGTCCTTCAGAACCACCGCTGAAACGCGATCGTTCTCGATAGCGAGATCAAAGGCATCGCCTTCGACCACGTCCAGATTTTCGATCGCATTAATTTCGGCTTGCATGGCGAGACGATAAAGCTTGCGATCCGCCTGTGTACGGGGGCCGCGAACGGCCGGACCCTTCTTCCGATTCAGCATACGGAACTGGATGCCTGCCGCATCTGCGACCCGACCCATCAAGCCGTCAAGCGCGTCAATCTCGCGAACCAGATGACCCTTGCCCAGACCACCAATTGCCGGATTACAGGACATCACACCAATCGTATCGCGCTTATGAGTGACCAGGGCTGTTTGCGCGCCCCAGCGGGCAGCCGCAGCCGCAGCTTCGCTGCCCGCATGTCCACCACCCACGACTATCACGTCATATGTCTTATCGAGCATTGTCAGAACCTCGGTATTGCCGTCTCTTTGGCACACCAAATTTAGGAGTCAAGAAGGTTTCACGTGAAACGTTTTCTACGGCATGTCCGCGCCGTGTTTCACGTGAATCATTTGCCGATGCAGAATTCGGAGAAGATGACATCGAGCAGATCCTCGACATCAACCCTTCCGGTAATGCGGCCCAAACTATGCGCCGCCTGCCGCAGGAATTCCGCTCGTATATCCAGTCCAGCAGAAACGGAGCTTACGGCGCACCCCAGTGATTCAAGGCTATCCGCCAAAAGCGTCCGATGTCTCAAACGACTTGGCAACGCCAGCGATAGAGCTGCAGACCGCATTAGCAAATCGTTAACCAACAACTGGTGCAATTCCGTCAGACCAGTCCCAGTCGTAGAGGAAATGCAGAGATCGTAGCTTCCAGCTTCGATCGGATGAATATCCGATTTGGTGCCAATCCGAAAGACTTTCCCATTGAACCCGGCAAAGTCCGTTTGTGCGGTAACACCAATTTCAGCAAGCGAGAGGATGATATCCGCTTCTGCCGCCGTCTTCAGAGCCCGCTTGATCCCCTCGCGTTCGATGACTTCATCCGTGTCTCGCAGTCCGGCGGTATCATAGAGTCTAACCGCATATCCCTCGATATTGAGATCAATATGCAGAACATCGCGCGTCGTCCCGGCAATATCCGTCACGATCGCCACTTCTCGCCGCGCCAGTGCGTTCATCAAGCTCGACTTGCCGGCGTTGGGCGCGCCAGCAATGACAACCTTCAACCCGTCCCTGACGATCTCACCAAAATCGGCGCCAGCGAGATGATCCGACAATTCGGACTGCAGCTTCGCCATATCCGCCCAGACCATATCGGACACTGAGCCTGGAACATCGTCTTCATCGGCAAAATCCAATTCAGCCTCGATGAGAGCACGAGCACGCGTCAAACGGTCGGCCCATCCCTCATAGAGCTCCGAAAGGCCACCCGCTGTGTGTTCCACGGCCAATCGCCGCTGCATTTCCGTCTCGGCGGCAATGAGATCTGCCAAGCCTTCCACTTCCACGAGGTCCATCTTGCCATTCTCAAGGGCACGGCGCGAAAATTCGCCATGTTCGGCCATCCGACATCCCTGGAAGGACGCCAGCTCTTTGAGGAGGGCGGCAACAACAGCTTTGCCCCCGTGAATGTGAATCTCGGCGCAATCCTCGCCGGTAAAGGAAGCCGGAGCAGGAAAAATAAGAACCAGTCCACGGTCGACAACAAGACCGTTTCGAGTCCGAATCGTTTTTAACGCCGCTTGCCGTGGCTTTGGTAGCGATCCAACGAGCGTCTTTGTCGCGACCAGAGCCTCCGGCCCGCTGATGCGCACGACTCCGACCCCAGCCGGCAGACCGCCGCTCGATAGCGCAAAGATCGTGTCGTTAAAATTCTGCATGGGATTGATCCGCGTCCGAATCGTTTTGGCCGAGATCGATTTTCAAAACCTAAAACGCATCGCGACCATTTGGATTCGCTTCCCGCATCTTCGGTCGCCTGTCGTCTCGCAAAACCGCTGCACACTTTTGCGCGACATCTCTTAAAAGTCACGCTCACAAACAAAATCGGGCCGCATAAAAGCGACCCGATCGGTTTCTTTCGACTTGCCTCACTCTGGAGTGAGGATAAATCCGGCTAAGGATTACGTGTTCATCGAGTCGAAGAAGTCCGGATTGTTCTTCGTCTGCTTCAACTTGTCGATGAGGAATTCGATCGCATCGGTCGTACCCATCGGTGCAAGGATACGGCGGAGAACGAAAATCTTCTGGAGATCCTGGCGCGGCACGAGCAGGTCTTCCTTACGAGTGCCGGACTTGAGAATATCCATGGCCGGGAAGATGCGCTTATCGGCAACCTTACGGTCAAGAACGATTTCCGAGTTACCAGTGCCCTTGAACTCTTCGAAGATCACTTCATCCATGCGGCTGCCGGTATCGATCAGCGCGGTCGCGATGATGGTCAGCGAACCACCTTCTTCGATATTACGCGCGGCACCGAAGAAGCGCTTCGGACGCTGCAAGGCGTTGGCGTCGACACCACCAGTCAGAACCTTACCGGAGGAAGGAACGACGGTGTTGTAGGCGCGGCCGAGGCGGGTGATCGAATCGAGCAGGATAACAACGTCACGGCCATGCTCGACTAGGCGCTTGGCCTTTTCGATGACCATCTCGGCAACCTGTACGTGGCGAACGGCCGGTTCATCGAAGGTCGAGGAAATGACCTCGCCGCGCACCGAACGCTGCATATCCGTCACTTCTTCCGGACGTTCGTCGATCAGCAGAACGATCAGATAGCAGTCCGGGTGATTGGCGGTGATCGAATGGGCAATGTTCTGCAGCAGCACTGTCTTACCGGTACGCGGCGGCGCCACGATCAGACCGCGTTGGCCCTTGCCGAGCGGCGCTACGAGATCGATGACGCGCGGCGACAGGTCCTTGGAGGTCGGAACGTCGAGTTCCATACGGAAGCGTTCATTCGGATAAAGCGGCGTCAGATTGTCGAAATGGACTTTGTGACGAATCTTTTCCGGATCGTCAAAATTGATGGTGTTGACCTTCAACAGCGCGAAATAACGCTCGCCTTCCTTCGGTCCGCGGATCGGCCCCTCGACCGTATCGCCCGTCTTCAGCGAGAAACGGCGGATCTGCGACGGGGAGATATAGATATCGTCCGGACCCGGCAGATAATTGGCATTGGCAGAACGCAGGAAACCAAATCCGTCCTGCAGAACCTCGACAACGCCTTCGCCGATAATTTCCACGTCCTGGCTGGCAAGCACCTTCAGAATGGCAAACATCAATTCCTGTTTGCGCATCGTGCTTGCATTTTCGACCTCGAGCGATTCGGCAAAGGCCAGGAGATCGGTCGGGGATTTATTCTTAAGTTCTTGAAGCTTCATTTCAGCCATGAAGGGATTTACTCTGTTTTAGAAAGGGGAAAGGCAATGTTGGTCGTATTCAGAACCGCGATGAGGGTGTTCGCGGGCGACAGAACTGATACATGCCACGAAGAAGAGATGGCGGGAAAATAGCGATTCACTTTGTGCCCCGCAAGGGGGGCTGACAAAATGAAAGAAATTTAACGTCAGTGCTAAGTTTTGCTTCTTATTTCATGCAAACGGCTTCACCACGACGAGAATGACGATCAGGATCATCAACACCGTCGGCGCCTCGTTCATGAACCGCCAGTAGCGGGCCGAATGACGGTTTTCATCGCGCGCAAAGGCTCGAACGGCGCGGCTGAAGAACATATGGACACCCGTCAGCAGCACGACCAGGCCGATCTTGGCATGCAGCCATCCGCCGTGGAAATCATAGACCGACCAGGCGAGATAGAGCCCGAAAATCCAGGTCAGCATCATTGCCGGCGTCATGATCACCCGCAATAGCCGCCGCTCCATCACCTTGAAGGTCTCAGACTGCTGCGAGCCGGGCTCGGCGTCGGTGTGATAGATGAAAAGCCGCGGCATATAGAAGAGCCCGGCCATCCACGAGATCACAGCGATGATATGGAACGCCTTGATCCAGAGGTAGAGATTGTCCGGATGCCAGGCAAACAGGCCAATCGCCAACGCTGCGAATAGGAGGATCATGAAATAGGCGCGCCGGCTGGCGTAGGCGCCTGGACGAGGGTCTATCTGCTTTTCCGCGTTCACCTCGTCACCCCTTCCATGCACGCACATGCTCGACCAGAGCGGTGACGTGAGATGGATCGGCCTGAGGGGTAATGCCATGGCCAAGATTGAAGATCAGCGGACCATGGCCGAGATGCTGCAGGACGTCGTCAATTCCATCCCTGAGGGCCTTGCCGCCGGCAACGACACGCATCGGATCGAGATTGCCCTGCACCGGTCCTTCCTGCTGCAGTTCCTTGGCAAAGGCGAGCGGCACGGACCAGTCGAGACCGATTGCATCGGCCCCCGTCTTCTGCCGGTAGGTCTTCAACATATATCCAGCGCCCTTGGCAAAGGCGATGACCTTTGCTTTCGGCCTCTGTGCCTTGACCGAAGCGATGATTCTGGCAACCGGCTTGACCGCAAAAGCCTCAAACTCCTTTTCGCCGAGAACGCCAGCCCAGGAATCAAAGATCTGCACGGCATCGGCACCGGCATCAATCTGCGCCAAGAGATAGTCGGCGGAAATATCGGCAAGCAGCATCAACAGATGCTCGAATGCCTTTGGATGCCGATAGGCGAAAAGCCGAGCAGGGGCCTGATCCGAAGTGCCGTGGCCAGCGATCATATAGGTCGCAACCGTCCAGGGTGCTCCACAAAATCCGAGCAGCGTCGTTTCCTCAGGCAGCTCGCTGCGCAGCCGCCGCACCGTCTCCATGACCGGGGCCAGATAATCGACCACGCCACCGCCCTTCAGCGCCTGAATGCCGGCTTCATCAATGGGATCCATCTCCGGGCCATGCCCTTCGGTATAACGGACATTGCGCTTCAGCGCGTCGGGGATCACCAGGATATCGGAAAACAGGATCGCAGCATCAAAGCCATATCGCCGGATCGGCTGCATGGTCACTTCGACCGCATGCTCCGGGCTATAACAGAGTTCGAGAAAGCTTCCGGCCTTTGCCCGTGTCTCTCTATATTCCGGAAGATAGCGGCCAGCTTGGCGCATTAGCCAGAGAGGGGGAGGGGTCAGCGTTTCTCCACCCAGCACCCTCATAATCTTCCGGCGTTCATCGCTCACAGACATCACCCCATATAAAACCAAACATATATCTAAGGTTTCTATTTCTTAGAGTCGGTGACTATCAAGGATTAAAATCCATCCACGACTGATCCAAAATGTCGCGCATCCGTCAATATCCGGCAAAGAGTTCAGCATAAGTGCTGGATATGTGGAAAAGCGAAACGTTACGGCAATCTTTTGAAGGACTTGGCTCCTATTTCATTTCAGTCCAGACTGGGGATAAAGTGGGGAGCCTTGCTAACGAATGCAAATTATCCACATTGCCCACAAACCCAAAGAAGCGCCCTCGTCAAAATTCGAAATGTGGAAAAGTCGGCGGTTTTCCACTTGCCCCAGAGCGGTCGGTTCCCGTACCTCTCTTCTCTCCCGAGATATCAACAGGTGATGGAAAGTAGCGTGGAAAACCGGACAAGCTTCTTTCATCTGCATCTGATTTCTGACTCAACGGGCGAGACTCTGATTTCCGCCGGCCGCGCCGCCTCGGTGCAATTCCATGCCAGCCAGCCGCTCGAACATGTTTATCCGCTGATCCGGAATCGCAAACAGCTCCTGCCGGTTCTGGAAGCGATCGACCACAGTCCGGGTATTGTCCTTTATACGATCGTTGACCGCGAGCTTGCCGATTTCATCGACGAGCGCTGCCGCGAAATGGGCGTGCCCTGCGTCAATGTCCTTGAACCAGTCATGAATGTCTTTCAGACCTACCTCGGCACGGCGTCGCGCCGCCGGGTCGGCGCCCAGCATGTCATGAATGCCGATTACTTCGCGCGCATCGAAGCGTTGAACTTCACGATGGATCACGACGATGGGCAGATGCAGGATGACTATAATGATGCCGATGTCGTCCTCGTCGGCATCAGCCGGACATCGAAGACGCCGACCAGCATCTATCTTGCCAACAGAGGCATCAAGACGGCCAACATTCCCATCGTCCATGGCGTGCCGTTGCCCGAAAGTTTGATCCGGGCGACGAAGCCGCTGATCGTCGGGCTGGTGGCGACCACCGACCGGATATCGCAGGTTCGCGAAAATCGTATCCTCGGTGCAACAGCCGGTTTTGATCGCGGTGACTATATCGATCGCGCGACCATCTCCGAGGAGCTGAAATATGCCCGCTCGCTCTGTGCCCGGCACAATTGGCCGGTCATCGACGTCACTCGCCGCTCGATCGAAGAGACCGCCGCCGCCATTGTTGCCCTGCGCCCGAAGCTGCGCTAAGCGCTGAATTCCATGATTTCCGAGGTTCGTTTGATATGACAGCGCCGCTCATCCTTGCTTCTTCCAGCCCATTCCGGTGGATGCTGATGCAAAATGCCGGCCTGCATTTCCAGGCGATCGCGGCTAATATCGATGAACGTGCGATCGAAGCACCGCTGGAGCAGGATGGCGCCGGGCCGGATGCCGTGGCACTGGTGCTCGCCAAGGCCAAGGCGAAAGAGGTGAGCGATCGTTTCCCCGACTCGCTCGTCATCGGTTCAGATCAGACAATGTCGCTTGGCGATGAAGTCTTCCACAAACCGAAGACGATGGCGGATGCGGAAAACCATCTGCGAACGCTATCCGGCAAGACCCATCGTCTGAACAGTGCCATCGCACTGGCGCGCAATGGCGACATCATCTGGGAACATGTGTCCCACGCCGAATTGACCATGCGCGATCTCTCATCCGATTTTATCCATCGCCATCTGAGCCGTGTCGGCGACAAGGCGCTGTCGAGCGTCGGTGCCTATCAGCTCGAGGCGGAGGGGATACAGCTTTTCTCGAAAATCGACGGCGATTATTTTACCATCGTCGGGTTGCCGATGCTGCCGCTCCTTCAGCAGCTTCGCGAACTGGGAGTGATTGATGGGTGATTCACGTGAAACATTCGGCCCCAACGCCTTCGTTACGGGCTTTCCCGTCAAGCATTCCCGCTCACCCTTGATCCATGGCCATTGGCTGCGCGCGCTCGATCTTGCAGGCAGCTATCGCGCCCATGAAGTCTCGCCGGATGATTTTCCGGCCTTCATTGCTTCATTGAAAGATGGCTCAAGCGGCTTCGTCGGCGGTAACGTGACGATCCCGCACAAGGAGACGGCATTTAAGCTGGCGGACCGGCCGGATGAGTTGTCTGAAGAGCTCGGGGCTTCGAACACACTCTGGCTTCAGGACGGATTGCTGCATGCGACGAACACGGATGGCCGCGGTTTCACGGCCAATCTGGATGAGCGCCATCCCGGTTGGGATCGTACCGACCGCGTGGTGATCATGGGTGCCGGCGGCGCCAGCCGGGCCATCATCCAGGCGGTGCGCAATCGTGGTATTGGGGAAATTCATGTCGTCAACCGCACTGTCGAGCGGGCGCGGGAACTGGCGGGTCGGTTCGGCGAGCGTGTGCATGCCCATCCGATGGCAGCGCTGAACGAGGTGATGCGAGGTGCCGGCCTCCTCGTCAACACGACCTCGCTTGGCATGGATGGCGAGGCGGCACCACAGATCGATTTTTCGCCGCTTGCTGAAAATGCCGTCGTCACCGACATTGTGTATGTGCCGCTGAAAACGCCGCTGTTGACTCAGGCAGAAGAACAGGGCTTCGCCATTGTCGATGGCCTTGGCATGTTGTTGCACCAAGCTGTGCCGGGTTTCGAAAAATGGTTCGGCAAGCGTCCGGTGGTGGATGAGGCGCTGCGGGCACTGATCATCGCCGATATGGACAAACATTGATGATCCGCGTTGGCCTCACCGGATCGATCGGCATGGGAAAATCGACGTCGGGAAAACTCTTCGCCGAAGCCGGCATCCCTGTGAATGATGCCGACGCCGTGGTGCATGATCTCTATAGCGGCGAAGCCGTGCCCCTGGTCGAAGCCGCTTTTCCCGGAACGACGAAAGATGGAGCTGTTGACCGCCAGGAACTTGGCCGCAAACTCGCCTCCGATCCATCCGGTTTTAAGCGACTGGAAGCCATCGTCCATCCGCTGGTGCGGCAGCGCGAGCGGGAGTTTTTGGATGAACAGACTGCCGCCGGCGCCGATATCGTCGTGCTCGACATCCCCCTGCTGTTCGAGACCGGCGCCGACGAAAGGGTGGACAAGATCGTCGTCGTCAGTTGCGATCCGCAGATTCAACGGGAAAGAGTGCTTGCCAGGCCGGGCATGACTGAGGAAAAATTCAACATGATTCTCTCCCGCCAGACGCCGGATGCGGAGAAGCGGGCACGGGCCGATTATATCATCGACACCGGCGGCAGCATCGATGCGGCGCGGAAGCAGATAAAAGACATCATAGCCGATCTGCGGCAGCGGCCGGCAGACAATGGATCGACAGGCGGAGAGCCCTGATATGCGTGAAATCATTTTCGATACGGAAACGACCGGCCTCGATAATAGAGCCGACCGTGTCATCGAAATCGGCGGTATCGAACTCTTCAATCACTTCCCGACCGGCAAGACCATCCATATCTATATCAATCCCGGCGACCGCAAGGTCCATCCGGACGCGCTTGCCGTGCACGGCATTACCGACGAATTCCTGAAGGACAAGCCGTCCTTTGCCGATGTTGCCGACGAGATTCTTGCCTTTTTCGGCGAAGCGAAGTGGATCGCCCACAATGCGACGTTCGACATGGGCTTCGTCAATGCCGAATTCGCACGGCTTGGCCGTCCGCCGATCCTGCCCGACATGGTGACCGATACGCTTGCCATGGCTAGGCGCAAACATCCGATGGGGCCGAACTCGCTGGATGCACTTTGCCGTCGCTACGGCATCGACAATTCCCACCGCACCAAACACGGCGCGCTTCTCGACTCCGAATTGCTGGCTGAAGTCTACATCGAGATGATCGGTGGCCGGCAGACGGCCCTTGGTCTCGGCAGCATCAATGGTTCATCTGCACGGTCCCGGCAGGCCGACGATATCGAAGAGATCGCTGCGGATATCCTGGTGCGACCGAAGCCTCTGGCAAGCAGATTGAGCGAGGCCGAGCTGGAAGATCACGCCGCGCTGATCGCCAAGATGGGCGAAAAGGGCATCTGGTCGAAATACCGCACCGTGAATTGAAGACATAGTCCAAGCTCCAAAAGAAAATGCCCGGATCGAAATCCGGGCATTTTTGTTTCCATCGATGGAAAAAATCGAAGGCTTAGTTCGGAACTGCTTCGACCTGGGCGCGGGCCTGTTCTTCCGCAACGCGCTGGGTGAACATCTGCGCGAAATCGATCGGGTCGATCATCAGCGGCGGGAAACCGCCATTGCGGGTGACGTCGGCGATGATCTGACGGGCGAAGGGGAACAGCAGGCGCGGGCACTCGATGAAGAGCAGCGGCAGCATGTGTTCCTGCGGGAAACCGGTGACGCGGAAGACGCCGCCATAGACCAGCTCGGTGTGGAAGAGAACGCGGTCGCCATCCTTGGCTTCGGCATTCAGCGTCAGCACGACGTCGAAATCCGATTCCGACAGCGGGTTGGCGTTGACGTTGACATTGATGTTGATATCGGGGGCGTTTTCCCGGGCCTGCAGCGAGCGCGGAGCACCAGGATTTTCGAAGGAAAGATCCTTGGTGTATTGAGCAAGGATGGAAAGGCTCGGGCTGGCTGCGCCGTTACCGCTGTTCTCGTTGGCCATGGGGGTTTCCTCTGACGTCAATGGGTGTCGCCATCTAGCATTTCGAATAAGGGCTTACAACCCTTGAGGCTTTGGCCGTCCTTGGCCGCTTTGCCTACTCTTCAAGGCGCTTTTTGTCAGACCAGGGCGAGTTGCGATTGGGCTCGCGATGAAAATCGGTTTCGTCCAGATCGACGACATTCCCGGGTCCGCGCGGCCGGGTTTGAGGGCCGGGACCTGAGTTCGGGCCTTGTCCGGCGCCACGTCTGAAGGCGCGCGAGCTGCCCAGAACGACGATGCGCTTCCGCAGAACCTTCCAGGCGAGCTCACGGATCGCCGGAATGAAGAGCAGCAAACCGATAATATCAGAAATGAAGCCAGGCAGCATCAGCAGGAATGCGGCAACGACGATCATAGCGCCATGCACCATCTCGCGTCCCGGATCACCGCCATTGCGGCTCTCGGCGGAAATGCGCTGCAGGATACCGATGCCCTGGATTCTAAGGAGAGCAGCACCTAAGAGGGCGCTAAGGATCACGAGGCCCAATGTCGCCCAGACGCCGACCATCTTGCCGACGATGACGAATCCGGCGATTTCCGCAAGCGGCATCAGAAAGACGAGGATAGGAACGAGGGATATGCGCATGTTAACGTATCCTGGAAGCGGTCTTATACGCTTAGCGTTAGTCTATCGCGTATAATAAAGATACCGGTCCGCTATTTGAATGATAGATCGATGCGGACTATATGGGGATTGAAACTCTTAATTTTAACGGCGGTTCCGATACGAGATGGGTGCAAACGACTTTGTGACGATCTTTTTCCTGGTGGCAGCGGTGCTGATCTTCTTTCAGCTCCGGAGCGTCCTTGGCCGCCGCACGGGGAATGAGAAGCCGCCGCGCGATCTCTATGGTTCTCCCGATTCTGCTACGGGTCCGACCGTACCGGATGCCGGCAAGGTGGTGACCCTGCCGCGACGCGATGCGACAGAGGATGAGGATCGCTTTGCTGCCATCGACGCCTTCACGGCAGCAGGCACGCCGCTCAACGATTCGCTGCGCGAACTGAGCAAGGCCGATCCCAACTTCAATCCGAAGGAATTCGTCAACGGCGCCCGCATGGCCTACGAGATGATCGTCATGGCCTTTGCCGATGGTGATCGCAAGGCGCTGAAGGGCCTGTTGTCGCGCGAGGTCTATGAAGGCTTCGATGCCGCCATTACCGAGCGCGAAACCAGGGGCGAAAAGGTGAAGTCTACCTTTGTCGGCATTGATAAGGCCGATATCCTCAGCGCCGAGATGAAGGGCACGGAAGCCTTTGTGACGATGCGCATCGTCAGCCAGATGATTTCGGCGACCTATGACAAGGCCGGCACGCTGATCGACGGCGATGCCGAAGCCGTTGCCGAGATCAGCGATCTCTGGACCTTTGCCCGCGACAGCCGTTCGCGTGATCCGAACTGGAAACTCGTGGCGACCGAATCCGAACAATGACGACCCCATCGCAGGATTTCAGGCTTGAGCCGGCAACCTTCGCCGATCTGAAGGGCTGGAAGGATGACGATCCTTCCGGCCTTTTTCGCGCCATGGAAGACTGTCGAGCCCATATCAGAGATGTAAAGCCCTATCGCACCGGCGCAGCCGGGCTGACCGCAAATGACCTTCTGGCCCTGCTCGACGAGGCCAAGGGTTATGAGCCCAGGGATGCCGCCGAGGCCCGAGCCTTCTTCGAAGAACGCTGCCAGCCCTTCTTCATTCGCCGAGGCGACGGCGCCAGAGGTTTCGTCACTGCTTTCTACGAGCCGGAGATCGCAGTCTCCGCAACGCCGGACGAGACCTATCGCTACCCCTTCTATCGCCGGCCGGACGATCTGATCGACCTCGACGACACCAACCGGCCTACGGATCTCGATCCGTCCTATATGTTCGGCCGCCTCAAGGATGGGATCATCTCCGCTTATCCCGATCGTGGCGAGATCGATCGAGGATATCTGAAGGGCAGGGGCCTGGAGATCGCCTGGGCGAAGTCCGAGGTCGATGTCTTCTTCGTGCATGTCCAGGGAGCGGCGCGATTGCTCTATCCCGATGGGCGGATGGGTCGCATCACCTATGCCGCCAAGGCCGGTCATCCCTTCTCGGCCGTCGGCCGTCTGCTGATCGAGCGCGGCGTGCTCGACAGGACGACGATTTCGATGCAGACGATCCGCGATTGGCTCTATGCCCATCCGCAGGAAGTCGATGAGGTGCTGTGGCACAACAGGTCCTACATCTTCTTTCGTGAGGCCGATGTCAGCGATGCCTCGCTCGGTCCGATCGCAGCGGCGAAGGTGCCGCTGGTTGCCGGCCGCTCGCTGGCGGTCGACCGGTTGATCCACACCTTTGGCTTTCCCTTCTTCATCCAGTCGGAAAGCCTGACCCATCTCGATGGCGGCAAGCCTTTTGGGCGGCTGATGCTGGCGCTCGATACCGGCTCGGCGATCGTTGGCCCGGCGCGTGGGGATATCTTTACCGGTTCCGGCTACGATGCCGGAGAGCTTGCCGGCACCGTGCGCAATGATGCGGATTTTTATATATTGGTTCCGAAGGCGGCAGCTCAGAGGTTCGGCTGATGGCTTCAGAACGACAGACCAAGGAACGAAAGCTCAGTACGGACGAACGCATCCTCTGGGGCAAGGTGGCGAAAAGCACCCGGCCGATGCCGGAACGGCTCGCCGATATCGAAGCTTTCGACGAGGTTCTGGCGGCGGAGGCACAGGCCGAAGAGACCGCACGCGCCGCGAAGGCGACGGTCTCTGCCGATCCGCAAACTGCGCCGGTACCAGCCAAACAACCCTCCGGCACGCATCATCCGCTGGAACGCCCGGTCAAGCGCAAGATCGCCAAGGGCCGGCTGGCGCTGGAAGCACGGATCGACCTTCACGGGCTGATCCAGAGCGAGGCGCACGCCATGCTCCTCGATTTTCTGCTGCGGGCGCATCAGCGCGGCCTTCGCCATGTGCTTGTCATCACTGGCAAGGGCAGCTCCATGGGCAGCGAGGGCGCCTTGAAGCGTGCCGTGCCGATGTGGTTTTCCAAGCCGGAATTCCGGTTCCTGATTTCGTCCTATGAGACGGCGGCGCAGCATCATGGCGGTGATGGCGCTCTCTATATCCGCCTGTCGCGGCTGAAGGGGGAGAGGCTGTGACCCCCTTCGGCGAAGCGGTGAGAAAACTCAGGGCGCGCAAGGGTGTCTCGCAGAAGGAAATGGCCGCGGCCTTGAATGTGACTCCGGCTTATTTATCCGCCTTAGAACATGGAAAGCGCGGTACGCCGACCTTCGATCTGCTGCAGCGTATCGCCGGATACTTCAACATCATCTGGGATGAGGCCGAGGAATTGTTCCTGCTGGCGCGCTTTTCCGACCCGCGCGTCGTCGTCGATACCTCTGGCCTGGCGCCCGAATATACGGCCTTTGTCAATCGGTTGGCAGGCCAGATTCGCGGTCTCGATGCAGCAACGATCAGGGAGCTGTCCCAGCTTCTCGAAAATGCCGGTAAAAGCGGCTGAAAACCGCCTTAATCCCCTGCTTTATGCCTGATATGAGGGGCCTTCCATTTGGAAGTTCGGGGCGAAACATCCTATATTCAGGGAAAGAAAAACCGCTGATTCGGCAGTGATCGGCAGGGTTCTCTAAAACACTGGAAAGACTTCAATAAATGACCGACACATCCGTAACCGAAAACGGCGGCAATGCCGAGTATGGCGCAGATTCCATCAAGGTTCTGAAGGGCCTTGATGCGGTGCGCAAGCGCCCCGGCATGTACATCGGCGACACGGATGACGGCTCGGGCCTGCATCACATGGTTTATGAGGTGGTCGACAACGCCATCGACGAGGCGCTGGCCGGTCATGCCGACATCGTCACGGTGGCGCTGAATCCCGATGGTTCGGTGACCGTCACCGACAACGGTCGTGGCATCCCGACGGACATCCACACCGGCGAAGGTGTTTCCGCGGCCGAAGTCATCATGACCCAGCTCCACGCCGGCGGTAAGTTCGACCAGAACTCCTATAAGGTTTCCGGCGGTCTGCATGGCGTCGGCGTCTCCGTCGTCAACGCGCTGTCCGTCTGGCTGAAACTGAAGATCCGCCGCCAGGGCAAGATCCATGAAATGAGCTTCACCCACGGCGTCGCCGATGCGCCGCTCAGGGAGACCGGCGATGCCGGCAACGAGACGGGCACGGAAGTTAGCTTCATGCCGAGTTCGCTGACCTTCACGATGACGGAATTCGACTACGCGACCTTGGAGCATCGCCTGCGCGAACTGGCGTTCCTGAATTCCGGCGTCCGTATTCTCCTGACCGACAAGCGGCATTCGGACATCAGGCAGGAAGAAATGATCTACGACGGTGGCCTCGAAGCTTTCGTCTCTTATCTCGATCGCGCCAAGAAGCCGCTGGTCGACAAGCCGGTTTCCATCCGCGGCGAAAAGGATGGCATCACCGTCGAAGTGGCGATGTGGTGGAACGACAGCTACCACGAAAACGTGCTCTGCTTCACCAACAACATCCCGCAGCGCGATGGCGGCACGCATATGGCCGGCTTCCGTGGCGCGCTGACGCGCCAGATCACCTCCTATGCCGACACTTCCGGCATCACCAAGAAGGAAAAGGTGACGCTGACGGGTGATGATTGCCGCGAAGGCCTAACGGCGGTGCTTTCGGTAAAGGTTCCGGACCCGAAATTTTCCTCGCAGACCAAGGACAAGCTGGTGTCGTCGGAAGTGCGTCCGGTGGTCGAAAGCCTCGTCAACGAAGCGCTGAGCACCTGGCTTGAAGAACATCCGGCCGATGCGAAGGTGCTAGTCGGCAAGGTCGTCGAAGCCGCCGCCGCCCGCGAAGCCGCCCGCAAGGCGCGTGAACTGACCCGGCGCAAGGGCGCTCTCGATATTGCGTCTTTGCCCGGCAAGCTTGCCGACTGCTCCGAACGCGATCCGGCCAAGTCCGAAGTCTTCCTTGTGGAGGGCGATTCGGCAGGCGGTTCGGCCAAGCAGGGCCGTTCGCGCGAAAACCAGGCCATCCTGCCGCTGCGCGGTAAGATCCTCAACGTCGAGCGCGCCCGCTTCGACAAGATGCTGTCGAGCCAGGAAATCGGCACGCTGATCACCGCCCTTGGCACCGGCATCGGCAAGGACGAGTTCAACGCCGACAAGCTGCGCTACCACAAGATCATCATCATGACGGACGCCGACGTCGACGGCGCTCACATTCGCACGCTGCTGCTCACTTTCTTCTTCCGCCAGATGCCCGATCTCATCGAGCGCGGTCATCTCTATATCGCACAGCCGCCGCTCTATAAGGTGACGCGCGGCAAATCCGTGCAATATGTGAAGGATGAGAAGGCGCTGGAAGAATATCTGATCGGCCAGGGTCTCGAGGATGCCAGCCTGCGTCTCGGCACCGGTGAAGTCCGCGCCGGCCAGGATCTGCGCGAGGTCATTGCCGATGCGCTGCGCCTGCGCACGCTGATCGACAATTTGCATTCTCGCTATAACCGCGCCGTCGTCGAACAGGCGGCGATTGCCGGCGCCCTGAATGCCGAGTTGGTCAGCAACCCGGCACGGGCCGAAAGCCTGGTGAATGATGTTGCCAAGCGGCTCGACATCATTGCCGAGGAAACTGAACGCGGTTGGAGCGGTGGTCTCACCAGCGAAGGCGGCTTGCGTTTCGAGCGCATGGTGCGGGGCGTCAAGGAAGTTGTCGTTCTCGACATGGCGCTGATCGGTTCGCAGGACGCACGTCTTATCGATCAGCTCGCTTCGCGCCTCAAGGAGACCTACGACCTGCCGCCGAAGCTCGCTCGTCGCGACGGCGAAACCGAGATTTCCGGTCCGCGCATGCTGCTGGAAACCATCTTCGCCGGCGGCCGCAAGGGTCTTACCATGCAGCGCTACAAGGGTCTCGGCGAGATGAATGCCGAGCAGCTTTGGGAAACGACACTCGATCCGAACGTCCGTTCGCTGCTGCAGGTCAAGGTCACCGATGCGACCGATGCCGACGGTTTGTTTGCCCGGCTCATGGGCGACGAGGTCGAGCCCCGGCGCGAATTTATTCAGGACAACGCACTGAGCGTCGCCAACCTCGATATCTGATCGCTGATTTCAGAAATTAAAAAAGGCCCGCCTGAAACATCGGGCGGGCCTTTGCATTTCAAGATCAACTACTTGGCGATAAAGGTGCCGTTAAAGGCAACTTCGGAAAGCGGCTTGCGATGGTTCGGCACTTCGCGTTCCCTCAGCTTCTCCGGAAGCTGATCCTTGTCGCCAATCTTGCCGATCGCAACGGCAGCCTCGACGCGGAAGCCTTCCGGGATACCAAGAACCTCATAGGATTTCTCGACATGGAAACCACCCATGCCGTGAGCTGCGTAGCCGGCTAGGTGCGCCTGTAGCGCCAAGAAGCCCCAAGCTGTACCAGTGTCGAAGGAGTGGCTGTAGTTGGGCTTCTGTTCGGCCGAGCCGAGTTCGCCGTTATGGGTGCGCGAAACGACGAAAAGCAGCGCTGCGGCGGATTTCGCCCAGCCCTGGTTGAACTCGATCAGCAGATCGAGGAATTTCTCCCAGTTCTCCGAGCCGCGCAGCGCGTAGACGAAGCGCCAGGGCTGCATATTGGAGGCGGACGGCGCCCAATGGGCGGCTTCCAATATGGTCAGGAGATCGGCCTCCGGCATGGTTTCGTTGGAATAGGCACGCGGCGACCAACGGTCGAGAAAGAGCTTGTCGATCGGATATTGCGATTCGCGGGAATTGCTGGACGTCATAAGATTCTTTCCATCTGAGGAAGGCAGTCGCGGACCGTTGGGAGCGGAAAGGCGACCGGCCTTGGCGGATACGAGGCGAACCTATACCCGGCTTGCATCCGCAGTCCAGACCACGTCGAGTTCTTCGCGGAAGGCAAATCGCTTGAGGTGATCGGTCACCACATTCTGCATGCGCTCGAGATCCTGCGGATTTTCGACGTGCAGGGTCATTCGCAAAACGGAGGCATCGGCCGCGAATTCGACAGAGGTTTCAGGGCTGAACGGCACTTTGCCGGCGGTTTCGTTGAATTCGACGGTGAATCGGTGGCTCCAGTGCTTGCAAAGCTGCTGCAGATAGCGGCTGGCATGCTCGGTTTTCACGGAAGAAACGGAAGTAGGCATAGGGCGCTCCAATAACTGGAATTTGTCAGGCAAGTTTATAGTCGCATCAGGTCTCGCCCGGTAGACAGTCTGTTTCAACATTGCGTTATTTCGGTGAAACCCGATTTCGCTATGATCCCCGGCGTCAAAACGCGCGCGAATTGGAGACAGAACCGTGCTGGTGAGCGGAAAGTGGATGGAAGACTGGCAGCCGGTCCAGGCCAAGGATGAAAAGGGCGGCTTCGTTCGCCAGACCTCAAGCTTCCGCAATTGGGTGACATTAGATGGGCGGCCGGGCCCGACGGGTGAGGGTGGTTTTGCTGCCGAAGCCGGCCGTTATCATCTCTACGTCGCTCTCATCTGCCCCTGGGCCTCTCGCACGCTCATCGGCCGCAAGTTGAAGGGCTTGGAAGATGCCATTTCCGTATCGGTGGTCGAGCCGGCCTTGAGCAAGCAAGGCTGGCGCTTCGGCAATTACCCCGGCGCGACCGACGATCCGGTCAACGATGCCAGCTATATGCATGAAATCTATACGAAGGCCGATCCGCTCTTCTCTGGCCGTGCCACCGTGCCGGTGCTTTGGGACAAGCGGAAGAGCACGATCGTCAACAACGAATCCGCCGATATCCTGCGCATGTTGAACGACGGTTTCGGCGATCTCGCCCGCCATGCGATCGATCTTTATCCGGCCGGTCAGCGTGAAGCCATCGATGCTTTCAACGCCCGCATCTATCCGGTCCTCAACAATGGCGTCTACCGCGCCGGCTTTGCGACGACACAGATCGCCTATGAGGAAGCCTTCCGCGATGTCTTCGATTGCCTCGATCGGGTCGAAGGCGAGCTGGAAGGCAAGGATTTCCTCTTTGCCGGTCACCCGACCGAAAGCGATATCCGGCTTTTCGTCACGCTCGTTCGCTTTGATGTTGCCTATCACGGCCTATTCAAATGCAATCTCCACCGGCTGTCGGACTATGCCAATCTCCAGGCCTTCTGCCGTCGCATGCTCGACTGGCCGGGCGTTGCCGAGACCGTCAGCTTCGATCATATCAAGCGCGGTTACTATTCGATCGCCGCGCTCAATCCGACGGGAATTGTGCCGGCAGGCCCGGCGCTCGACGAGCTTTTCTGATACTCGACCGGCTCCGAAAACCGGTCTAAGGTCAGCCTCTGTCTGACGGAGCCAGGAGGCGGTCATGAACTGGGAGGAATTTCGGCGCTGGTCGGAAAAGGCGGCGGATTGGGGTGCGGACTATCGCGCATCGCTCCGCGACCGGCCTGTGCGGGCCCAGACGGCGCCGGGCGAAATCGCCGCGCATATCGCCGGCTCTCCACCCGAAACCGGCGAGGCGATGGAGGATATCTTCAAGGATTTTGAGGATATCCTCGTTCCCGGTATGACGCACTGGCAGCATCCGCGCTTCTTCGCCTATTTCCCCGCCAATGCCGCCCCGGTCTCGGTCATTGCCGAATATCTCGTCAGCGCGATCGCTGCCCAATGCATGCTCTGGCAGACCTCGCCATCCGCCACCGAGTTGGAAACCAAGGTGGTCGATTGGCTGCGCCAAGCCCTCGGCCTCCCCGACAGTTTCACAGGCGTCATCCAGGATTCCGCCTCCACGGCGACGCTGGCGGCCGTGTTGGTCATGCGCGAAAGGGCGCTTGGCTGGCAGGGCAACAGCCAAGGCCTCGCGGCGAACAAAGCGGTGCGGATCTATTGCACCGATCAGGTCCACACGTCGATCGATCGCGCCATCTGGATATCCGGCGTCGGGTCGGAGAACTTGGTCCGCATTCCCTCCGGCGGCCCGAACAGCGCGATGGACACGCAGGCATTGGCGGCGGCGATCGAGCGCGATCGCGCGGCGGGCCTGCTGCCGGCCGGCGTGATTCCCTGCGTCGGCGGCACCAGCATCGGCGGCTGCGACGATATCGCTGCGGTCGTCGACGTCGCTCACCGTTATGGGCTTTATGTGCATGTCGACGCTGCCTGGGCCGGTTCGGCGATGATCTGCCCGGAATTCCGGACGCTGTGGCAGGGTGTCGAGCAAGCCGATTCCGTCGTCTTCAATCCGCATAAGTGGCTTGGCGCCCAGTTCGATTGCTCAGTCCAGTTCATCCGCGAACCGGAATCCCTGGTGCGTACGCTGGCAATCCATCCGGAATTTCTGCGCACCCATGGCCATGATGGCATTACCAATTATTCGGAATGGTCGGTGCCGCTCGGTCGCCGCTTCCGTGCTCTGAAACTCTGGTTCCTGCTGCGCTATCATGGCCTCGAAGGGTTGCGGACGATGATCCGCAATCATGTCTCCTGGTCGCAGAATCTGGCTAAGCGTCTGGCCGCCGAGCTGGATTTCGAGATCGTCACCCAACCATTCCTGTCGCTGTTCTCCTTCGATCACAAGGCGCCTGCCGGCATGGATCAAGAAGAGCACACGCAACGCCTGATCGCGGCGATCAACAATGACGGCCGCATCTATCTGACGCAGACCCGTGTCGGCGGTCGATTGGTCATCCGTTTCCAGGCCGGCCAGTTCGAGGCGACGACGGAGGACATCGATACGGCCTTCGACGTCATCGTCGAAATCGCTAGATCGCTGCCTACAAGCTAGGGGCGCTGTTTTTCCAGCGGAGAGCCATACTAGGCTCTCCGAAATCGATGGGTGACACTGGTGAATAATTCGTTCATATACGGTGAAACCAATCTCGTCTTTGAAAATGCAGGGAAGGAAGACCCATGAAATTGTTGCGTGTTGGCGAAGCCGGCAAGGAAAAGCCGGCGCTTCTGGATAGCGACGGCAAGATCCGCGATCTCTCCGCTCATGTCGCCGATATCGGCGGCGAGGCGATTTCGCCCGCCGGTCTGGCGAAGATCGCCGCCCTCGATCCGAAGAGCCTGCCGGAACTGGCCGAAGGCCGTATCGGCGCCTGCGTCGCCGGCACCGGCAAGTTTATCTGCATCGGCCTGAACTTCTCCGACCATGCCGCCGAAACCGGCGCCACCGTACCGCCGGAGCCGATCATCTTCATGAAGGCCACCTCCGCCATCGTCGGCCCGAACGACAACGTGCTGATCCCGCGTGGCTCGGAAAAGACCGATTGGGAAGTCGAACTCGGCGTCGTCATCGGCAAGACGGCGAAATATGTCAACGAAGCCGATGCGCTGGATTATGTCGCCGGTTACTGCGTCTCCCACGATGTCTCCGAACGCGCCTTCCAGACCGAGCGTTCGGGACAGTGGACCAAGGGCAAGTCCTGCGACACCTTCGGCCCGATCGGCCCCTGGCTCGTCACCAAGGATGAAGTCGCCGATCCGCAGAAGCTCGGCATGTGGCTGAAGGTCAACGGCAAGACGATGCAGAACGGCTCGACCAAGACCATGGTCTATGGCGTTGCCTATCTCGTCTCCTATCTCAGCCAGTTCATGTCGCTGCATCCGGGCGACGTCATCTCCACCGGCACGCCTCCGGGCGTCGGCATGGGCATGAAGCCACCGCAATATCTGAAGCCCGGCGACGTCGTCGAACTCGGCATGGAAGGTCTCGGCGCGCAGCGCCAAACCTTCCTGGCCGACGCTTGATGAACGTGCACGATCAGGAACTTTAACGTTTTGAGACCATTATTGATGCCGGAGACGTAATTCTCCGGCATTTTTGCGTGCGCAAGATTCCGAAAGGGTTATGTTGCCCTGCAACAAAAGCTGCTAGTCTCGATAAAAGAGTTTTTCATGGATGAGGGTCGCGCTGGGGGAGCGTTCTTCGTCTGATCACCTCGAAAGGTAATGATTTTATGTTTTATCAGCTCTATGAACTCAATCATGCCGCCCTCGCACCTTTCCGCGCCGCTGCCGACATGATGCGCCTGGCCTATGCCAATCCCCTCAATCCGCTGTCCCATACGATGCTCGGCCGTACGGTGACCGCAAGTCTCGAAGTCTTCGAGCGCACCACCCGGCGCTATGGCAAGCCGGAATTCGGTCTGCATGAAACCTCGATCGGGGGTAAGCAGGTTTCGGTCCACGAAAAGATCGTCTGGAACAAGCCCTTCTGCAATCTGATCCATTTTGAGCGCAGCCTGCCGGCCGGCCATGGCAGCGATCCGCGTATCCTGATCGTCGCGCCGATGTCGGGTCACTATGCGACGCTGCTGCGCGGCACCGTGGAAGCGCTGCTGCCGAGCGCCGATATCTACATCACCGACTGGATCGATGCCCGTATGGTGCCGATGACCGAGGGCACCTTCGATCTGGAAGACTACATCGATTACGTCATCGAGATGCTGCATCATCTCGGGCCGGACACCCATGTCATTGCCGTCTGTCAGCCCTCCGTGCCGGTTCTGGCCGCAGCCGCGGTGATGGAAGCGGCCGGCGATCCGCTGTCGCCTTCGTCGATGACGCTGATGGGCGGCCCGATCGACACGCGCATCAATCCGACAGCCGTGAACCAGCTCGCCAAGGACAGGCCGCTCGAATGGTTCGCCGACAATGTCGTCATGAACGTGCCCTGGCCGCAGCCGGGCTTCATGCGCCCGGTCTATCCCGGCTTCCTGCAGCTCTCCGGCTTCATGTCAATGAACCTCGACCGGCACATGATTGCACATAAGGACTTCTTCATGCACCTCGTCAAGAACGACGGCGAGCCGGAGAAACACCGCGATTTCTACGACGAATATCTGGCAGTCATGGATTTGACGGCGGAATTCTACCTGCAAACCGTCGATCAGGTGTTCATAAAGCATGCGCTGCCGAAGGGCGAGCTGGCGCATCGCGGCCAGCGCGTCGATCCGACGGCGATCCGCAATGTGGCACTGCTGACGGTAGAAGGCGAAAACGACGACATTTCCGGCGTCGGCCAGACCAAGGCGGCGCAGACCATCTGCACCAATATCCCTGAGGATATGCGGATGCACTATCTGCAGCCGGATGTCGGACACTACGGCGTCTTCAACGGCTCGCGTTTCCGTCGCGAAATCGCGCCGCGCATCGTCGCTTTCACCCGGGAACACAGCCGCACCGGAAAGCCGGTCGTCAAACGTGTGATCAAGGGCGGAAAATCCGCCTGAAATTGCAAAGAATTAGCTTTTGTTGAATTATTGGGCCGGATTCAAAGGCTTGTCCGATTTTCCGGCTAAAAGGCATTGAAGGCTCACGAAGAGGTTACCATCTCGATTCCAGCGGTTCGGCATGTGGCCGGGCCGCTCTACTGCGAGGATACCTCACGATGAACCACCAGTCAGCATTGCTTCGCCCGGATTGGACTCCGGCTACCATTGCCCTGATGATACTTGGCTTCGTGGTCTTCTGGCCTCTGGGTCTCGCCATGCTTGCCTATATTCTCTTCGGCGAACGCCTGAGAGATTTCAAACGGGATGTGAACCAGAGGGCCGACGGCATGTTTGCCGGCTGCGGCCGCCACCGCGGTCGTTATCGCCAGCATTTCTCCACCGGCAATGTCGCCTTCGACGATTGGCGGCGGGCAGAGCTGGAGCGCCTCGAAGAGGAGCGCCGCAAACTCGATGAAATGCGCGCCGAGTTCGACACCTATGTCCGCGAACTCCGACGCGCCAAGGATCAGGAAGAGTTCGACCGTTTCATGCGCGACCGCAACAACGTCAAGCGCAATGATGAGAACGGCCCGGCTTCCGAATTTAAGACGCCGTAATTGCAACAGCTTTTCCAGTCAGAACCGGCATCCGGCGATGCCGGTTTTTCTTTGCCAGAAACCCACGCGAATCGTATAAAACTGCTTTCATGTTTCCGCTTTCGTCCAGATCCCGCCGACCTGTTCCCAAGCCGCCCGCGCCGGAAACGCGCACGTTGGACGTGGCCGGTAGGCTGATGCCACTGACGATCCGCCAGCATGAACGGGCGACGCGGATCACGCTTAGGATCGAGCCCGGTGGGCGGGCGCTGAAGATGACCATTCCGCGCGGCCTGGCGGCCCGTGAGGTCAATGCCTTCCTCGACCGGCATCAGGGCTGGTTGCTGACCAAGCTTGCGAAATTCTCCACACAGGGAAATCTTCAGAGCGGCAGCGAAATCCTCCTGCGCGGCATCCGTCATCGGATCGAGCACACCGGCAGCCTGCGCGGCCTGACCGAGGCGGTCATCGCCGACGGCGTGCCGGTGCTGCGCGTCAGCGGCCTGCCGGAACATGCCACCCGCCGCATCGCGACCTTCCTCAAGAAGGAGGCCCGTGCCGATCTGGAAAAGCTGGTGGCGGTGCATGCGAAAGCGATCCGCGCGACCGTCTCCTCCATCAGTATGAAGGATACCCGCAGCCGCTGGGGTTCCTGCTCCTCGGGGGGAAATCTGAGCTTCTCCTGGCGCATCGTCATGGCGCCGCCGCTGGTGATCGACTATCTCGCTGCACATGAAGTTGCGCACTTACGGGAAATGAACCACGGCCCGCGCTTCTGGGCGCTCTGCCGCAAGCTCTGCCCGGACATGGACGAAGCCAAGGCCTGGCTGAAGCGTCATGGCAGCCAGCTACACGCCATCGACTTCGATTGAGTAGCACGCCCGAACTTACCGAAGGCGCCTGAATTTCCGCACGCGACGACGTTGTCTCTCGCGCTAAGGTTCATTCAGGCATGGCAACGCGGATGGGACGTGTTCCGATCGGGGCGCCGGTCGCGCGGTCGATGGTGACGGGATCGATTTCGGTACCGGCCTCAGCGTCAAAGAAGCGTGTCACATCGCCACCAACAGACCGATGCTTCCGCCCCCATGCCCCAATCGCAAATAGCACCGGCAGGAAGTCTTGGCCCGCGACCGTCAGCACATACTCATCGCGCGGCGGTCGTTCCGAGTAGCGCCGTTTCTCCAATAGCCCGTGTTCCGTAAGCGCGGAGAGGCGAGCGGTCAGCATTGTCGGCGCAATACCCAGGCTCTTGCGGAATTCGTCGAAGCGAGTGAGCCCCGCATGGGCATCCCGCATGATCAGCATGGTCCACGCATCGCCCACCAATGCAAGGCTACGGGCGATCAGACATGGTTGGTTTGAAAGATTCTTCATGTCGATATCTTTTTGATAGTGACTAACTACTGATTTGATAGTAATCCAGCGTTCATCAATGTTCCACGATAAAATAAAGGCAGAGCTTGATGAGCAAGACAGAAAACGGCGTCGCCCTGGTCACGGGCGCTTCCTCCGGTATCGGGTTGGTGACTGCACGCGCGTTGCGACGCGCTGGATACCGGGTATTCGGAACCAGCCGTAAGCCCATGCCGGATACTCCGGACGGCGTTGCGATGCTGGTATGCGACGTTACCAACGATGGTTCGGTGCAAAGGACGGTCGATGAGATATTGGCCCGCGCCGGTCGGATCGATCTTCTTGTCAACAATGCCGGCATCGGATTGCTCGGCGCGGCAGAGGAATCCTCCGAGGCGCAGGCGAAGGCTCTGTTCGACGTGAACTTTTTCGGCGTCCTGCGGATGACCAATGCAATACTTCCGGTGATGAGACGTCAGCGAAAGGGCAGGATCATCAATATGAGTTCCATCCTTGGGCTGATCCCCGCTCCCTACAACGCACTCTATGCATCGACCAAGCACGCGGTCGAGGGCTATTCCGAATCCCTTGACCACGAAGTCCGCACGCAGGGAATCCGCGTCGTGCTCGTGGAGCCCGGCGTCACCCGCACGTCCTTCGAAGAGAACCTGACGCGACCGGATCATCCGCTTCCGGTATACGACACAGCGCGCACCAATGCGGAGGATCTGATGCGCAACGTTATTGGGACGGGCGATGCGCCGGAAGTGGTTGCCGATATGGTGCTCAAAGCCGCTAACGCCGCATCGCCGAAGAGGCGCTACACCGCAGGAAAGGCAGCGGGGCAGGTCCGCTTCATACGCCGCTTCCTGCCGGAGTCCTTCGTCGACAAGAACCTTCGCAAGTTCAGCAGGCTTCCCGACTGATAGCGCTGCACGGCAATTGGTGGGCCTGATTGAGCCCGGACCTTAGTCCGCAGGCCCTCCATGCCCGAGAAGATGCGCTGCCGACCGCCAGGCGTGATGTGCGATCCGGTCGAGCCGTCTGACGGTATCGATCCGCGTGAAGGCTTCGGTGGCGACCAGCTTTCCCGGTGCGACGGAGGCAAGCGTTGCGGCGCGATGGTCCCGTTTCAAAGCGTTGAGCTCTCTTGCGGCCTCCTCTGCTTCAGAGAGCGCCGTGATCACCTCGGGCGAAATGCTCCAGCCAATGGGCGCGGCTTGCGCGCTGAGGGCGGATTCGGCGGTGATCGAGTGCCCGACCGTCTGTGCCGCGCGCATGACCCGTGCGCACAGCACAGCGGCATGACGATCAAGGGTGGCTTCGGCCGGCAGATCGGGAAATTCGCCCTCTGCCAAAACGTCTACAAGGCGCGAGGCGTGATCGAGCGCGTGCAGCGTGCTCGTCATGCGCAGCCGTTCGGCCTCCGTCTCGGGCGGCTCCTTCAATTCGGAGAGGAAATCCCGCACTTCCCGAAGCGCGACACCTGCCGGAGTGCCCTGCGCCGCGGGGCCTGCTTTGGCACCCGAAAGTGCCGCGGAAACCGAAGCGGCGCTTGTTGCGAGCATATCCGCCAGGACACGCCGCACGGTCTCGACCGCGATCACCGGACTGGCGAGCACGCTCGGATCGAGCGCGCGCTGCAGCCCTGTCTGCTTTGTGGGTAGCAGGCGCTCGACGATGCGGGCGAACCATTGCGTAGCCGGCAGGAGCGCCGCGACGCCGACCACATTGTAGGCTGTATGATAGGCGGCAAGCAGCGTCATTCCGTCGACCGACGTGGAGAAGCCGTTCATCAGCGCGGCTGTGAACGGAAAGGCGACGATCGCGATCAACGCTGCGATGATCTTGAACAGCACATAGGCAAGGGCGAGACGCTTGGCTGTCGTACTGGCACCGAGCGCCGCCAATGCGGAACTCGTCGCCGTCCCGATATTTTGACCGATGATAAGCGCTGCGCCCTGCTCCAAGCTGACCGCTCCGGCGTAGAAAGCCGCAATGGTGACGGCGATTGCCGCCGTCGAGGATTGCATGACCGCAGTCATCGCCAAGCCGATGACGATGAGCGCCATCAGCCCGACGAACCCCGCGCCCCAGCCAACCCCCGGTGCGCCGAGCACTGCGGGCAGGTCGGAGGGATGCAGGCTCTCCGCAAGACCTCCCATGCCCTGCTGCAGCGTCGTCAGCCCATAAAGCACCAGCGCGAAACCCGCCAGCGCGCTGCCCGCCGCCGCGATCCGCCCGCCGCCCAGTAGCTTGGCAAGTGCGCCGATAAAGATCATCGGCAGCGCATAGGTCGAAAGCGAGACGCGCACGCCGATCAGCGCCACCAGCCAGCCCGTTCCCGTCGTGCCGACATTGGCGCCGAAAACGATCCCAAGCCCCTGCGGAAAGGTCAATAGGCCGGCATTGACGAGGCCGATCGTCGTCATCGTCACCGCACTCGACGACTGCACGAGAAGCGTGACGATCGCACCCCAGAAAGCACCCGAGAGTGGCGTGGCCGCCGCAGTGCCCAAGGCAACGCGCAAAGCGGAGCCTGCCAGCGCCTTTAGGCCGTCGGTCATGACGGTCATGCCGAGCAGAAACAGCCCGACCCCGCCGAGAATGGCGACTGCTGTCGACATGCACGTTCGTCCGCTGCGCTGTGGTCTTGCCTCATGGGAGTCATAGCACCAATCGCTCTGGTTGCCGATAGTCTCCCGCTGCATCGGCGCTCATCGTTCGAAATGGGCAGGCGCTGCCGTCGCCTCCGTGCAGCGTGGTACCAGTGGCGTTCGAACGGCTGGGAGCAGCTATATTGCTGGTCAAAGGCCCATTGATGAGCTTCGCTGCCGAGCTGCGTAAAATTCCGCGTTCGTTGCCTTTAGGCTCGACTCTTTTGCAATTTCATGTCACTCCGCTGCCATGAACCCCGATATCAAAATTTGTGGCCTGAAGACGCCGGAAGCGGTAGATCGCGCTCTTGAGCGCGGCGCCACCCATATCGGCTTCATCTTCTTTGAAAAGAGCCCGCGCTATGTGGAGCCGGATGTGGCCGGCCAGTTGGCGGAACGCGCGCGCGGCAAGGCAAAGATCGTCGCCGTGACGGTCAATCCCAGCAATGACGATTTGGATGAGATCATCTCGCTGGTGCGTCCGGATATGCTGCAGCTCCATGGCAATGAAAGCCCGGAGCGTGTGCTGACGATCAAAGCGGTCTATAATGTGCCGGTCATGAAGGCCATGGCGGTGCGCACCGCCGACGATCTGAAGCGGGTGGAATCCTATATCGGCATTGCCGACCGCTTCCTGTTCGATGCCAAGCCGCCCGCCGGCTCCGAGCTGCCGGGCGGAAACGGCATGTCCTTCGATTGGAGCCTGATGAGCTGGCTCGACGATCGGGTGGATTACATGCTGTCGGGCGGCGTCAACAAGGACAATGTCGCTCAGGCCTTAGCATCCACCAAGGCTACGGGCATCGATCTTTCCTCCGCCCTTGAAAGTGCGCCGGGCGTGAAGGATCTGAACAAGATCGACCAGTTTTTCGACGCTTTTGCAGAAGCATGTCTGCCGGAACCGGCAGCAGGGAGTAGAGAGTGAACCAGACGCCAAAACTGAATTCCTTCCGCGCCGGCCCCGATGAGGACGGCCGTTTCGGCATTTATGGCGGCCGTTTCGTGGCCGAAACGTTGATGCCGCTAATCCTGGATCTGCAGGAGGAATGGAACAAGGCGAAGAATGACCCTGCGTTCCAGGCGGAGCTGAAATCGCTCGGCGCCCATTATATTGGCCGCCCGAGCCCGCTCTATTTCGCTGAACGGCTGACGGCCGAGCTTGGCGGCGCCAAGATCTATTTCAAGCGCGAAGAGCTGAACCATACCGGCTCGCACAAGATCAACAATTGCATCGGCCAGATCCTGCTCGCCAAGCGCATGGGCAAGACCCGCATCATCGCCGAAACCGGTGCCGGCCAGCATGGCGTTGCGTCTGCGACAGTCGCCGCCCGCTTCGGTTTCCCCTGCGTTGTCTACATGGGCGCGACCGACGTCGAGCGTCAGGCGCCGAACGTTTTCCGCATGAAGCTGCTCGGCGCGGAGGTGATTCCGGTCACCGCCGGCAGCGGCACGCTGAAGGACGCCATGAACGAGGCCCTTCGCGACTGGGTCACCAATGTCGACGACACCTATTACCTGATCGGCACGGCCGCCGGCCCGCATCCCTATCCGGAAATGGTCCGCGACTTCCAGTCGGTGATCGGCACGGAAGCCAAGCAGCAAATGCTGGAGGCCGAGGGCCGCCTGCCGGATCTCGTCGTCGCTGCCGTTGGCGGCGGTTCGAACGCGATCGGCATCTTCCATCCCTTCCTCGATGACGAGGACGTCAAGATCGTCGGCGTCGAAGCCGGCGGCAAGGGCCTGCAAGGTGACGAGCATTGCGCTTCGATCACCGCCGGTTCGCCCGGCGTGCTGCATGGCAATCGCACCTATCTTCTGCAGGATGGCGACGGCCAGATCAAAGAGGGACATTCGATCTCGGCCGGCCTCGACTATCCCGGCATCGGCCCGGAGCATTCCTGGCTGAACGATATCGGCCGCGTCGAATATGTGCCGATCATGGACCACGAGGCGCTGGAAGCCTTCCAGACCCTGACGCGCCTCGAAGGCATCATCCCGGCGCTGGAGCCGAGCCACGCGCTCGCCGAAGTCATCAAGCGCGCGCCGAAGATGGGCAAGGACGAGATCATCCTGATGAATCTCTCCGGCCGCGGCGACAAGGACATCTTCACCGTCGGCAAGATTCTGGGAATGTGAGTTAGACACCATGACCGCACGTATGGACAAACGCTTTGCCGCTCTGAAGGCTGAAGGCCGCCCGGCACTCGTCACCTATTTCATGGGTGGCGATCCCGATTACGAGACCTCGCTCGGCATCATGAAGGCGCTGCCGAAAGCCGGTGCCGACGTCATCGAACTCGGCATGCCCTTCTCCGACCCCATGGCCGATGGCCCGGCGATCCAGCTTGCCGGCCAGCGCGCCCTGAAGGCCGGGCAGACGCTGAAGAAGACGCTGCAGCTCGCCGCCGATTTCCGCAAGACGGATGGCGATACGCCGATCGTGATGATGGGCTACTACAATCCGATCTATATCTACGGCGTCGAGACATTCCTCGACGACGCGCTAGCCGCCGGGATCGACGGCCTGATCGTCGTCGATCTGCCGCCGGAAATGGATGACGAGCTCTGCATCCCGGCGATCCGCAAGGGCATCAATTTCATTCGTCTCGCGACGCCGACCACCGACGACAAGCGCCTGCCGACCGTGCTGAACAATACGTCCGGCTTCGTCTACTACGTCTCGATGAACGGCATCACCGGCTCTGCTTTGCCGGACCCGTCGCTGGTCTCCGGCGCCGTCAAGCGCATCAAACAGCATACCGACCTGCCGGTCTGCGTCGGCTTCGGCGTCAAGACGGCCGAGCACGCCAAGCTGATCGGCGCTTCCGCCGATGGCGTTGTCGTGGGCACGGCCATCGTCAACCAGATCGCCACCAGCCTGACCAAGGATGGCAAGGCGACCGCTGACACCATCCAGGCCGTCGCGACGCTGGTGCGCGGTCTCTCGACGGGAACGCGTTCGGCGCGCCTTGTTGCTGCCGAATAGTTTTCCCACATAGGCGGAAGCTTCGACCGGAACAGGTTGAAGAAACGGCCTATGCCCATATCGGTTAATTCAGTCGATCAGGAGTTTTCGAATTGAACTGGATCACGAATTACGTCCGCCCGCGGATCAATTCCATGCTGGGCCGCCGCGAAGTGCCGGAAAATCTCTGGATCAAGTGCCCGGAGACCGGCGAGATGGTCTTCCACAAGGATCTGGAAGACAATAAGTGGGTCATTCCCGCTTCCGGTTTTCATATGAAGATGCCGGCCAAGGCTCGCCTTGCCGATCTCTTCGACAATGGTGAATATGAAGCGCTGTCGCAGCCGAAGGTCGCGCAGGACCCGCTGAAGTTCCGCGATTCCAAGAAATATACCGACCGCCTGAAGGACAGCCGCGTCAAGACCGAGCAGGAAGACACGATTCTTGCCGGCGTCGGCAAGGTTCAAGGCCTGAAGCTCGTCGCTGTCGTGCATGAGTTCAATTTCATGGGCGGTTCGCTCGGCATCGCTGCAGGCGAAGCGATCGTCAAGGCGTTCGAACGCGCCATTTCCGAAAAGTGCCCGCTGGTGATGTTCCCTGCATCGGGCGGTGCGCGCATGCAGGAAGGCATTTTGTCCCTGATGCAGTTGCCGCGCACGACGGTCGCCGTCGACATGCTGAAGGAAGCCGGTCAGCCCTATATCGTCGTGCTGACCAATCCGACGACCGGCGGCGTCACGGCCTCCTACGCCATGCTCGGCGATGTCCATCTTGCGGAACCGGGTGCGGAAATCTGCTTTGCCGGCAAGCGCGTCATCGAACAGACGATTCGCGAAAAGCTGCCAGAAGGCTTCCAGACCTCGGAATATCTGCTTGAGCACGGTATGGTCGACATGGTCGTCAAGCGCCATGATATCCCCGACACCCTGGCAACGCTGCTGAGGATACTGACCAAGAAGCCGGCGAATGACGTATCTGCCAAGGACCTGAACGGCGCAGCACTGCCGATGGTGGCGAGAGCCTGACCTAAAACGGAATGGCCGAAAGGCGGAGGGTGCGGGATGACGGCTATGGATCAATCCGCAATGAGCGAGGCGGCACGGGAAATCGACAAGCTGATGGGGCTGCATCCCAAAGGCTTCGATCTCTCGCTGGACAGAGTCACCCGGCTGCTCGACATTCTTGGCAATCCGCAAAAAAAGTTGCCGCCGGTGATCCATGTCGCCGGCACCAACGGTAAGGGTTCGGTGACGGCCTTCTGCCGCGCGCTTCTCGAGGCCGGCGGCCTGAGCGTGCATGTCCATACCTCGCCGCATCTCGTCAATTGGCATGAGCGTTATCGCATCGGCGTCAAGGGCGGCCGCGGCAAGCTCGTCGACGACGCGGTCTTCGCCGATGTGCTGCGGCGGATTGCCGACGCCAATGCCGGCGAGAAGATCACGGTCTTCGAAATCCTGACCGCGGCCACTTTCATGCTGTTTTCCGAGCATCCGGCAGATGTCGCGATTATCGAAGTCGGCCTCGGCGGCCGTTTCGACGCCACCAACGTTATTTCCGACCCGGCCGCTTCGGTCATCATGCCGATCTCGCTCGATCACCAGCCCTATCTTGGCGACCGCGTCGAGCTGATCGCCGCCGAGAAGGCGGGGATCATGAAACCTGGTCGTCCGGTCGTCATCGGCCATCAGGAGTATGATGCCGCCCTGGACGTGCTGATATCGACGGCCGAGCGGCTGCGCTGCCCGACCGCGGTTTTCGGCCAGGATTTTTCCGCCCATGAGGAATATGGCCGGCTGGTCTATCAGGACGAGTTCGGGCTCGCCGACCTGCCGCTGCCGCGCCTGCTGGGCCGGCATCAATATGCCAATGCCGCCGCCGCCATCCGCGCCGTCAAGGCCGCGGGCTTCATCGTTACCGAGGTGATGATGGAAAAGGCGATGATGTCGATCGAATGGTCGGGTCGTCTGCAGCGGTTGACGGAGGGCAATTTGCTGCCGCACGCGCCGCAAGGCGCGGAAATCTGGGTCGATGGCGGTCACAATCCCGGCGCCGGCGAGGTCATTGCCGAAGCCATGGCCAATTTCGAAGAGCGTCAGCCGCGGCCGCTATTCCTGATCACCGGCATGATCAACACCAAGGATCCCGTCGGTTATTTCAAGGCGTTCACCGGCTTGGCGGAAAAGGTCTATTGCGTACCGATCCGCGGCAGCGAGTCGATGATCGACCCGGTGGTTCTGGCGGGCTCGGCCTACGATGCCGGCTTGGTGGCCGAGCCGATGTCGAGCGTCGGTCAGGCGCTGGATGCAATCAGAGAGCTGGCCATGCCCGATTTGCCGGCGCCGCGCATTCTGATCGGCGGCTCGCTCTATCTCGTCGGCGATGTCCTTGCCGATAACGGCACACCGCCAAAATGATTCCGGTGAGGTGGTCATCAACCACCCGCCCTCGTGCTTCGAGACGAGCGCTGCGGGCCTCCTCGGCATGAGGGCTGACCTTTTCGCCCAGCCGCACTAGGGCTCATCATTCATCTCTGCGTTGCCGTTGCGACGAGCCCGCTCCATCCTCACCCTGAGGTGCGAAGCCTCGAAGGGCGAGGATGGTCTGTGTTCTCCGACCAACAAAAAGCCCGCACGAAGCGGGCTTTTTCATTCTCTCAGTCGATACCGATCAAGCGGCGCTGGAAATCCAGCTCTGCAGGGCGGTCTTGGGAGCGGCGCCAACCTTGATGTCGGCAACTTCGCCGGCCTTGAACATGGCAAGCGTCGGGATCGAGCGAACGCCGAACTGGGCAGCCAGTTCCGGGTTTTCATCGATGTTGAGCTTGGCGACCTTCACCTTGCCTTCGAACTGTACAGCGAGCTCTTCGAGAGCAGGCGCGATCATCTTGCACGGACCGCACCATTCGGCCCAGAAATCAACGACGACAGGCTCTGCGGACTGCAGGACTTCGGCAGCGAAGTTGGAGGTATCGACTTTAACGGTAGCCATAGGCTGCTCCTTACCAGGATTTGCGGGTTGCTAGATATGTGATGGTGCGGTGCCCAAATTTCAATATTTGGTATTTCACTTTGTTTTGAGCTCCGCAAGCGCCAATGCGAGCGCTTCTTGGGAGAGCGTATGGATCGAGGCGTTCTCGGTATAGACAAGCACGCAATCGATGCGTTTGCCGGGATAAAGCGGCGAAAGGATCTCGCGATAGATGGCAAGCTGTGCGCGGTGGGCGAAGGGAATCTCTTCGGCGACACGCGGCGGCACGCGATTCGTTTTGTAGTCGAGGATGACCACACGGTCGTCGAGTGCGGTCAGCCGGTCGATGCGGCCGGAGACGGCGTAGTTCTGATCGGCGAGCGTCAGCGTGCCCATGATCGAGACTTCGGCCTGGGCATGGGCGCTGAAAACGCCCTGCAGCTCTGGGTGCGACAGCAGCGCCATCACCGAGCCGATCAGCGCTTCGCGTTCGGCCTGCGGCCAGAAGCGCGCGGCTCGCTCGGCATAGCGCCGCGCGGCATCGGCGCGACCCGCCGGCGCGATCTCCGGCAAAGTCTGCAGCATGCGGTGAATGAAACGCCCCTTCTCCAAGGAGCGATCCGATTTGGCCTTCTCGGTGAACAAGGGTGAGGCGACAAGCAGATTGTCGGCCTCGTCGTCGATGATGGTGCCGGCACCGGAAGGGCTGAGCGGTCTGGGCAGGTTTCGCTGCGCCGGCAGCGGCCGGCACAGTCCCGCCGGCAACGCTCCTCGGTCCACAGCCGCTTCCACCTGTTCCATATGCTCGAAACTGCGCTCGACTTGGGTGACCCGCCAGCTCAATCCCTGCCATTCGCCGTCCGGTCCGGAGAAGGTGACAGGGGTGCAGCGCTCGCCATCCTGGCGCAGCGTCCGGGAAATCATAGCATGCCATGTATCGGCGTTTTCGCGGATGCCGCGATAACCGCAGACGATCAGCCGATCGGCAGCCCGGGTCATGCCGACATAGAGCAGGCGGCGATATTCCTCCTCCGCTAGCGCTTGCAGCCTCGTCGCATCGGCCTGTGTCAGCGAGTTGGCGAGCGCGCTGACCGGCACCCAGACGGGCAGCGGGATTTCGCCCTTGCCGGTCTCGATCAGCCGCAGCTTGGGCAGATGCGTATGGGTAAAGGCTTTGCCGCCGCCATCGACGAGGAAGACGATCGGCGCTTCCAGGCCTTTGGAGGCATGCACCGTCATGATGCGCACCTCGTTGCGGCCCTTATCCTGCTCACGCTTCACGGTCGGCGCTTCCAGCTCCAGCGTCGAGATGAAGGATTGCAAGCCCGGCAGGCCGGAGGTTTCGTGGTCCAGTGTGAAGGTCAGGAATTCATCGAGGATGTCGCTGACTTCGGTGCCGAGCCGCGCCAAGAACTGCCGCCGGCCACCGAAGCTGCCGAGAACGCGCGCGTAGAAGTCATGCACGGACAGGCTTTTAGACAGTGCCAAGAAGGTTTTCAGCCGGTCGACCGCATGGCGGAAGCGCTCATTGCCGTCGTCGGCGAATCTCTGCAGATGGCTCCAGACGCTTTCATCATCGCCACGATAGGCCGCGACCGCGAAAACATCGTCTTCGCCGAGATCGAACAGAGGGCTTTTCAAAAGTGCCGCCAGCGAAAGATCGTCTTCCGGCAGCAGCAGGAAACGGCCAAGCGCCAAAAGGTCCTGGATAGCAATGTGGCTGGTCAGCACCAGACGGTCGGCACCGGCGACGGGGATATTGTTGCGCCGCTTCAATGCTCGGGTCAGCGCGTTGACGAAGCTGTCGCGCTTGCGCACCAGCACAAGGATATCGCCGGCCTCGATGAAGCGGGCCTTTCCCTTCTCGATGATCGTCTCGCGGCCAATGATGTTGCCGATCGTCTGAGCCATTCGCCGCGCCAGGATCGCCGCCGGCGCACTTTCCGGCGCCGAATCGAAGGGAGCCGTCCAGTCTTCTTCCTTCGCCAGTGGCTCCGGCGCAATCATCTCCCAGAGATCGACGGCGCCAGGATGACCGATGCGGCTGGAGCGGTGCACGACCGGCTCGGCGGCGGCGCTGAGGCCGCGGGCGTTCTCGGGCGCCGTGAAGACATGGTCGACGGCAGCCAGCACATCGGCGGTCGAACGGAAGGAGAGCGGCAGGCGGATCGATGAAAACTGCTGGCCGCTGCTATCCACGCGCCTCCGCGTGCGATCGCTTTCCTCGGAGAACCGCTCGGGCCGCGCGCCCTGGAAGGAATAGATCGACTGCTTTTCGTCACCGACTGCGAAGATGGTCCTGAGGGTCGGGCGCGCGCTTTCGCCGGAGAAGAAGTCTTCTGCCAGCGATTGGATGACGCTCCACTGGATAGGACTAGTGTCCTGCGCCTCGTCGACGAGGATATGGTCTATGCCCTGGTCCAGCTTGTAGTGGATCCAGGGGCCGACATCTTTCTTGGTCAGGAGATCGGCGGTGCGGGTGATCAGGTCTTCGAAATCGAGCTGGCTGCGCCGCTTCTTCAATTCCTCATAGTCGCGGTTCAGCCGGTCGGCGAGTGTGAGCGCTGCCCGTGTGGCGCGATACATTCGCATCAGCTTCAGCCGGTCGCGACAGGCGACGACATGGGCGCGGGCGGCGGCAACGGCGTCGGCCAGCTCAGGCGCATCCGCCAGCATCGCCTTGACGAAAAACTGGCTATCCGACTTCGGTTCGCCCTTGGCGGTCAGCATGACCTTTTCGAGGATCTCCGCGCGGGCGATCGGGTTTGCCTCGCGTTTGGCAAGGCGTAGCCCGTAGGCGATATCCTGAGCTTTAGCCCCGCCCTTCAGATCGGCAAGGCTGAGATAAAGCTCCAGCGTCGAGCCGGAAAGGCCGGGCAGCGGCCAATATTGCTCCGCGATCCCGGCTTCCGTATCCTCAGGAGAAAGACCGAGCCGGGCGAGCAACGCAGCCTCGACGCCGCCCTTTCGTTCGGCTTCCGCCGTGAAGCGCCTGATAGCGTTGCGGTTGGCGACGATCTCGCCAAGCAATGTCTCCAAGCCTGATTCATCACCGAGATCAAGCACATAGGCGAAGGCCTCGGCAAGCTCGGCATTCGGATGTTGCGGCGTTGCCGTCAGCAGCGATCGACGGGCATCATCCAGCAGGGTTGCCGCGGCCCGATCGTCGAGAACGGAGAAATGGCCGGCGACATTGGCTTCCAGCGGGAATTGATGCAGCAGCGCCTCGCAGAAGGCGTGAATCGTCTGGATTTTCAGACCGCCCGGCGTCTCCAATGCCTTGGCAAAGAGGCGGCGTGCCTCGGCAAGCTTCAAGAGACCCGGTTCCGCACCTTCGATCTCGGCGATCCGCGCCTTCAGCTCTTCGTCCGGCAACGTTGCCCAGGCGGCCAGCCGATCGAAGACGCGGTTCGACATTTCGGAAGCGGCGGCCTTGGTGTAGGTGAGGCAGAGAATGGCCGACGGCCGCGCGCCGGCAAGCAACAGGCGGATGACGCGCTGCGTCAGGACATGCGTCTTGCCGGAACCGGCATTGGCCGAGACCCAGGCGGATCGTTCCGGATCGGAGGCAATGGATTGCTGCACCGTCGTCCAGCCGATCCAGACGCCGGGATCGTCGCTGTCGGGCAGGGCGGCCAGCTCGCCGTTGGAAAGCTCATTCATCGCCGCCTCCCTCCTGCTCGGTCTCCGCCGTCGACCATTCGGAGACGCGGGCGAGGTGATCGTAGTCGCCGCCATATTCGAATTGCTGGGCAGGGATCAGCCGTGACGAGAAGCCCTTTTCGCCGGATTGTAGCAGGGTGACGAATTTGACGAGCTGGTCCATCGACTCCTCGGCCAGATCCATAGCCGACTTTGTTTCCGTCTTGCCGCCGCGGCCGGAAAGTTCGTTGTTGACCTGATCGACCTTGAAGCGGTCGCCAGGCCTCAGCCGGACATAGAGCAGGTTTTCCGGAACGAGCGGGCCGACATTGCGGAAAGCGCCAGCCTTGAGGGCATAGGCTTCCAGCGCCAATTGCGGATCGAGCAGCGCGCGGGCCTGCGCCGGGGAGGGATTATAGCCGGTCTTGTAGTCGATGATATCGGCGGCTTTGCTGCCTTTGAAATCGATGCGGTCGGCAACGCCGGTCAGGCGAATGCCGATCGGCTCGATCTCGACGCCGGCCGGCACTTCCGTTGCCGTCGTGCGGATCTCCGGTCGCCGTTCCGTTTCCCAGGCGAGGAAGGCGCGGGCCACTTCGCGGAAACGCGGCCGCCAGACGCTGTCGATATGAACAGGCAGTTGTTCGGCATCGAAAAGCTCGGCGACGATACGATCCATAGCCAGCGAGGCATCCGGTGTTCCCGCGATATGACCCTCACGGATAAAGCGATCGATGATCTTGTGATAGAGCGTGCCGCGCTCCGCCGGGCCGGGATCGCGGTTGAAGGGAGCGATCGGGTCGAGCCGCAGGACGCGTCGGGCGTAGATCGCATAGGGATCGCGGCGAAGGCGGCCAACCTCGCTGAAGGAATAGCTTTTCGGCTGCAGCTCGGCCGGCGGTTTCGGAGAGGGCCTTGCCGCCGGGGCCTGGTTTTCGCCCTCGTCGATCATGCCGGCCCAGTGGCGGTATTGATCTCCGCGCGCCTTCAATTCTCCGGCAAATGTCTTGCCGCCCAGCGCCATCAGCCGCTGCAGCCATCGCGACGCCACCGTCGGGGTCGAGCCCTGTCGCAGTGCACGCGAATAGATCAGGTCGCGCGTCCCGTTCGCCATTTCAAAATCGTGGGCGAGCTGACCGATGCGGCGCTCCGGCGGCTCCAGGCCGATCTCGGTCTTCATCGTGCGGGAGATGAAGGGATTGTTGGCGGTCTGGCCCGGCCAGGAGCCCTCGTTGAGCCCGCCGAGAATCAGCGTATCGACGCTTTGCAGGCGCGCTTCCAGCGTACCGAAGATGAATAGGCGAGGATGGCTCAGCGCCCGCGGCTTGACTGCCTGACCGGCGGAGAGCGCAGCCATGATATCGATCCACTGCGGCCCATCCGCTTCGAGCTGGCCGTCGGTGTCCATGACCTCCTTCAGTAAGCTCGCCAGCGTATCGCCGGCCTCACCGGACCAGAGTCCGGCCAGATTGCCACGCTCATCAGCGGCAACGGCCTCAAGGGCGCGTCCCGTCCGGTCGGCCCATTCGGACAGCGTGGGAAGTCCGGCGGATGAGGGCGATAGCGCGGAAGCCAGCGGCTCGCATGCCATAGTGATCTTTCGAGCCAACGCGTGTGCGTGCCCTACGGCTTCCGAGGACAGGGATTTGCGCCACTGCGGCGGATGACGGTCCATCGCCTGTTCGGTGAGCTGCCGGTCGAGCAGGGACTCCAGCGTGCCGATATCGACATCGGCGATGCCGCCTCTCAAGGCGAGGATTTCCAGCGCATCGACGCCAAGCTGCAACGCATCCGGGCCAAGGCCGAAACGGGCGAGGGGATGCTTGATGAGCGAGACGATAGCAACGGGATCGCCCGGGCGAAGCGTCGCCTCCAGCAGCAATTGCAGCAGCGCCCCTTGCGGCGTGGCGGCAAGCGGCGTGCCGGCCGAATCGTCGGCGGTGATGCCGAAGCGGGCGAGCTCCGCCGTCACCCGCCGCGCGAGGTTGCGGTCCGGTGTGATCAATGCCGCTTGGCTCTCGCCGCCGTTGCGCCCCGGTTTCTCCAGCGCGAGCCGCAAGGCGATGGCGATTGCCGTGGCCTCCTCGCGCTCGTTCGTAGCCTCGATCAGCGCGACCTCGGCGAAGGCTCGTGCAATAGCGTCCGGCGCCAGTGTTTTTTGCCATGCACCCCAGCCGCTGGTCGCTTTCGCCGGCGCCAACGCGCGCGACAGGACCTCGGCGCGCATTTGCATGCTCTCCGGCGCTTCGGCGACGGTTTCCACGTCGCTTCGTTCCACGCGCAGCCGCTTCAACAGCAGCGACAGGCCATATTGCGAATGGCTGCGCGTTGTCGGATCGACCCTTCCGCTGGTGCTCGTCTCCGGGGCCACAAGCCGCCAATCCTCTTCCGGCATCGTGAGATCGAGGCCCGGCAGCACGATGACGCCCTGCGGCAGCGAGGCGACGGCGGCAATCAGCTCTGCCGTTGCCGGCACGGAACCGGTGGAACCGGCGATGATGATCGGTCCGGCATGCTGCACCGTGGCGAGCCGCTGCGCTTCGGCACGCAGGATGGCATTGCGGTGCCGGGCGGGCGAGGATTTGCCCAGTTCTTCCAGCCGTGCCGGCCAGAAGGCGCTGGCGATCTGCAGGAATTCGGCCGTCAGTTGCCACCAAAGCGCATGGTCTTCGGCGCTGAGATTGCCAAGATCGGCCCAGTCGCGATCCTCGGTCTCGATGGAATCGATAAGTTCGGCCAGATTGCGTGCCAACCAGATGGCATCCGCCGGGCTTGCCGGAGCGACGAGCGGCGAATCCGAATGAATGTCACGGACGATCTGCGGCAGCCTGTTACGCCAGGCAAGGATCAGCCGCGCCAGTTCCAGGAGCCGCGCGGTATTGGCGAGCGGCTGCGCCAGATCGGCGGTGGCGGGCAGTGCCTCTTCGAAATAGCCGCTATCGTCGTCGGTCTCGCCGAGCGGGCGGATCACCGGCAGGATCGCGGAGCGACCGCCGAGCAGATCGACGAATTCCGAACGCAGCACGCGCGCGGCACGCCTTGTCGGCAGGAAGATGGTGACCTTGGCAAGCGATAGCGGATCGCCGGGATCGTGGCGAAAGTGCTCGGTCAGCCGGCCGTCGCAGAGCGCGCTGGCAAGGGTCCTCAGAAAGGGCAGGCCTGCCGGGATCGTCAGAATACGTTGCCGGTGCCCGCCCGTCATCCGTCACGCAAACGCCCGGAAAGTCCGGATCGTTTCCTCCGCCTCGCCGATCGCCTCCGGCGTGCCGACGGTCAGCCAATGGCCGTCGAGCATCGTGCCGTAAAGCCGGCCCTTGGCGATCGCCTTGTCGAAATAGATGTTGATGTTGAAGGCATCATTGGGCGCATCATCAAGAAGGGATGGGTTCATGACAAAGGCACCGGCATAGACGACGCCGTTGTGCTGGGCGTCGCGATAGCGTGTGAGGCGACCGTCGTCAGCTATGCTGAAGTCATTCTTGCCGTTATGCCCTGTGGTTCTTTCCAGCTCGACGCACAGCATAGCCATGTCCATACGCTTCTCGTCGTAGAATCCGGCTAATTGTTCGAGGTTCGTTGGGTGACCGGGCTTCTCACCGATCCAGAACAAGTCGGCATTCATGACGAAAACCCGATCGCGGTCTAGCAGCTTCAGTCCTTTGACGATGCCGCCGCCATTGTTCATCAGAGCTTCCCGCTCGTCGGATATCAGGATTTCAAGGCCGCGATAGCTGCGCAGATGCGCCTCCATCTGGTCCGCATGGTGATGGACGTTCACGACGGCTCGCTCCACGCCGGCTTCGGCCAGCGCATCCAGCGCATAATCGATCATCGGCTTACCCGCGATCTTTACCAGCGGCTTCGGAATGGTGTCGGTCACTGGCCGCATGCGGGTTCCAAGCCCCGCCGCCAATACTATGGCTTGTCTGATAGTCATCTCGTCTCGAATTTGTGATTCGCTCAGCTTTCTTCCTTTAGCACATCGGAGGAAAACCGTCGCCGCTCTCGGGCAGCTAGACGCCGCCTATGCCAGTCCTTGCACACCATTCGCGCAAGGGAACGAGCGTTTCGTGTTCGAAAGCGATGGCGAGATAGGCGAGCGTGCGCGGCATATGCTTCATGTAGCCGGGCTTGCTGTCGCGCTGCAGCAGCCGCACCCAGAGGCCGGCGAGCTTGCAATTGCGCTGCGCCGACATGATCGCCCAGCTCTTCAAAAACTTCGCTTCGTCGAAACCGCCTTGGGCATGCCGGAGCGATAGATAATCCGCCATCAACTGATCGTGCAGATCGCGTTCGATGGTAACGCGCGCATCCTGAACGATGGAGGCGAGGTCGTAGGCGGTCGGCCCGATCATCGCGTCCTGGAAATCGATGAGGCCGATTCGCTGGATGTCTTTTTCCTTGGCTCGCCAGATGATGTTCGGCGAGTGGAAATCGCGCAGCAGCAGGTTCTTTTCCGTATCGTCCAGTTCATCGATCAGGCCGTTCCAGATCGCCAGGTAGTCCGCCCGTTCCTCATCGCTCGCCGGCGCGCCGCGTTTCCAGGGCAGATGCCAGTCGATGAGCAGCCGCGCTTCCATCGTCATGGCCGTCCGGTCGAAATCCGGAATATGATGGACATGATCCGGCGTGACCGGGATATCCTGCGGGATATCAAGGCTATGCAGATGCGCCAGGCAGGCGACGCTTGCCCGATAGCGTTCGGCAATCGGCTTGCCTTCTGCGTTAAGCACGCCATCGGTGCCGAGATCCTCGATCAACAGAATGCCCTGGTCGTAGTCGGCCGCGAAGATCTCCGGCGCTGCAAAGCCGTTTTCGCGCAGCACATTGGCGATCGCCACGAACGGATAGGCGTCCCAGGCGAGATGCGCGACCTTCGGATAGGACTTTCCGGCAAGCACGGGCGGTCCCTCTGGCAGTCGCGGCCAATCCATCAGGATCACGCGCTTGCCGCCGCCATGCGGATGGATGGACTCATAGGCGCGCAGCGAAGCGTCGCCCGTCAGGAAACGGCGCTCGGCGCCGGCATAGCCATGTGCATCGAGGAAAGCGCGGATCGCCAGAACGCGCTGGATGCGGGCGAATTGCTTGGCCGGCGCCGTGATCGTCGCTCGACGGCCTTCGCCCTCATGTTCGAGTCTGAGATCGATACGTTCTTTCGGCAGTTCGCCTTCGGCCATCTCCGGCCATTCCACCAGGCAGACGCCGGTCTGCAGCGCCTCGTCGAAGCCGAGTTCGTCGAGTTCGCTCGGGTCGCCTAAGCGATAGAGATCGAAATGCGAGACCGGGATGCGCAGCTCGTAGGATTGCACGAGCGTGAAGGTCGGGCTTGGCACGTCCAGCTCGGCATCGTCAGCCATGGCGCGCAGGAGGGCACGCGCCAGCGACGATTTGCCGGCGCCGAGATCACCCGACAGCGCCAGGCAATCGCCGGCCTTGAGCGCCAGCGCCAGATCCTCGCCCAAGCGAGTGGTTGCCGCGTCGTCTGCCAGGAAAAGGGAGATGCTGGTGTTCGCTGCTGTCATTCTGCTGCGACGGAGTGCGGCAATTCGGCGGAGGGAATCCGGCAGGTGACCGTGGTTCCCTTGCCCGGCTGGCTTTCGATCGAGACCTGGCCGTCATGCAGGCTGACGAAGCTTTCGACGATGGAGAGACCGAGGCCGGCGCCACTGCGCTTGCCGCCCTTGCCGCTGGAGGCAAAGCGGTTGAACACCGTGCGCATGATCTCTTCCGGAATGCCCGGACCCTTATCGGCGACCGAGAAGACGAAATCCGTGCCTTCGCGCGCGCATCTGAGCTCGATCGTCGAGCCTTCCGGCGCGAAATTGGCGGCATTGGTCAGCAGCTTGAGCAATATCTGCTTCAGCCGCTGCTGATCCGCCACAACGGAACCGAGGTGGGCGGGCACGGTGATTTCCAGCGTGACGCCGCTTTCCTGCAGCCGATCGGCGATCTGCATCGATACTTCGTCGAGCAGGTCGTCCAATCCAATCTCGGAATAGTTCAGCCGCATGATGCCGGCATCGACGGTCGCAAGATCGAGAATGTCGTTGACCAGCGTCAGCAGCACCGAGGACGAGGTGGAGATATGATCGATATACTCCGCCTGCCGGTCGTTCAGCGACCCGATGCCCGGCGTCTTCAACAGATCGGTAAAGCCGATGATGTTGGTCAGCGGCGAGCGCAGCTCGTAGGAAACATGCTGGACGAAATCGTTCTTCAGCTCGTCGGCCTTCAGCAGCGCCTCGTTCTTTTCCGTCAGTGCCCGCTCTGCCCGTACGCTGTCCGTCTTGTTGACGAAGGTCAGCATGGTCTGGGCGTTCGGCAGCGGAATGACCGCATAGTCGAGGACGAGGTTGGAATAGAGCTCCAGCGTGCCTTGCGACGACGGGCGTTCGTCGTCGAAGCTGGTGATTTGCTCCGCAAAGCGCTTCCAGCCGTCCGGCCGGTCGTAGGAGGGCGCGCAGGCCTCGGCCAGCGCCTGGATATGCGTGTCCGGCTTGGCCTGGGCCTCGGTGATGTTCCACAAGATGCGGAATGCCGGATTGGAGAGGCGGATGCGGCCATCGGGACCAAAGACGGCAACGCCTTCGGAGAGATGGTCGATGGTCTCGCCCTGCACCTTGACCAGCGTGTTGTAGCGCGTTTCGAGATCGACCTGTTCGGTCAGGTTCTCGAACACCCATGTAGCGCCGCCTTGGGGATGGGCGGTGGCGAAAACCCTGAGGATCTGACCATTCGGCAGGTGCCAGAGGTCGGATTGCGTGTCGAGCGCGCGATAGACGGACAAGACGCCGTCTTTCCAAGTCTTCCAGTTCAGCTGCTCGGGCAGCTTCTTGGCACCGCGCAGCCGATCCAACAGCTCGCTATTATCAGGCTTCTTCTCGAGGAAGGCGATGTCGAGTTCCCAGAGCTGGACGAAGGCCTGATTGTAGAATTGCAGCCGCCGGTCGCCATCGAAAATCGCGACCGGTGTCGCCAGGTGATCAAGCGTCTCGGCATGGCTCTTCAACGTGCGCTCCAGCTCGGCGCGGACCGCTTCCGCTTCAGAGACGTCGATAGCGATGCCTGCCGAACCGTCCGATGATTTGACGTCGATGACATCGAAGAAGGTGCGATTGCCATGGACGACGGTGGAAATCTTGTCGTGAAAGGGCGATTCCGGCGTGGTGGAGGCGCGGATGCGTTCGCGTGCGACGGTCGTCAGGAACTCACGGCCTTCGCGGATGGCTTCATCCGGCGACACGGCCTCGACTGCCTCGCCATAGGCTTGGTTGACCCAGGTCAGCTTGCCCTCGGTATCGCGCCGCCAGACGGGCAGGTCGATGGCATCGAGCAGGTTCTGGAACGCGGAGATCGAGGTCATCAGCCGGTCGCGCTCGATCTTCAGCTCGGCCAGTTCGGCGCGTAGATTGTTGAGTGCGATGAAGCGGACGAAGGCGCGGCCGCCGGATATGCGGCCCTGCGCTTCCAGGATCTCGTCACGGTTCGTCTCGACCACCATATCGAAGCTTTGGCCGCTGCCGCGCAGCTTATCGATCGCCTTGTCCAGCTCTCCGGCGGACCAGGATTTCAGCCAGCGGCCGAAAGCGAGGAATTCGTTGTCTTGCGGCGCACCGGTCTCGACGGGAAGCTGGCCAAGCAGCTCCGGCCGTGCGTTCTGCCCGTCCCAGATGACGATCCGGCGGTTCTTGTCGGCGATCAGCGCCTGATACTGCGAAATGCGCTGGTTAGCGTCCGAAAGCGCCGTGCGGATTTCGCGGCTCTCGCTTTCCATGTTGCCGCGCTGGCGGATCATCCATACCGTCGACAGGAGCGCCGCTGAAATCACGCCAAAGATGACGGAAAAAATGACCATTTCCGAGGAGGTAAAGAGACGGACTGCAGCCGGCGTGCCAGCGCTTGTCTGTGCCAGCACAGGACCCGCCAGGCCGCTGACGATGCCGCCGAAAACGCTGAAACGCAGCAGGCGGGCCAATGAGGCCAACCGGCCTGCATTCGTCCGCCGCTTTGCCCGCGGTAAAAGCATATATGCGCCGCCCTGCTGCCGCCGCGCGATCGCCGCTAGGGGTATCGCTGGCTCAGGCAGGTTGTCTTTCCCTTCAGACATAAGCGGTCTGTCTCCGTCCTTCAGAGCATGATGCCGAAAATGTAAGCGGTTTTCGGACGACATCATGCTCTACTTATTTGATTGTAGAGCGGATTCAGATTTTAGGTCGTGTCGACCTAAAATCATCCGACTCTGCTGTGCCGCATCTCGACAAGACATCCCATTTTCATGGCTCCGGGCATGCCCGGTTCGTCACGAATCAAGTCTAAAAACAATACTGCCTAAGGGAATCGTCGGGAAGGGAGCCGGCCAAAAAATAAGCCCCGGCATTTGTCAATGCCGGGGCCACAAGATATTGTGGATATCGATCGTAAGATCAGTATCTGTAGTGGTCAGACTTGAACGGGCCCTGCGGAGTGACGCCTATATAGGCAGCCTGTTCTCCAGAAAGCTCCGTCAATTTCACGCCAAGCTTGCTGAGGTGCAGGCGAGCAACCTTCTCGTCGAGGTGCTTCGGCAGCACGTAGACCTGGTTCTGGTACTGGCCGGGCTTAGTGAAGAGCTCGATCTGTGCCAGCGTCTGGTTGGTGAAAGAAGCCGACATGACGAAGGACGGATGGCCGGTGGCGTTGCCGAGGTTCAGCAGGCGACCTTCCGACAGCAGGATGATGCGGTTGCCCTTGGCGAACTCGATCATGTCGACCTGCGGCTTGATGTTCGTCCACTTGAGGTTACGCAGCGCCGCAACCTGGATCTCGTTGTCGAAGTGGCCGATGTTGCCGACGATAGCCATGTCCTTCATCGCGCGCATATGGTCGATGCGGATGACGTCCTTGTTGCCGGTGGTGGTGATGAAGATGTCGGCCGAGGAGACGACGTCTTCGAGCTGAACCACTTCATAGCCGTCCATGGCAGCCTGCAGAGCGCAGATCGGGTCGACTTCCGTGACCTTGACGCGCGCGCCAGCGCCCGAAAGCGAAGCAGCCGAACCCTTGCCGACGTCGCCATAGCCGCAGACGACGGCGACCTTGCCGGCCATCATCACGTCGGTAGCGCGGCGGATGCCGTCGACCAGCGATTCCTTGCAGCCGTACTTGTTGTCGAACTTCGACTTGGTGACGCTGTCGTTGACGTTGATCGCCGGGAAGGGCAGCAGGCCCTTCTGGCTGAGCTGGTACAGGCGGTTAACGCCGGTGGTCGTTTCTTCGGTGACGCCCTTGATGGCTTCGCGCTGCTTGGTGAACCAGCCCGGCGATGCCTGGAGGCGCTTCTTGATCTGCGCGAAAAGGATTTCCTCTTCTTCCGAATGCGGATTGGAGAGCACGTCCTCACCGGCTTCGGCGCGGGCGCCGAGCAGGATGTACATGGTGGCGTCGCCGCCATCGTCGAGGATCATGTTGGAAACGCCGCCATCGGTCCACTGGAAGATCTTGTCGGTGTAGGTCCAGTAGTCTTCGAGGCTTTCGCCCTTGATGGCGAAGACCGGAACGCCGGAGGCGGCGATTGCAGCAGCGGCATGGTCCTGGGTCGAGAAGATGTTGCAGGATGCCCAACGGACTTCTGCGCCGAGTGCGACCAGCGTTTCGATGAGAACGGCGGTCTGGATCGTCATGTGCAGCGAGCCGGTGATGCGCGCGCCCTTCAGCGGCTGTGCTTCGCCGAACTCGGCGCGGCAGGCCATCAGGCCCGGCATTTCGGTTTCAGCGATCGTGATTTCCTTGCGGCCGAAGTCGGCAAGACCGATATCCGCGACGATGTAGTCCTTTTCAGTGCTCATGAAGATCTCCAGCCTGAACGATGCAAACGGACCACAGGCGAACGCCTCGGCCGAATGCAACAAGAATTGCACGCTGACAGCGTGTGGGATGATGCCCTGTAGCAGGCTTCAAGCTGGAAATCAATGTTGATATAAAGAAGTCTTTATGTCTTTATATCCATCGATTTTTAGCGCTGCTGTCTCGGCCGTAAAATATCCAGGCCGTGCCAACCTGTCCGATTGGAGCGCAAGATTCGGATTGCGCAGTCGGCTGTAGCGAGCAAACTCGGCTTTTTCACAGCCGAGGGAACTGCCATGCTCACGCTTCATGATTACCTGCCATCGCAGAACGGCTGGAAAGCCAGGGTTCTGCTCGGGCTACTCGAAATCCCCTATACCAGCCATCTCGTGTCGATTTTCGAAGGCGAGAGCCATACCGACGCTTTCCTGGATCTCAATCCCGCGGGCGCGGTTCCCGTCCTCGAGCTGGAGGATGGACGGGCGATCGCGGAATCGAATGCGATCCTCACCTATCTTGCCGAGGGCACGCCCTTTCTGCCCGCAGACCGCTACCAGCGCGCCAAGGTCATGCAGTGGTTGTTCTTCGAGCAATACCATATCGAGCCGGTCATCGGCTCACTGCGCTTCTGGACGCTGACCGGGCGGATCGAGCGCAATCAGGGCATGGTTTCGGGGAAGCGCGAAGCTGCAGTCCGCGCTCTCACGGCAATGGAACGCAGCCTTGCCGGTCTTTCGTTTCTTGTCGGGAATGATCTTTCGATCGCGGATATCGCGGTCTATGCTTACAGCCACCGAGCCGCGGATTGCGGCTTTCCTCTGACGGATTATCCGGCGATCGCCGCCTGGGCTGGTCGTGTCCGAGATGCCATTGGTCCCGGCTACCCCGTGCACCCATACAGCATCGATCCGCATTCCGGCGCTTGAAGCCGCGGGGAGCGGGGAGGAGATTACATCTCTTCGCCGAACTTGTCGGCGACCAGACGATCCAGCGCATCGAGTGCCTCGGCGGCCTGGATGCCGCTGGCGGTGACGAGCACGCTGCAGCCGGGGCTTGCGGCAAGCATCATCAGGCCCATGATCGAGTTGCCGCCCACCGTGGTTCCGTCCCTCGAGACGGTGATGGTGGCGTCATAGGCTTCGACGGTCTGTACGAATTTGGCGGAAGCGCGGGCATGCAGGCCGCGTTTGTTGATGATCAGAAGTTCCCGGGAAAGTTCCGTCATAGGCGGGATGTTTGTCTCGTCATTTGCCGCTGAGTACACGGCTGGCCACGTTTATATATTTGCGTCCGGCCTCGGAAGCTTCAACCAGAGCCTTCTCCATGTTGTTGTCGCCCCGAACGCCCGCGAGCTTTATTAACATCGGCAGATTGACGCCGGCAATAACCTCTGTGTGGCCGCTATTCATGACCGAGATCGCGAGATTGGAAGGAGTGCCGCCGAACATATCGGTAAGAATGATGACCCCGTGCCCATCGTCGGCGCCGGCAACCGCCTGCAGGATGTCCTGCCGCCGCTTGTCCATGTCGTCTTCGGGACCAATGCATACCGTCTCTATGAACTTCTGCGGACCAACGACATGCTCTACCGCATGCCGAAACTCTTCAGCCAGCTTGCCATGAGTGACAAGCACAAGTCCGATCATGATATTACTGCTCCCATCGCACACAAACAGGTGGCACTTACCGCAATGCAGCAATGTCGTCCACCAGTGGGGGGACATCTTGGCTATGAAAAGACGAAGTGCAAGCTTAAAATATGATATTTGGGCGGCTGCGGGGGCCTAAATGGCCGATTAACCCAAACTGATGATGGTTTTCGCCATAATCACGGCGAGCGGATTCGCCGATGCTGCGGACAGGCGGATCAGCGGCAGGCGAATGGATTCTGTGACATCGGCCTTTTCGTCCTCTGGGGGAAGCCGCTCGGCCGTCGCCGGATCGACCGGGCGTATGGCGTAATGCATTTCAGCCTCGGAAACATGGGGAAGCCGAACGATGCCGGTATAGCGGATCTCCATCAGGCCGGCGATAGAAGGCGGGCATTCGGCGATGACGGCACCATCACGCTGGGTGATGAAAACCCGATCATCGGCGACCAATGCGGCGGGGAACCCAAGCGGCTTGGCAGCCGCAAGGCAGGCAAAGGCAAGCGAGGACTTGCCGCTGCCAGATGGCCCCAGAAACAGCAGGCCGGTCTTGCCGACGACAATCGCTGTCCCGTGGACATTGGTCGCTTTGCTGCTCATGCCGGTGTTTCGGCCGGCAACGACAAGATGAAGCGGGCGCCGAGCAGCGCCGCGCCATCACCATCGACAATGTTTTCAGCACGCAGGGATCCGCCATGCGCCTCGGCGATCTGCCGGCTGATCGACAGGCCCAAACCGGAATTCTGCCCGAAACCTTCCGCTTCCGGCCGGTCGGTATAGAAGCGCTCGAAAATGCGGTCGATATTTTCCGCCTGGATGCCAGGCCCGTTATCCTCGACATATATGACGCAACGCGTTCTCGTGCGCGTCAGCCTTACCGTGATTTTTCCGGTGTCCTTCGCGACGAAGGAGCGAGCATTTTCAATGAGGTTGGTGACGATCTGGCCGATACGCAGGTCGTGGCCGTCAATGGTGAACTTGGTTTTCGCACCCGGCTTGCGGTCGACGATATAGTCTATCTCGACCGCCTTCTTCGAATGCCCGACCTGTCGGGAAATATCGATCATGTCGCGCAGCAGCACTTCCAGATCGAGCGATCTCGCATCGGAGCGGGCAAGTTCGGCATCGAGGCGGGACGCATCGGAAATATCGCTGATCAGCCGGTCGAGGCGGCGCACGTCGTGCTGGATGACATCCATCAGCCGTTTCTTGGATTCGTCGCTCTTGGCAAGCGGCAACGTCTCGACGGCGCTGCGCAACGATGTCAGCGGGTTCTTAAGCTCGTGGCTGACATCGGCGGCGAAACTTTCGATCGCGTCGATACGGTCATAGAGCGCTGACGTCATGTCGCGCAGCGCGATCGACAGGTTGCCGATTTCGTCCTGGCGGGCGGAGAAATCGGGAATTTCCTCACGCTCCTTCGCCCCACCGCGGCGCACACGAATGGCGGCCGCCGAAAGCCGGCGCAGCGGATTGGCGATGGTCGAAGACAAAAGCAGCGACAGAACGACGTTGACCAGGGTTGCGACGCCGAAGACGCGCATGATCGCCAGGCGTTCGGCATGGACGATCTTGTCGATATCGCCGGCCTGCGTCGACAACAGCAACACGCCGAGCACGGCGCGGAAGCGCTGGATGGGCACAGCGACCGAGACGATCAGCTCGCCTTTTTCTGTGGTGCGCACCACGGCGCCGCGCACGCCGGTCAGCGCATTCATCACTTCCGGATAGATCGAACCGTCACCGCCGGGCGCTTCCTTGTAAACCGGCAGGTTGCCCGGCTGCAGCATCTTGTTGAGCAGGCCGCTGAACCAGTCCGACCAGCTCTGCGCCGCGTCGTCCACTGGCGGCAGATCGTAGCGCAGCACTTGACCGCGCGAATAGAGATGGCGGCTGTCGAGCAGCAAATTAGCGTCGGCGTCGAAGATGCGGGCGCGGGTGCGCGTCGGCGAAATCAGTCGCGTCAGCACCGGTGCCACCTTCTCCGGATCGATCGGGAATTCCAGGTCCTCATCGTTCGGGACGGGCGTGATGCTCTGCCCCGCCTGGAGTTCCAATAGCTTCTGCGGATCGATGGTGATGGAGTTGGTATCGACCGAAGCCGATGCCGAGACGGCGCCGGCGATGATTTCGCCCTGCGTCAGCAGGCTCTCGACGCGGGCGTCGATCAGGCCCTCGCGGAACTGATTGAGATAGAGGATGCCGCCGACGAGAACGACGAGGGCGGCGAGGTTGAAGAACAGGATGCGCCGCGTCAGGCTCGAGAAGACGGCATTGCCGAAGATGCGGCGGATCAGCGTGAAAGGGTGAGTCCACCGACGGCGGGCGATTCTGACGTCGCTCGGGCTTTCCGTGTCGTCGATATCCCTATCTTGCACCAGTTGTGCCAAGCCAGCGGCCCTTTCGAAGAACAGGATCGGCGATCCTGTCCGCATGCTCTTATTCCATTGTCCGCCGCACGGTCCAGTGAGCTATCCGAGCATGATGCCGAAAAGTCTAAGCGGTTTTCGGACGACATCACGCTCTATTCTTTGGTTCCAGAGCAGATTCAGATTTCAGGTCGATTCGACCTAAAATCATCCGGCTCTAGGCCGCTTCGCGGAAGCGGTAGCCGACTCCATACAGCGTTTCGATCATATCAAAATCGAGATCGACCATCTTGAATTTCTTGCGAAGCCGCTTGATGTGGCTATCGATGGTGCGGTCGTCGACATAGACCTGCTCGTCATAGGCGGCGTCCATCAAGGCATCGCGGCTTTTCACGACGCCAGGGCGCTGCGCCAGGGAATGCAGGATGAGGAACTCCGTGACGGTCAGCGTCACCGGTTCGCCCTTCCAGGTGCAAGTATGGCGTTCCTGGTCCATGACAAGCTGTCCACGCTCCAGCGAGCGGGCCTGCTGTGCGGCGCCCGGCTTCGCGGCAGTGCCGCTATTGGCCGCGTTCGCGGCTTCACGGGCGGAGGCGCGGCGGAGTACCGCCTTGACGCGCTCGACCAGCAGACGCTGCGAGAACGGCTTGGTGATGAAGTCGTCGGCGCCCATCTTCAGGCCGAAGAGCTCATCGATCTCTTCATCCTTCGAGGTCAGGAAGATCACCGGCAGATCGGACTTCTGCCGCAGGCGGCGCAAAAGCTCCATGCCATCCATGCGCGGCATCTTGATATCGAAGATCGCCAGTTGCGGCGGCCGGGCAAGCAAACCGTCGAGCGCCGAAGCGCCGTCCGTATAGGTCTCTACCTTATATCCCTCGGCCTCCAAGGCAATCGACACGGAAGTCAGGATATTGCGGTCGTCATCAACGAGCGCGATTGTCAACATGGTGTTCGTCTCCGTCATCAGTGCGCGTCTCTCCCGGATTTGGAATCCAGCCCAGGTGGCTTGCCAGCTCGTTGGCGGTAACCTGGCGCGCTTATGGGGATAAAGGTGGAACAAATTGTGGCAAAGATAAAGAGGCGGATTGCCGGACTCACAAACAGTTAACCAAGGGTTGTGTGACGAAACGTCTCGGCGACACCCATTCAAACGATTTAAAAATATCAAAAATTATTTAAATCGATTAAATACATGATATCATTCGATTTTTTTCGCTGTACTCTCTTGTGCTTTTAAAAAGACACCTCTACGCTTTATTTAGTTTTAACGGCTGAGGCCACGTAGAGGAATAGAACGATGGAGCAATTCGGCGTCCGTAATCCCGTAACCGAACTCGAATCGATCGGCCTGGGAGCCGCCGCCAGTGTTCGTTATAACCTTCTGGAGTCTCATCTTTACGAGGAAGCGATTCGTCGGCGGGAAGCCGATTTGACTGCTCATGGCGTGCTGAGAGCATTGACCGGACAACACACCGGCCGTTCGCCGAAGGACAAGTTCGTCGTCCGCAATGCGACCACCGAAGATCAGATCTGGTGGGACAACAATAAGCCGATGTCGCCGGAACATTTCGCGCTGCTGCATAAGGACATGCTGGCGCATGTACACGGCAAGGATCTGTTTGTTCAGGATCTCATCGGCGGCGCCGATCTGGATTACGCCCTGCCGACGCGCGTCGTCACCGAATTCGCCTGGCACTCGCTGTTCATCCGCAACCTACTCATTCGTCCGGAACGGTCGGCGCTGGAAAGCTTCATACCGAAGCTGACGATCATCGATCTGCCGAGCTTCCGTGCCGATCCGGAGCGCCATGGCTGCCGCACGGAAACGGTGATCGCCTGCGATCTCGTCAACGGCATCGTCCTGATCGGTGGCACCTCCTATGCCGGTGAAATGAAGAAATCGGTCTTCACCGTCCTGAATTACCTCTTGCCGGAACGCGGCGTCATGCCGATGCACTGCTCGGCCAATGTCGGCCCGGACGGCGATGCGGCGATCTTCTTCGGCCTGTCGGGCACCGGCAAGACGACGCTCTCGGCGGACCCGACGCGCACGCTGATCGGCGACGATGAGCATGGCTGGGGCGAAAACGGCATCTTCAATTTCGAAGGCGGCTGCTACGCCAAGACCATTCGCCTGTCGGCCGAAGCCGAGCCGGAAATCTACGCCACGACCCGCCGCTTCGGCACCGTGCTCGAAAATGTCGTGCTTGATGAACATGGCGTCCCGGATCTCGACGACGGTTCGCTGACGGAGAACACCCGTAGCGCCTATCCGCTACATTTCATCCCGAATGCTTCGGAGTCCGGCATGACCGGCCATCCGGAAACGATCATCATGTTGACGGCCGATGCTTTCGGCGTCATGCCGCCGATCGCCAAGCTGACGCCAGAACAGGCGATGTACCACTTCCTTTCCGGCTACACCGCCAAGGTCGCCGGCACGGAAAAGGGTGTCGTCGAGCCGGAGGCCACGTTCTCGACCTGTTTCGGCGCCCCCTTCATGCCGCGTCATCCGGCCGAATACGGCAATCTGCTCAAGGATCTGATCGCCCGCCACGGCGCGCGCTGCTGGCTCGTCAACACCGGCTGGACCGGTGGTGCCTACGGCACGGGCCGACGCATGCCGATCAAGGCGACGCGCGCCCTGCTGGCCGCCGCTTTGAAGGGTGATCTCGACAATGTCGAGTTCCGCATCGACCCGAATTTCGGTTTTGCGGTTCCGGTCGCCGTCGAAGGCGTCGACAGCGCTATCCTCGATCCGCGCTCCACCTGGGCCGACGGTCAGGCCTATGACGCCCAGGCGGCCAAGCTGGTGCAGATGTTCGTCTCCAACTTCGCCAAGTTCGAAAGCCATGTCGACGGCAACGTCCGCGATGCGGCCCCGGGCCTGCGTGTAGCGGCGGAATAATCCGCCGCCTGGAGGCAATGACTCACGTGAAACCCCGGCGGTCTATCTGCCGGGGTTTCATTTTGCCGTCGGCCTGTTTTCAACTGCGCGCCAATATGGGATAGACGCGCATGGCCAGCGACGCGCTTTATATCAACGACCGGATCACCATTGCCGGGTGGGAACTGACGGAACAATTCGTTCTGGCGGGCGGTCCTGGCGGGCAGAATGTCAACAAGGTCGCGACCGCCGTTCAGTTGTTCTTCAATATTCCGAATTCGCCGTCACTGAATGACCGCGTCAAGGCCAACGCCGTCCGGTTGGCCGGCCGGCGCGTCTCTAAGGACGGTGTATTGATGATCGAGGCCAGCCGCTTCCGCAGCCAGGACCGCAATCGCGAGGATGCGCGCGAGCGGCTGAAAGAGCTGATTCTCGAAGCCGCCGCCCCGCCGCCGCCACCACGCAAGAAGACCAAGCCGACCAAAGGCTCGATCGAACGGCGCCTGAAGGAAAAATCGGGCCGCTCAGAGGTCAAGAAGATGCGAGGCAAGCCCGGCGGCGAATAGGTTTCGGGCTGCCGTTTTGGTTTGATTGGGTAAAATGAGGCTTGTCAGGGGAGTCCGGCGTTGCCGTAGCTCTGTGCCTGGCCCCTCATCCTAACCTTCTCCCCGCATTGCGGGGAGAAGGGACGACAGTGTGAAACAGCGAAGCTCCCCACTCGTGACGGGTTCGGATTCGGTACGGTAAGCTCCCTCGCCCCGTAAGGCGGGGAGAGGGGCCATGCACAAGGCGCGGCGATGGTACATTCACCTGACTAGCACCACCGCAGGAAACAAAAATGCTCCTACCCAACGGAATTCGTCATCTCCCCGGCTATCTCGACCGCCCCACCCAGGAAGCGTTGGTCGAGACCATCCGCGCTGTCGTGGCGGAGGCGCCGCTCTACACACCCGCCATGCCCGGCACCGGCAAGGAAATGTCCGTGCGCATGACCAATTGCGGGCCGCTTGGCTGGGTGACGGATAAGCAGCGCGGCTATCGTTACCAGCAGACCCACCCGGTGACCGGCAGGCCCTGGCCGGCCATACCGCCGCAACTGTTCGACCTTTGGAGCAATATAGCTGGCTATGAAAAGCCGCCGGAAGCGTGTCTGGTCAATTTCTACGATGACGATGCCCGCATGGGCCTGCATCAGGATCGCGACGAACAGGATCTGGCGGCACCCGTGCTCTCGATCTCGCTCGGCAATACCTGCCTCTTCCGCGTCGGCGGCCTCAGCCGCAATGATCGTACGCTATCTTTCAAGCTTTCCAGCGGCGATATCGTCGTTCTCGGTGGGGAAGGCAGGCTTTGCTTCCACGGCGTCGACCGCATCTATCCGGCAACGTCGACATTGCTGAAGAATGGCGGACGGATAAACCTGACCTTGAGGCGGGTGAATCCGTAACTTCTAAAGCTTCCTCAACGCCACCTGTTCGATCAGATGGTTCTTGCCCTTCTGAAGGATGAGGTCGGCGCGAGGGCGGGTCGGCAGGATGTTTTGGCGCAGGTTTTTCAGGTTGATGTTCTTCCACAGCCCTTCGGCGGTCGCGATTGCCTCTTCCTCGGTGATCGAGGCGTAGCGATGGAAGAAGGAGTTGGGGTCGCGGAAGGCGGTTTCGCGCAGGTTCATGAAGCGGGCGACATACCAGTTGTGGATCAGATGCTCATCGGCATCGATATAGATCGAGAAATCGAAGAAATCCGACACCATCGGCACGATCTTGCCGTCCGCCGGCAGGTGCCGCGATTGCAGCACGTTGATGCCTTCGAAGATCAGGATATCCGGCCGGTCGACGGTCTTATATTCGTCCGGCAGCACGTCGTAGACGAGGTGCGAATAGCAGGGCGCCTTGACATCCGGCTGTCCGGCCTTGATCGCCGAAAGGAAGCGCAGGAGGGCGGCGGTATCGTAGCTTTCCGGAAAGCCCTTGCGCTGCATCAGGTTGCGGCGCTGCAATTCGGCATTCGGAAACAGGAAGCCGTCGGTGGTGATCAGATCCACTTTCGGGCTCGACGGCCAGCGGCGCAGCAATTCCTTCAGGATCCGGGCCGTGGTGGATTTGCCGACGGCGACGGAGCCGGCGATGCCGATGACAAAGGGCGTCTTGGCAACATCCGAGAGACTGAGGAACCGATTGCGCTGTTCGAACAGGATCTGCGAGGATTCCACATGCGAGGACAGCAGGCGCGATAGCGAGAGGTAGATGCGCCGGACTTCATCGAGATCGATCGGGTCGCCCATGGAGCGGAGCCGCGTCACCTCGTCGGCGGTCAACGTCAGCGGTGTATCGGCCCTGAATTTCGACCACTCGTCCGAAGAAAAGAAATAGTAGGGCGAATAGGCTTTCGCCTCAAATATATCGAGCGTCTCGTGCGGAGGCAGGGTGTGGGTCGCTATCGTCATCGCATTCTACCGGCTGGCCTTCTCCTGAAGGCCGGATTGAGCGGTGCGCCTTTCGAGCTCACCCATGACATTCTGCAACGGAATGCCTGCTATCTTCAATACGACCATAAGGTGATAAAGCAAATCGGCCGCCTCATAGGTGAGGTTGTCGCGATCGCCGGTCACCGCCGCCATGACGGCCTCGATTGCTTCTTCACCCAGCTTCTTTGCCGCTTTCGGCTGACCGGCGGCGAAAAGCTTCGCCGTCCAGGATTCCTCCGGCGACGCCTTGGAGCGCTCGGCGACGATTTTTTCGAGGTCGGAAAGGGTAAATCCGCTCATCCGTTCCATCCCTTCCTAATCGAGCCGCATGGCGATGCCATGCTGAGACATATAGTGTTTCGCTTCGCCGACCGAATAGGTGCCGAAGTGGAAAATCGAGGCGGCGAGCACGGCCGTCGCATGGCCTTCCTTGATGCCGGCAACGAGATCGTCGAGATCGCCGACGCCGCCCGAAGCGATGACAGGAACGCGCACGGCATCCGCGATCGCCCGCGTCAGCTCTAGGTCGTAACCGACTTTAGTGCCGTCGCGGTCCATGGAGGTGACGAGCAGTTCGCCGGCGCCGCGCTCGACCATCCTGCGGGCAAAATCGACGGCGTCGATACCGGTCGCGTTGCGGCCGCCATGTGTATAGATCTCCCAGGCGCTCATATTGTCGCCGCCGAGCGCCTCGGTGCGCCGCCGTTTGGCGTCGATCGAGACGACGATGCATTGATTGCCGAACTTGTCGGCGGCTTCAGCAACGAAATCCGGATTATTGACGGCGGCCGAGTTGATCGAGACCTTGTCAGCGCCGCAAAGCAGCAGCTTGCGGATATCGGCGATGGTGCGGACGCCGCCGCCGACCGTCACCGGCATGAAGCATTGTTCGGCGGTGCGCGCCACCACGTCGAAAATGGTTTCGCGATTGTCGGAAGAGGCGGTGATGTCGAGAAAGCAAAGTTCGTCGGCACCAGCGGCGTCGTAAGCCTTGGCTGCTTCGACGGGATCGCCGGCATCGACGAGATTGAGGAAATTGACGCCCTTGACGACGCGGCCGTCCTTGACGTCAAGGCAGGGGATGACGCGGGCTTTCAGGGTCATTGCGCTGCCTCCTTGGCCTGCTTGATCAGGGCCAGTGCTTCCCTCGGGTCGATCCGGCCATCATAAAGCGCGCGGCCGGAAATCGCACCTTCCAGTTTACGGGCGTCCGGTTCGAGCATGCGACGGATATCGTCCAGCGAAGCAAGGCCGCCGGAGGCGATGACGGGGATGGAAACAGCCTCGGCGAGGTCCAGTGTCGAGGCCCAGTTGATGCCGGTCAGAATGCCGTCGCGGTCGATGTCGGTGTAGATGATCGCCGCGACGCCGGCGCCTTCGAATTTCTTCGCCAATTCGATGATGCCGAGTTCGGAGGCTTCCGCCCAGCCCTCGACCGCCACCTTGCCGCCCTTGGCGTCGATGCCAACGGCGACGCGGCCCGGAAACTTTTTGCAAGCCTCGATCACCAGCGCCGGATCGCGCACGGCGACCGTGCCGAGGATGACGCGAGCAAGCCCGCGCGACAGCCAGTTCTCGATATGGTCGAGCGTGCGGATGCCGCCGCCGAGCTGCACCGGGTTCTTCGTCGCCTTGAGGATGGCGTCGACGGCCGCACCATTGACGGTCTCGCCGGCAAAGGCGCCGTTGAGGTCGACGACATGCAGCCACTCGAAGCCCTGATCCTCGAATGCCTTGGCTTGCGCGGCCGGATTGGGGTTGTAGACGGTCGCCTGTTGCATATCGCCGAGCTTGAGGCGCACGCACTGGCCGTCCTTGAGGTCGATGGCGGGGAAAAGGATCATGTTTTGGTCCTCAAAGCGCGAAGCGTCAGGGCTTCCAGCGCAGGAAATTGGCAATCAGGGCGAGGCCGAGCTTCTGGCTCTTTTCCGGATGGAACTGCGAGCCGGCCATGTTGTCGCGGCCGACGAAGGCGGTCATCGCACCGCCATAGCTGGTCGTGGCGATGACGTCGTCAGCATGATCGGCCGCCAGATGGTAGGAATGCACGAAATAGGCGTGCAGCCCGTCCGGTCCGGTCGGAATGCCGTCGAAGAGGGGATGCGGGTGCCGAAGATCCAGCGTGTTCCAACCGATCTGCGGGATTTTCAGCGTCGGATCATCCGGCGTCATCTCCTTGACGTCGCCCTTGATCCAGCCGAACCCCTGCGTGATCGTCTTTTCCAGCCCGCGCGACGACATGAGCTGCATGCCGACGCAGATGCCGAGGAAGGGGCGGCCCTTGTGTTCCACGACATCGATCACCGCATCGGCCATGCCGGAAACGGCGTCGAGCCCGCGGCGGCAGTCGGCATAGGCGCCGACGCCGGGAAGCACGATGCGATCGGCAGTGGCGACGCGCTCGGCATCGTCTGTCAGATCGATTTCGGTGTCGATACCGGCTTCGCGGGCCGCGCGTTCGAAGGCCTTGGTGGCCGAGCGCAGGTTGCCTGAGCCGTAGTCGATAATCGCGACGCGCATGGTCAGCGTCCTCCATCATAGCCGGGAAGACCGAAGCTCGGTCCGCCCTGGCTTGAGCCAGTATTCGGAGAGGAAGGAATATCCCAATTGTTCGAGCAAATATTCTCCTCGGCTTTCGGCTCGATTTCGGAGAAATGGATCTCCTCAGCCGTCGCCAGATTGGGAGCCGAAACCAGCCCTTCCGTTTTCCAGCCGCCCGCAATGAGGTTCCGGTAGGCGGCATGGCTGCCTTCGAGCGCAGCGAGGATGCGCAGGCCGAGTAGAATTGCGATGCCCGCGGCGAAAAATCCCGGCCGGCTGATCAATTCCCAGGCAATGCCCTCCAGCAGAAAGGCAGCGATCGCCAGCAGCCACAGCCGATGAAAAAGCATCCACAACGTCGGAAACAGAAACGCCGTCCAGGAAAAGCCGTCGCGGATGAAGCGCGTTCTCGCCTGGTTTTTGTCCGGTCCTCCGGGTGGCGTCAAAATCAAATAGCTTGCCATCTCTTCACTTTCCCCATGATGGGGCTCAGGCGAGGGTGCCCTTCGTCGAGGGCACGCGGCCTGCCTGCCGCGGATCAATCTCGGTTGCCGTGCGCAGCGCGCGGGCAACGGCCTTGAAGCATGTCTCGGCAATATGGTGATTGTTGGCGCCATAGTGGTTGAGGATATGCAGCGTGATGCCGGCATTCTGCGCGAGCGCCTGGAAGAATTCACGCACCAGTTCGGTATCGAATGCGCCGATCTTCGGGGTGCTGAAGGCGACGTTCCAGACGAGGAAGGGCCGGCCGGACAGATCGACGGCCGCCTTCGTCATTGTTTCGTCCATGGCGAGATCGATCGATGCATAGCGCGTAATGCCGCGCCGGTCGCCCAGCGCCTTGGCAATGGCCTGGCCGATGGCGATGCCGGTATCCTCGACCGCATGGTGGTCGTCGACATGCAGGTCACCCTTGGTGTCGATCTCCATGTCGATCAGCGAATGTCGCGAAAGCTGCTCCAGCATATGGTCGAAGAAACCGACGCCGGTCGAAATGGTCGACTTGCCGCTGCCGTCGATATTGACGGACACCGAGACCGAGGTCTCGTTGGTCTTGCGGGAAACGGTTGCCGTGCGGCTCGCTACGGTCTCTGCCATGGGCTGCTCCATCGGGATTGACGGCCGTTCCTTATCAGGCACATCCGCAAATATCCAGAAGTTAAGTCGGTATTGACTTATCTAGCCGGCTTACATGCATCATTCCGAAATAGCGGCCATTTGCAATCGCAAAAAGCCCTCTTACATAGGTGCTGACGGGGCTGAAACGCGGCCCGGCAGAAAGCCCGCCAAAATGGGGGCAAACAGGTGTTTAGATGACGACAATTGTGACTATTCGCAAGGGCGGCAAGGTAGTGATGGCCGGCGATGGCCAGGTGAGCCTTGGCCAGACCGTGATGAAGGGCAATGCCCGCAAGGTTCGCCGCATCGGCAAGGGTGATGTGATCGCCGGTTTCGCCGGCGCGACCGCCGATGCCTTTACGCTCCTCGAGCGGCTTGAAAAGAAGCTCGAACAATATCCCGGCCAGCTGATGCGCGCCGCCGTCGAACTCGCCAAGGACTGGCGCACGGACAAATATCTGCGCAATCTCGAAGCGATGATGCTGGTCGCCGACAAGCAAGTGACGCTCGCCGTCACCGGCAACGGCGATGTGCTCGAGCCGGAACACGGCGCCATGGCAATCGGCTCCGGTGGCAATTTTGCGCTCGCCGCCGCCCGCGCTCTGATGGATACGGACAAATCGGCCGAGGACGTCGCCCGCCGCGCGCTCGACATCGCCGCCGACATCTGCGTCTATACCAATCACAACGTGGTGGTCGAAACGCTCGACTCCGAGTCCTAATTCCTCTCTTGATTGTTCCTAGCCCTGACGGGAAGCACACGAAATGACCACTTTTTCCCCCCGCGAGATCGTTTCCGAACTCGACCGCTATATTGTCGGCCAGCATGAGGCCAAACGCGCCGTGGCGATTGCGCTGCGCAACCGCTGGCGCCGCCAGCAGCTCGAGCCCGATCTGCGCGACGAAGTCATGCCCAAGAACATCCTGATGATCGGCCCGACGGGCGTCGGCAAGACGGAAATCTCCCGCCGCCTCGCCAAGCTCGCCGGTGCCCCTTTCATCAAGGTGGAAGCGACGAAATTCACCGAGGTTGGCTATGTCGGCCGCGACGTTGAACAGATCGTTCGCGATCTTGTCGAAGTCGGCATCGGCCTGGCGCGCGAAAAGAAGCGCGCTGAAGTTCAGGCGAAGGCACATATGAGCGCGGAAGAGCGGGTGCTCGACGCCCTGGTCGGCGCAACCGCTTCGCCGGCAACGCGCGACAGCTTCCGCAAGAAGCTGCGCGAGGGCCAACTGGACGACAAGGAAATCGATATCGAAGTCGCCGACAGTGGCTCCGGCATGCCCGGCTTCGAAATTCCCGGCATGCCCGGCGCCAATATCGGCGTACTCAACCTGTCCGAAATGTTCGGAAAGGCCATGGGCGGCCGCACCAAGAAGGTGCGTACCACGGTGAAGGATTCCTACAAGGAGCTGATCCGCGATGAATCCGACAAGCTGATCGACAATGAGGCGATCCAGCGCGAAGCGGTGCAATCTGCCGAGAATGACGGCATCGTCTTCCTGGATGAGATCGACAAGATCGCCGCCCGCGATGGCGGGATGGGCGCCGGCGTTTCGCGCGAAGGCGTGCAGCGCGACCTGCTGCCGCTGGTCGAAGGCACCACGGTTGCGACCAAATACGGTCCGGTGAAGACCGATCACATCCTCTTCATCGCCTCTGGCGCCTTCCATGTGTCGAAGCCTTCGGATCTCCTGCCGGAATTGCAGGGTCGTCTGCCGATCCGTGTCGAACTGAAGCCGCTTAGCAAGGAAGATTTCCGCCGCATCCTGACGGAGCCGGAAGCCAGCCTCATCCGCCAGTACAAGGCGTTGATGGAGACGGAAAACCTGAAGCTCGACTTCACGGACGATGCGATCGACGCTTTGGCCGATGTCGCCGTGCACCTCAACTCCACCGTCGAGAATATCGGCGCCCGTCGCCTGCAGACGGTGATGGAGCGGGTGTTGGACGATATCTCCTACAATGCTTCGGATCGCGCTGGCGTGTCGGTGACCATCGATGCCGACTATGTGCGTGAACATGTTGGCGATCTCGCCACCAATACCGACCTGTCGCGCTTCATTCTCTAAGGGAGTTCGAGAGCATCCCGCTTTCCGGTGGAATACCCGAAGAGCGGATAAGATGCTCCAGTAGTTGCGTCTTGACATATTAATCACTCGACAGCGGGCCGTTAACTTTTTAGTTAGGGGCCCGTTTCTTTGTGTGCGATGGCTTTATTCGGCCAAGATTGTCCGTCAGGCAGCCGCATGGAAACATCGGATGAAACTTCGATAGGGCAGCCATCGTGCGACGCATTCTGATCACCCTTCTTCTGGCGGTTGTCAGCCTCTCCTGGATTCCGGCCTATGCGGACGCCGCGGCCATGGTGCCGCCGGGCAACCGCAACGCCGAGCAGCCCCCGATCCCCGGTGCCTCCGTGCGCCGCACCAAGGGCACGAATTCCACGTTCGAGCGCAAATACCAGAAGGTTCACGAACTGCTGGCGACCGATGCCCGGCTGATGTCGAAGATCAAGTCGACGGCGCGCGCCTACGGCATCGATCCGATCCACATCATCGGCGCGCTGGTCGGCGAACATACCTATAATGTCGACGCCTACGACGGCCTGCAGTCCTACTACGTCAAAGCCGCCTCCTATGCCGGCCAGAGCTTCCGCTTCGCCTATGACGGCGAAGACGTCGACGATTTCGTCGCCCGCCCGCAATTCGACGCCTGCAAGGCCAAAAGGGACTCCTATGGCCTCTGGACCTGCCGCGAAGATGTCTGGGAAAGCGATTTCCGGGGCAAGAAGGTCGGTGGCAAATCCTTCCCGGACAATCGTTTCAGCGCCGTATTCTTCCAGCCCTTTTATGCCGGCCAGACCTTCGGCCTCGGTCAGGTCAATCCGCTGACGGCGCTGGAGCTTTCCGATCTCGTTAGCAGCACGTCCGGCATTCCGAAGCTGGATGAAAAGGACGCGGGCAGCGTCTACAAGGCCATCATGGACCCGGATTTGTCGCTGGCCTTCGTTGCCGCCTCGATCCGCAAGTCGATCGATGACTACCGTTCGATCGCCGGCATGGATATCTCGGGTAATCCGGGCGTCACGGCGACGCTCTATAATGTCGGCAATTCCCGCCAGCGGGCTGCAGCACTTGCCGCCAAGAACAAGGGCGCGGCGCAGCCGGTTTGGCCGGAGGAAAATTACTATGGCTGGCTTATCAATGATAAGCTGGACGATCTGAAGTCGCTGCTCTAAACTCGGGACTTGTCTGGAAAATAAGGTTTTCGAGGAGATTGGATCTCATGGACATGATCCCGGAAGCCTTCTCTCCGCCAGCCCCGACGCCGCGCACCGTCCCGCCGTCGCGTCTGACGATCATCCGCACCATCCTGCGCAATCCGCTGGAACTATGGGGCGAACCTTCCTATACACTGCCGTGGATCATGACGCGCTTCTTTCGCGAGCACACGCTGATCGTCAATGATCCCGGCCTGATCAAGCATGTGCTGGTCGACAATGCCTCCAATTACCGCATGTCGGAGATCCGCCAGCTCATTCTCCGCCCCATCCTGCGCGATGGCCTGCTGACCGCGGAAGGCCAGGTCTGGAAGCGCTCGCGCAAGGCAGTCGCCCCCGTCTTCACGCCGCGCCATGCCCAGGGCTTTGCCGGCCAGATGCTAAGCCAGAGCGAAGCCTATGTTCGCAAATACGAGGAGGCCGGCAGCGACGGCAAGGTCTTCGATATCGCCATCGATATGACCGAGCTTACCTTCGCCATCCTCGCCGATACCCTGTTTTCCGGTGAGATCGTCACCGAAAGCGGCCACTTCGCCGATGACGTCAATCAGCTTCTGCATCGCATGGGCCGCGTCGATCCGATGGACCTTCTGCGCGCGCCTTCCTGGGTGCCGCGCCTGACCCGCATCGGCGGCCAGAAGGTGCTCGACAAGTTTCGTGGCATCGTTCGCAAGACGATGGATCTTCGGCTCGACAAGATGCGCAGGGATCGCGCCAGCGCTCCCGACGATTTCCTGACGTTGCTGCTGGAAAAGGCTGGCCCCGACGGCCTGACCATGGAGGAGATCGAGGACAATATCCTCACCTTCATCGGCGCCGGTCATGAGACGACCGCGAGAGCGCTGGCCTGGACGATCTACTGCGTCGCCAACACGCCGCATATCCGCGAAGCCATGGAGGCGGAAATCGATCAGGTGCTCGCGACCGGCGCAGAGCCCGTCGCCTGGCTCGACCTGATGCCGAATGTCCGTGCCGCCTTCGAGGAGGCAATGCGCCTCTATCCGCCGGCGCCGTCCATCAATCGCGCTTCGATTGCCGATGACGAATGGACAAGCCCAAGCGGGGAGCGCGTCGAGATCCCGGCCGATATCACCGTGCTGATCATGCCGTGGACGCTGCATCGTCACGCGCTCTATTGGGACAAGCCGCGCGCCTTCATGCCCGAACGCTTCCTTCCGGAAAATCGCGGCAAGATCAACCGCTTCCAGTACCTGCCCTTCGGCGCCGGCCCGCGTGTCTGCATCGGAGCCACCTTCGCCCTGCAGGAAGCGGTCATCGCCCTTGCCGTCATGATGCACCGGTTCCGGTTTGATCTCACCGACGAGACCAATCCCTGGCCGGTGCAGAAGCTGACGACGCAGCCGCAGGGCGGGCTGCCGATGCGGGTAACAAGGCGGTAGGGGGAAGCCTATCTCGCCCCTGGCGGCGAGAAAGCAATTTCACTGGTTTAGGAATTGCGGCGGAGAACGTGCCACATATTCAAAAGCTCAGCGCAATTTCTAAGCCATTGAAATTGCAAGAGAGGGGGTCCGTTTCTTGTTCAGGCAAATTTCTAGATTCCGTGCGTCCCTACCTACCCCCGCTCTTGCAAAAACTAAGAATTAGACGGGGACAAGCCCCCGCCTAATCCTAAGTTTTTGCTTTCTCGCCCGCCAAGGGCGAGATAGGCTCCGCGCTTACGCCTCACTCATCTCCTCAAGGGTAAACTTATCCGTGATATCTCATTTCCTGCTCGGCATCGATACCGGTGGAACCTATACCGATGCCGTCCTCTTCCACGAAGCCGATGGCGTGATCGCCAAGGCGAAATCGCTGACCACGCGGCATGATTTGGCCGTCGGTATCGCTGGTGCTGTCGATGCGGTCATCGCCAAGGCTGCCATCCCGGTTTCCGCTATCGGCCTCGTATCGCTGTCGACGACGCTCGCCACCAATGCGCTGGTCGAAGGGCAGGGCGGCCGCGCCGGGCTGGTAATGATCGGTTTCGGTCCCGACGATCTGAAGCGTGACGGCTTGGCCGAGGCGCTGGGGTCCGATCCGGTGCTGTTCCTGCCCGGTGGGCACAACGTCCATGGCAATGAGAACCCGCTCGATCTGACCGCTTTGGAAGAAGCGCTGCCGGAGCTTTCGAAGAGTGTCTCGTCCTTCGCGATCGCCGGCTATTTCGCTGTGCGGAATCCGGCTCATGAAATCCGGGTGCGGGATTGCATCCGCGAGATTTCCCATCTGCCGGTGACCTGCAGCCATGAACTCTCCTCCAAGCTCGGGGGCCCGCGCCGGGCGCTGACGACGCTTCTGAATGCCCGGCTGGTGTCGATGATCGACCGCCTGGTCGGCGCCTGCGAGGGATTTCTCGCCAAGCGTGGCATCGAAGCACCGATGATGGTTGTGCGCGGCGATGGCGCGCTGATCTCGGCCGCAGAAGCCAAGCTCCGTCCGATCGAGACGATCCTCTCCGGACCGGCGGCGAGCCTTGTCGGCGCGCGCTATCTCACCGGTCTCGACGATGCCGTGGTCTCCGACATCGGCGGCACCACCACCGATGTTGCCGTCATGGAGGCCGGCCGGCCGCGGCTCGATGCCGACGGTGCCGTGGTCGGCGGCTATCGCACCATGGTCGAAGCGGTCGCCATGCGCACCTATGGTCTTGGTGGCGATTCCGAGGTGAAGATCAACGATCGCGGCCTCGTCGCCGCCTTCGAACTCGGGCCGCGCCGCTTGCTGCCGCTCAGCCTTGTTGCGCATGTGCATGGCCAAGCGGTCCTTGGCGTGCTGGAGCAGCAATTGCGCGCTCCGCATCTTGGCCGCCACGTCGGCCGTTTTGCCGTGCGCACCGGCGTACCGGATCATTTGGCGAGCGGCCTGCAGCCGTTGGAACAGGCGCTGTTCGATAAAATCGGCTCGGTTCCCCTAGCGCTCGATCAGCTCCTGACGTCGACATCGCTGAAAGCGACCCTGGACCGTCTGGTGGCCCGCGGCCTCGTGCATCTCAGTGGTCTCACGCCCTCAGACGCCATGCATGTGCTCGGCCGGCAAAACCAATGGAACGCGGAAGCGGCTCGGCTGGGTCTGGCGCTGGCAATGCGGATGAAGGACGGCTCCGGCCGTCCGCTTGCCGCATCGGCGGAGGAACTGGCGCAAAAGATCGTCGATCGCCTGACCCGGCAATCCGCCGATGTCATCCTTGCCGCATGCCTCGCCGAGGATGGCGTTACCCATCTCGATCCGGCTAAATCGATCTCGATCGACCGCGCTCTTCGCCGCGCAACGGGCATCGCCCGGTTTGCCGTTTCGCTCGATCGTCCCCTGGTCGGTCTCGGCGCTTCCGCTCCCGTCTATTACCCCGCCATCGCCGCAATGCTGGCAAGCGAGAGCGCCATTCCCGCTGATTCGGATGTGGCCAACGCAATCGGTGCCGTCGTCGGTCAGGTTCGCGCCACCGCCACGGTGTTCGTCACCATGCCCGAGGATGGCATCTATGTGCTGAACGGGGCGGGCGAGACAATGCGTTTCACCGACGAACAGAAGACCTTTTCTGTGGCACGGGAACGGGCAATCGAGGTGGCGATGGCGCAGGCGCGGCTGAATGGTGCCGCCGATCCCGTCATCGTCATGGACGAACAGATCGATGCGCCGGAAATCGAGGGCAGTCGCAAGCTGGTGGAGGCCCGCTTCATCGCCACCGCCAGCGGCCGTCCGCGCATCGCTGCGGATTGATTATTTCTAAAAGAGCACAAATCTTTCGAACTATTGCCAAATTGACGGAGAGCGTAACCGCCCGCAAACTGGCAGCATGTTAAAATTGAGCCGTAGGACGGCCTTAGGAGTGATGGTATGAGCCGCATTGACAAGAACGGGCTTCAGATCGAACCGGTGCTTTATGATTTCCTGGTCAAGGAGGCTCTGCCGGGCTCCGGCGTCGATCCGGACACCTTCTTTGCCGGCTTCTCGGCGATCGTGCACGACCTTGCTCCGAAGAACCGTGATCTGCTCGCCAAGCGCGACCGTATGCAGGCTGCCCTGGACGATTGGTACCGCAAGAACGGCGCGCCCGTGGACATGGCCGCCTACGAAGCCTTTCTGCGTGAGATCGGCTATATCATTCCGGAAGGCCCGGCCTTCTCGGTCTCGACCGCCAATGTCGACCCTGAAATCGCCTCCGTCGCCGGCCCGCAGCTCGTCGTTCCCGTCATGAACGCCCGTTATGCGCTGAACGCCGCCAATGCGCGCTGGGGCTCGCTCTATGATGCGCTCTATGGCACCGACGCGATCCCCGAGGCGGATGGTGCCGAGAAGGGCAGAGGCTATAATCCGAAGCGCGGCGAGAAGGTCATCGCCTGGGTGCGGGATTTTCTCGATACCGCCGCACCGCTTTCCAGTGCGAGCTGGAAGGATGTCATCGGTTTTGCCGTCAAGGGCGGTGCATTGGTTATCGAAACGAAGAAAGGTGCCGTCGCTCTTGCCGATGCTGGGCATTTCGCCGGTTATCTCGGCGATGTCGGCGCTCCCTCGCATATTCTGCTCAAGAATAACGGCATTCACATCGAGATCGTCATCGATGCCGGTACCGATATCGGCAAGGCCGATCCGGCTGCTATTTCCGACGTCCGGCTGGAATCGGCGATCACTGCGATCATGGACTGCGAAGATTCGATCGCTGCCGTCGATGCCGAGGACAAGGCCGAGGTCTATCGCAATTGGCTCGGCCTGATGAAGGGTGACCTGACGGAAGAAGTCTCCAAAGGCGGCAAGACCTTTACCCGCCATCTCAATCCGGATGTGACCTACACCGCGCCCGACGGCTCGAACTTCGAGCTGCATTGCCGCTCGCTGATGCTGGTGCGCAATGTCGGCCACCTGATGACCAATCCGGCGATCCTCGACCGGGACGGCCATGAAGTGCCCGAGGGTATCATGGATGCCATGATCACCGGCCTGATCGCCTTCTACGATATCGGTCCGAATGGCCGCCGCAAGAATTCCCGCGCCGGCTCCATGTATGTCGTCAAGCCGAAGATGCATGGGCCGGAGGAAGTGGCTTTTGCCGTCGAGATCTTCTCGCGCGTCGAGGATGTGCTCGGCATGCCGCGCAACATCATCAAGATGGGTATCATGGACGAGGAGCGCCGCACCACGGTCAACCTCAAGGAGGCGATCCGCGCCGCTAGCGAACGAGTCGTCTTCATCAACACCGGCTTCCTCGATCGCACCGGCGATGAAATCCATACCTCGATGGAAGCCGGCCCGATGATCCGCAAGGGCGACATGAAGCAGGCCGCCTGGATCGCGGCTTACGAAAACTGGAATGTCGATATCGGCCTGGAATGCGGCCTCTCCGGTCACGCGCAGATCGGCAAGGGCATGTGGGCCATGCCCGATCTGATGGCGGCGATGCTGGAGCAGAAGATCGCGCATCCGAAGGCCGGCGCCAATACCGCCTGGGTGCCGTCACCGACGGCCGCCACGCTGCATGCGACTCACTATCATCGTGTCAACGTCGCCGAGGTCCAGCAGGGCCTGAAGAGCCGCGCCCGCGCCAAGCTTTCCGATATTCTCTCCGTGCCGGTCGCGCCTCGCCCGAACTGGACGCCGGAAGAAATCCAGCGCGAGATCGACAATAATTGCCAGGGGATCCTCGGCTACGTCGTTCGCTGGGTCGATCAGGGCGTCGGCTGCTCCAAGGTGCCCGATATCAATAATATCGGTCTGATGGAGGATCGCGCCACGCTGCGCATCTCCGCGCAACACATGGCCAACTGGCTGCATCACAAGGTCATTACCGAAGCGCAGATCGTCGAGACCATGAAGCGCATGGCCGCCGTCGTTGACCAGCAGAACGCCGGCGATCCGCTCTACATGCCAATGGCCGGCAATTTCGATGGCTCGGTCGCCTTCCAGGCGGCACTTGATCTCGTCCTCAAAGGCCGTGAGCAGCCCAACGGCTACACCGAACCGGTCCTCCACCGCCGCCGTATCGAACTGAAGGCGAAGCAGGCGGGGTGACCCTTCTCTCGACCAGAGGCCGCCCCGATCCTCCGAGGCCTTGTCGCTTGCGCTGACGCTCCAGTGTCAAGCCGCCTCAGGACGAGGTGGAGAGAGTCTTGCGGCTGGGGAAAGAGATCAGTCCTCATGGCGCGGAGGCCTGCAGGGCCGTCTCGAACCACGAGGGTGGGCGGGGCGGTTAGCATCGACCCCAAACAAAAAGGCCGCCGGACAACGATCCAGCGGCCTTTTGAATTCTAAATAATACCAGCGATTACTGGATCACGACGACCTTGGTGCTGTGACCCGGCAGAACGCGGTTGTAAAGGTCGATGACGTCCTGGTTCATCAGGCGGATGCAGCCCGAGGAAGCGGCAGTGCCGATCGAAGCCCATTCCGGCGTGCCGTGCAGGCGGAACAGCGTATCCTGGCCCTTCTCGTTGTAGAGATACATGGCGCGGGCGCCGAGCGGATTTTCGAGGCCCGGGTTCATGCCGTCATCGACGTACTTGGCGATTTCCGGACGGCGGACCGCCATTTCCTTCGGCGGATGCCAGCTCGGCCATTCCTGCTTCCAGGCAACATATGCCGTGCCCGACCATGCAAAGCCCTGCTTGCCGACGCCGATGCCGTAGCGCATGGCTTCGTTGTTGCCCAGGATGTAATAGAGATGGCGCTCGCGGGTGTTGACGATGATCGTGCCCGCAGCTTCGTCAGACTTGAAAGAGACGATCTGGCGGCGGAACTGCGGCTTCACCTTCTGGATCGGGATCGCCGGCAGTTGGAAGCCGTTGTCGCTCGTGACGCCGTAATCATTGTCGAACGTCTTCACGGTGTCGGAGGCGGAGTTGGCGGTAGCGGTCGGCGTGGCTGCGGCAGTGGTGGCATAACCAGCCGTGGCAAGCGTTGCGACAAGGCCGAGTGCGGTCATAGCATTGCGGATGCGCATGGAAGTCTCTTGGTGAGTTGTGACAGGGAATGGGATGGTATCAACCATCTTTGACTACGGTTTATTTTCTATTAAATTTAGCTTTGCAAGCTGGTGTGGGGCGACAAAAATAGCTCCGCTGCGCAAATTAAAGGGACATGGTTTTTTTGCAACAACGCTTGTTCGGTCCCCGAGGCAATTCATGACGATTTTGAGCGTTTACAATAACAATCCGTTAATAGATGGCCGCCAGTCAGAACGGGCGATGCTTGTACGCAGGGGCGTGCAACTATTACTGCACGAGATGCGCCATGCCGTCTTGCCGGAACTGCCGCTCGCCAGCGGCCGTCGCGCCGACCTCATCACGCTGTCCGAAAAAGGCGAGATCTGGATCATCGAGATCAAATCCTCGATCGAGGATTTTCGCGTCGACCGCAAATGGCCGGATTACCGCCTGCACTGCGATCGCCTGTTCTTCGCGACGCATAAGGACGTGCCGCTCGATATCTTTCCGGAAGACTGCGGGCTTTTCCTGTCGGATGGCTACGGCGCGCACATGATCCGCGAAGCGCCGGAACATCGCCTGCCGCCGGCCACGCGCAAGTCGGTGACGCTGAACTTCTCCCGCGCCGCCGCCCAGCGGCTGATGCTGGCCGAATGGGCGACGGGCAAGTCTTTTTCGTCTGAATGAAGGTTATTTCGGCGCGCGCTTGGCGAGAATGCGTTGCAGTGTGCGGCGATGCATATTGAGGCGGCGGGCCGTTTCGGAGACATTGCGTTCGCACATTTCATAGACGCGCTGGATATGCTCCCAGCGAACCCGATCGGCCGACATCGGATTTTCCGGCACTTCGGCCTTTTCGCCTGGCCGCTGCGTCAGTGCCGCATAGACGTCGTCGGCATCCGCGGGCTTGGCCAGATAATCGAGCGCACCGAGCTTCACCGCGGTGACTGCCGTTGCGATATTGCCGTAGCCGGTCAGCACCACGATATGCGTGTCGTCGCGCCGTTGCCGGATTGCCTCGATAACGTCCAGGCCGGTACCATCCCCCAGACGGAGATCGACTACGGCGTATTTCGGCGGATTGGTCTTGGATTTGGCAACGCCTTCCGCCACTGATTCCGCCGTATCGACCGCAAAGCCGCGTGTCTCCATGGCGCGCGCCAGCCGGCGCAGAAAGGGTCCGTCGTCGTCGACGATCAGCAATGTCGCGTCGGGGCCGATATGGTCCGCGATGTCCTTGGCCCCCGCATGAGGGTCGGTCAGCTCTTTATCCGTCATCATGTTCAATCCCGGCGACAAACCGCCTGCATAGTCCTACTGACTTTAACGACCGGTGTTTTAAGCCGTGAAATTCATTTTGTCGAATTACTGTCGATTAACATGCGCGGCCATTCGATGCGGATGCGCGCACCCGGCGTTTCCGGATCTCGATTGCCGAAGATAAGCACTGCACCCGAACGCTCCAGCAGGGTTTTGGCGATGAATAGGCCTAGTCCGAGGCCGCCGGCCGTATCGTCGCGCTGCCGTGTCGTGACATAGGGCTCGCCGATCCGCGTCAAGATATCGGCAGAATAACCGTTGCCGTCGTCCTCGATGACGATCGCCAGCGTATTGGGATCGTATTCTACCGTGACGGTCACTTTCTTTCGGGCGTAGTCGACGGCGTTTTCGATGAGATTGCCAAGCCCGTACATGATGCCGGCATTGCGGTTCAGCACGGGTTCGCCGACCCGTGGGCTTTTTTCGATCAGCTCCAGCTTGATGCCGAATTCGCGGTGCGGCGCGATGATCTCCTCCATCATCGATGACAGCGTCAGCCGTCGCATATGCGCCTCGTCCTCGGAGGAGAGTGTCGTCAGCCGTCGCAGGATGTCGCGGCACCGCTCGCTCTGGCTCCGCAGCAGCGCCACATCCTCGCGGAAGCGGTCGTCCTCCCTGAGTTCGCGTTCCATCTCCTTGGCGACGACGCTGATGGTTGCCAACGGTGTGCCGAGTTCGTGCGCCGCCGCGGCTGCCAGTCCGTCGAGCTGTGACAGATGCTTTTCCCGCTGCAGCACCAGTTCCGTCGCCGACAGCGCATCGGCAAGCTGCGTCGCCTCCATGGAGACGCGGTAGGCGTAGAAGGCGGCAAAGGCCATGGTCGAGGCGATCGAACACCAGACGCCGAGCTGCATCACGCTGTGAACATTGATCTCGACGCCGTCATACCAGGGCAGCGGAAAAGGCGAGAAGGCAAGGCCGGTGATGCAGATCATCGCCAGCACGATCAGCGTCATGCTGTAGCGGATCGGCTGTGAGGCAAAGGAAATGATGACAGGGACGCAGACCAGCGCAGAAAAGGGGTTGGCAAGCCCGCCGGTGATCAAGAGCAACCCGCAAAGCTGCAGAAGATCGAGGCCGAGCAGCGCAAAGGCGGCCGGCGGCTCCAGGCGGTGCGTCGGCGGATAGCGCAGCGTCAGGAAGAAGTTGATCCAGGCAAGGCAGGCGATCAAGACGCAGCAGGCGAGCAGCGGCAGCGGAAATTTCAGCCAGAAGGCGACGATCATCACCGTCACCGTCTGGCCGCCGACCGCAAGCCAGCGCAGCCGCACCAGCGTCTGCAGCCTGAGCCGCCGGCTGGTGTGGTGATCGTCCTGCGGCTTGGCGTCCGCATCCGCCATCTTGTCCAATCCTCTGAAGAAACGGGCCATTCTCAGGTACCACGCGGCTTGGCTCTTGTCGTCGGCAAAGCATCTGCCGGATCCTCCGGCCAGGGGTGCCGGGGGTAGCGTCCGCGCATGTCGGCGCGCACGTCTTTCCATGACCCGGCCCAGAAGCCGGGCAGATCGCGCGTCGTCTGGATCGGCCGGTGCGCCGGCGACGTCAGTTCCAGCACCAGCGGCAGCCGCCCACCGCCGACGGCCGGATGCTGCTTCAACCCGAAAAGCTCTTGAACGCGGATCGTCAGCAGCGGTTCCTCGCCTTCATATTGGATCGGATGGCGTTGGCCGGTCGGGGCTTCGAAATGCGTCGGCGCCATCCGACCAAGGTCGCGCTGCAGCTCATGCGGCACCAATGACATCAGCCCATTGGAAAGCCCGCCAGCCGAGATGTCGGAAAGGCCGCGTGCCTCGGTCTGGAACGGCGTGAACCATTCGTCCAACTGCGAAAGCAGGGCTTCGTCGCTCATGTTTGGCCACGGCTCCCCGATCGTCCGGTGCAGGAAGCCGATCCGCTCGCGCAATTGCGTCGCCTCCTTCGAAAAGGGCAGGACGCCGAGCCCAAGCTCGCGAATGCCGTCGGCCAGCGCCTTTGCGGCCTGCTCGCCGGTCGGTCTCGGCAAAGGCGTTTCCTCGAAGATGATGGCGCCGAGCCGCGTGACGCGGCGGGCGCGCACCTGCCGGCTGGCCTTGTCGAAGACGCTCTGGTCTTCCGTGCGGATTTCGCCCGGCAAATGCTCCTCGACGTCAGCTCGCGCAATTTCCGCTGCCGCCAGGATACGAGCCTGCGCCGCCCGGCCGGTCAGATCGGCAATCACCAGCATCGGCGAACCGGCCAGGCGTTCCGTCTCCGGCAATTCGGCGCCGCGCCCGTTCGCCATGACAAAGCGCCCGCGTCCGCCACGCTGCAGGGCGATACGGTCTGGGAAGGCATGCAGCAGCAATGCGCCGGCCAATATAGGTACTCCCGTAGCCGCAGCCTTGCCTTCGCCGGCTGCTGCAGCCAACCGCCCGGCCAGCCGGCGCGATGCCTCGGCCCTCTCGCCCTTTTCCGTCTTGAACCGCCGCAGGCGCTCTTCCAGATCGATGCTCTGTCCGCCCAGCCCCTGTTCCGTCAGCAGTACGGCGAGCATCGCTGCCTCTCGCGCCTGGCCGAATTCCGCTGCCGAGATCACCATGGCCGAAAGCCGCGGCGGCAAGGCTAGATCGCGCATCAGCCGCCCGCGCGTGGTCAGTCCGTTTTCGGCGTCCAGAGCCCCCAATTGCCGCAACATCGCGCGTGCCTCGGCAAGGGTCGTCGCCGGTGGTTGATCGACAAAGGCAAGTGTTGAAGGGTCCTGTACGCCCCAATGAGCAAGATCGAGCGCCAGCCCGGAAAGATCGCTGGAGAGGATCTGCGGCGGCGTGAAGGCCGGCAGCGCCGCCGTCTGGCCGGGATGCCACAATCGGATCGCAATACCGGGCTCGGTTCGTCCCGCGCGGCCGGCACGCTGATCGGCGGAAGCCCGCGATACCCGCACCGTCTCCAGCCGGGTGATGCCAGTCGACGCTTCGAAGACGGGCAGCCGCTGCAGGCCGCTATCGATGATGATGCGCACGCCGTCGATGGTGATCGACGTCTCGGCGATCGACGTCGCCAGCACGATCTTGCGCGTGCCTTTGGGCGCCGGACGGATCGCCGCGTCCTGTTCCTTCTGTCCGAGATTGCCATAAAGCGGCGCGATCACGGTCTCCGGCGCTATCAGGCCTTCAAGCCTTTCCACCGTGCGGGTGATTTCCGCCTGTCCGGGCAGGAAGGCGAGGATCGACCCCTGTTCCGTTGCATGCGCGTCGAGAATCGCCCGTGTTACCGTGTCCTCGATCCGCTCGCCGGCCGGCCGGTCTTGATGGCGGATGTCGATCGGGAAGCTGCGGCCCATGCTTTCGATGACGGGCGGACGCCCGAGCAGGGCAGCGACGCGTTCGACATCGAGGGTTGCCGACATCACGAGGATACGCAGATCCTCGCGGAGCGCCGATTGTACGTCCAGCGCCAGTGCCAGGCCGAAATCCGCATCCAGCGAGCGTTCATGGAATTCGTCGAAGATGACCGTGGAGACGCCGGATAGTTCGGGATCGTCGAGGATCATCCGCGCGAACACGCCTTCCGTCACCACCTCGATGCGCGTCTTTGCCGAAACCCGGTTGTCGAGCCGCATGCGGTAGCCGACAGTATCACCCACCTGCTCGCTGAGCAGCGAGGCCATGCGCGCCGCCGCGGCCCTTGCCGCGAGCCGTCGCGGCTCCAACAGGATGATTCTTCCGTCGCCGCGCCAGCCCTGACCCAGCAGATAAAGCGGCACCAGCGTCGTCTTGCCGGCGCCGGGAGGCGCTGACAAAACCGCGCGCCGCTCGTCCGCGAGCGCTGCGCCGATATCGGCGAGCACGTGCGAGACCGGCAGCTCGGGCAGCGAAGGTGTCATGCGCGTCACGCCCTGTCGCCTCGCATATGTTCATAGGCGAGGATCGCACCGGCGAGATCTTCGAGCGCCGCACCCACAGATTTGAACAGGGTTATATCGTCGTCATTGGTACGCCCCGGCCGCGTCCCGCGTACGAGCTCGCTGAGCTCCGCGTGGATCGCATCTTCCGTCAGCACGCCGCTTTTCAGCGGCTGCACGATATCACCAGCTTCCTTCATTGCGCCGGCGCGCGTATCGACGAAGACCTGCGCTCGCCGGATCGACGTATCGTCCGTCTCGCGCATATCCGGCTTGAAGCCGCCGACAAGATCGAGGTGCGCTCCCGGCTTCAGCCATTCCCCGAGGACGACCGGCGTGCTCGACAGCGTGCCGCAGGAGATGATGTCGGCGCTGCCAGCAGCCGCTTCCAGATCGGTGATCACCTGCACGGTCAAACCAAAGGCACGCGCCTGATCCGCCACCTGTTGTGCCTTACTGCGATCGCGGCCCCATATGCCGATCCGCTTCAGCTCCCGTCCCTCGGCATGCGCCTGGATCAGGTTGAGCGATAGCCGCCCCGTACCGCAGATCAGCAGTTCTTCCGCATCCGCGCGTGCGAGATAGCGGGCCGCCAGTGCCGAGGTGGCCGCTGTTCGCCGTGCCGTGAGTTCGCCGCCGTCGATCGCCGCCAGCATCTCGCCCGTCCTGCCGGAGGAAAGCAAATAGGTTCCGAAGATTGCCGGCAGTGTGCGCCCGGCATTGCCCGGGAAAACCGAAACCATCTTCACGCCCATATATTGCCCCGGCAGCCAGGCCGGCATCAGCAACAGCGTCGCATTGCTTTCGCCGGGCACCTCCATATCGTGGTGATGCCGTACCGGCATGACGCAGCCGCCGGCAAACATCGTGGCGATCGCCTCGATCAGCGCTGGCAAGGCTAGCGCCGAACGCGTCTGCTCTTCGTCGAGAACCAACATTATCAGCTCCTTCATTGCTCAGCTCTCTATTAGGTCCTGGGCGATAAACTGGCAATTAGCGGCACAGGCACCGGCCCGAAGCCGGGCTTGAAAGCTGGCTTGGCGCTCCATTTCCTCCGTGAAGACGGGAATCTGCGAGAACCCGTAAAATGAATCCGGAAAATGGCCCTCAAGCGGGCGATTTTCCCGCCAAGTTTTATACATTGAAAAATCCCCCAACAAAATCAGTCACTTACAAAAATGTCAGAATTTTTACAGAGAGGGTGTTGACTATGTTCGGGTGGGGGGTCTATAAGCCCGATCACTGACGAGGGCGGCGGCGCTGCTGGCGACGAAGTCTCTCGCTCTAGAGTTTCCTGGATTGGCTGCGATGCTGATTGGTGGTTCTGAGCTTAGGTGCTTGGGCTTGCGGGAAGGATATT